>CAMCTC010000048.1 GCA_945878355.1 Bordetella parapertussis | reverse complement strand
GAACCGAAGGTGCTGACGCCGAAGTGGTCGCATGGGACGTTGGGGTAGCCGACATTGCCGAAGGACCAGCAACTCTCGCCGGGGGTGTTGAAGGGGTTGGCGGCGCTTCGAAAGTCTGTTCCGGTGGACCAGACGCCCCCTGCAAAGCTGGCCCTGTAAGTCACCTTCGCGCCTACCACCGTGCCTGCGCCATCGTACAGATCGCCGATGGTCGGCAGACCGTAGCGCTCGACGTCGCCAGGAGAGGGTGTGCCGAAATTTCGATTCAATCCGAAGACGTCGCTGATCTGGCCCTTTGTGATGCCGTGGAGTTCTATCTCGAAGCCTCTGGCGATCACGCCGGTGTCGTTGATGGCGTCAAAGTTGGCCAAGCTGCCGAACACAGCTGCACTTGCCGGGCCTGTCGCTAACGCGGTCAGCGTTGCGAATGAGACAAATGTTCGCGTGAAGGGTTTCATGTTTCGCTTTCCGGATCGTTCATTTGGAGCGATCGATGGTGCTGTCGTGCCGACGGGCGCCTTTGTGGCACATCAAACTGACGGGGCGAGTTCTGTTGCAACCCCCTCATTTCAGTGGCGCGATGGTTTCGCCATGCAATCCGGGTTTGCAAGATTTCACAGATGGTGTTTCGTCATGGCTGCTGGCTTGGTCGCCGTGCAAGCTTGGCAACGAGGCATTGCGCCGGCGGATGTGGCGAGCGCTGCCGCTGGTTTGGTGCGATTGCGCCGCAACCTGCGCCACCAGGTGACAAGCTTGGCGCGCGGCTACCATCGCAGCCGCGTTCCTGTCCCGCTCCAAAAGGCCTTGCCATGTCCAACCCCATCAGCCGCGACCTTGCCGAAGCGATCAATGCCCAGCTCGCTGGGTGTGCCTGGCGGCACCAGGGCTGACGCGGTGGCGCGCAAGCTCTTGCCGGATGCGGCGGCCGGGCCGGTGGCGCCCGAGCGGTGGGCTGTCGATGCTGGCGACGCCGCGCAGGCGCTGCTGCTGATCCCCGCCGACCTGCAGCGCGAACGCCGGTTCGAGATCGCCTGCGCGATGACGGTGCGCTGCGGTGACGAACTGGACGGTGCTTGGCACGAGATGACCGTGCTGGCCAACGGTGCGCTGCAGTGGCAGCGCCGTATCGCCAGCCACAACCCTGGCAGTTTCGACGGCCTGGATTACCGTTTTGCCCGCACCTTGGCGGTCGGCGAAGCGCTGCGCCTGGTGCTGCGCTGCGCTTGCCGCGGCGTGAGCCGACAACGCTTGCTGATCGAGGCCGACGAGGCCTGAAGTCCGAAGACCGGACCGGCCGCCTGGGAGCGCAGCCGCCGATGGCAGGCGCCGCAGCCTTGCTGGACAGCCCTGCGGTCGGCTTCATCACCGACACCCGGTTGACGGTGCGCTGACCCAGCGCATGCGGCTGTAACTTGCGAGGCACATCGCCCTCGGATGGGTGTTGCGCGGCCTGCCTGCTGGGTGAGCCGTGCGCCAGAATTGCGGATCTTCACCGTACCCCGCCCAGCCGATGCGCCTACTCCAGTACAAAGACCTAGACCTGCGGCGCGTCAAGCCGGCGTTTGCCAAGGTGAAGGCGGCGATAGAGTCCGGTGACTTCAAGAGCCCGGACGTCAAGAAGCTGCACCATGGCGCTTACTACCGCGCCAAGCTCGACCACAGCAACCGCTTGCTGCTGCAGTTTGCCCGTCACGGCGGCGAGACGGTGTGCTTGGCGCTGGAGGTGATCGAGAACCACGCTTACGACAAGTCGCGCTTCCTGCGTGGCGCGGCGGTGGACGAGGCCAAGATCGACCGCGAACCTGCGGTCGCGGCAGCGGGCCCGCCCGAGGCCGATGCCACGCCGCTTCGCTGGCTGAATCCCAGCCGCAACGAGTTCGAACTGCTGGACAAGCCCATCGTCTTCGACGATGCACAAGAAGCCGTGCGCAGGCTGCCCGCGCCAGTGGTGCTGGTGGGCTCGGCCGGCTCGGGCAAGACTGCAGTGACCTTGGCCAAGCTGCGCGAGGCGACTGGCCGGGTGCTCTACGTCACCCAGTCGGCCTTCCTGGCGCAGTCGGCGCGTGCGCTGTACGGCGCGCTGGGCTACGAAAACCCGGAGCAAGAGCCCGAGTTCCTGAGCTACCGCGAGTTTCTCGAGACGCTGCGCATCCCTGCTGGCCGCGAGCTTGACTTCAACGCCTTCCGTGGCTGGTTCGACCGGCACCGGGTTGCCGCCAAGGCGCTGGGCGAGATCGACGCCCATGCGCTGTTCGAGGAGTTTCGCGGCGTGATCGGCGCCCAGCCCGCGGGTCCATTGAGCCTGCCCGACTACCTTGCACTCGGGTCGCGCCAGAGCCTGCTGGCGCCTGCCGCGCGTGAGGCCGCGCACGGCTTGTTCGGCCGCTACCGGCAGTGGCTGGTCGATGCCGGGCTGTTCGACCTCAACCTGGTTGCGCACGACTGGCGGGCCTTGGCCCAGCCCTGTTACGACTTCATTGTGATCGACGAGGTGCAGGACTTGACCGGTGTGCAACTCGCGCTGGTGCTGGCTTGCCTGAAGACGCCAGGGCAGTTCTTGCTGTGCGGGGACTCCAACCAGATCGTGCACCCAAACTTCTTCTCCTGGGCCGCAGTGCGCGCGCTGTTCTGGCAAGGCTTGGCCGGCGACGCCGCGCAGCGCCAGCCGCTGCAGGTGCTGCGGGCCAATTTCCGCAACACCCGGGCGGTGACCGAGTTGGCCAACGCGCTGCTCAAGATCAAGCAGGCGCGCTTCGGCTCGATCGACCGCGAGAGCAATTTTCTGGTCCAAAGCAGCTCGGGCGAGGCCGGTGAGGTCAGTCTGGTCGGCGCCAAGGAAGCAACGCTCAAGCAGCTCGATGCCAGCACCCGAGGGTCGGCGCGTCATGCGGTGATCGTGCTGCGCGACGAGGACAAGCCGGCGGCTCGGGCACAGTTGCGCACCCCTTTGATTTTCTCGGTGCACGAGGCCAAGGGGCTGGAGTACCCGCATGTGCTGTTGCTGGGGCTGGTCTCGGGCCAGCGCGCGGCCTACGCCGAGGTCTGCGAGGGCGTCAGTGCCCAGGACTTGCTGCGCGACGAGCTCGACTACCGGCGTGCCGCCGACAAGGGTGACAAGTCGCTCGAGCTCTACAAGTTCTACGTCAACGCGCTGTACGTGGCGATGACGCGCGCGGTCGAGAGCCTGACCATCATCGAGTCCGACACCGGCCACCCGCTGCTCGGCCTGCTGGGACTCAAGCCAGGTGAGGCACGTGCCGGGGCCGGCACGGTCTCGACCCGCGAAGAGTGGGCGCAGGAAGCGCGCAAGCTCGAGCTCCAGGGCAAGCAGGAGCAGGCCCAGGCGATACGCACGACTTTCCTGCAGGGCAAGCCCGTGCCCTGGACACCGTGGAGTCGCGCGCTGATCGAGGAGCTCGTGCCCAAAGCGCTGGACCGCGCAAACCCCAGCGCCAAGCAAAAGCAGCTGCTGATGGACTACGCGCTGTGGCACGGCCAGCAGGGCTGGGTCGAGCAGTTGGGTCGTGCCGGATTCCAGCCGGCCCGCAACTTGGCGCCAGTAGGCGAATTCGGCTGGATTGGTCAGGCGGCGATGCTCGTCTTTCCCTCGCCTGACCCTCATCTGCTGGTGCAACAGGCCCGGCGCGCGGTCGACTCGCTGCGCCAACGCCACCTACAGCCCTACAGTGGCAAGCATTTCAAGGACGTCCTGCGCCTGTGCGACCTCCACGGTGTCGACCATGCCAGCCCTGTGGGCGCCACGCCGCTGATGCTGGCCGCGCGCGCAGGCAATTTGGCGCTGGTCGAGGCATTGATCGACAAAGGGGCTGATATGAGCCGGGTCGACGACTTCGGCCAGACGGCCTGGTTGCAAGCTGTGACCCGGGCCATTGACGATCCGGCCTTCGCCAAACAGGCGCTGCCGCGATTGTTCGACGCATTGGCGCCCGCCGTGATCGATCTGCAGATCGATGGCCGGTTGGTGCGCATCAGCCCCCATCAGGGTGAGTACTGGCCGCTGACGCTGATGATGGCGGGTTTCAAGACACAGTGGTCGATTTGCGAGGCCCGGACCGAACCGCGCTGGAAGTACGCGGAAGGTTTTTTCGCCGAGCAACTGCACCAGGTTCTGATGGCCTTGCCGATCCAACTTTGGCCCGAGAAGCGGCGCAAGCGCAGCTACATCAACCAGGTGCTGGCCCGCGCCGAGGTCGACAGCGCTTATCAACCGGCGCGCAAGCTGTGGGCTCGAACCCGCACCGGGCATTACCTGCCCAACCCGGAACTGTTGCTGCGCGATGGCGAAGGCTGGCAGCCGGTGTACCGCAGGCTGGAGCTCGACTGGGTGGACCGCGGCAGCGGCAGCGATGAGTCATTCCGCATTCGGCCGGCCAGGTTGTTGGAAAGACTGCGCGCTCGGGTGGCTGGAGGGGCGGAGATCGCTTGACCCCGCACCATCGGCCTTGTCGGCCAAGCGTGGCGGCCGCGCTTTGCCAGCCGACATGCCGACGCGAGGATCGGGTCATATTCCGAGCTCGGTGGGCATTATTGATGGGCTGATTGATGTTTACCCTTGGAGCGACCGCCCGATTGGCGGCTTAAGATTTGTCCTTAGAAAAAGCACGATCGTACTTTTATCAACCCAACGAGGTGTTTCATGAAAAAACTCAGTTTCAAGCTGGCAGCGCTGGGCATTGCGTCACTGCTCGCGTCTTGCGGTGGTGGCGACATAGCGCTCGCACCCGAGGAGACTCGGCTGCAGGACAGCCGCGTTTTCACCGCTGACGCCGCACAGGCAGCCTTCACCGCGATGGCTGCAGGCACTGCCGATACCGCCGCAGTGGCCGCCGCGATGGCTGGCACCAGCCGCTGGGCTGGCGTGCTGGGTGGCGCGGGCTACCGCGTTGAAGTGCCGGCGAACTGGAACGGCAAGCTGGTGATGTACGCGCATGGCTATGCCGGCACTGGCGCGGCGGTGGGGGTCGATAGTCCGCCGATCCGTCGCTACCTGATCCAGAATGGCTACGCCTGGGCCGCTTCTAGCTACAGCAAGAACTACTACGACGTCCGCGCCGGGGTCGAAGACACCAATGCGCTGGCGCTGGAATTTACCAAGATCGCCGCCAAGAACGGTCGCACGCTGGCTGCACCGACCAAGATCTACATCACCGGCGTCTCGATGGGCGGCCACATCACGGCAGCGGCGATCGAGGACGAGACCCAAGCTACCGCGATCAACAAGGTCAAGTACAACGGCGCGGTGCCGATGTGCGGTGTGATGGGCGATACCGAACTGTTCAACCAGTTCGCGGCGATGCAGGTCACGGCCCAGGCCCTGGCCGGTCTGCCCAACTACCCGACCGACAAATGGGCTGACATCAACGCGATGGTGACCAGCACGCTGTTCACGACCTTCCCGTCTGTGCCCACGGCCAAGGGCGCCCAGTACCTGTCAGTGCTGAAGAACATCACCGGCGGCGACCGCCCGATGTTCGACTTGGGCATCGCCTTCGGTGGCACCTTTGGCTACGCCTGGGGCGTCTTCGGCTCGGATGGCACGGTCACCGGCATCCTCAACAAGAACGTGCTCGACACCAACGCCTACACCTACACCATCGCAGGCGATGCGGCAGGGTCCACAGCGCTGAACGCGTCGGTGATCAAGATGACTGCCGTCCCAGATGCCAACCGGTTGCGCACTGACGGGCTGCGTTGGATTCCGAAGGTCAACGGAGAGTTCAAGATTCCGGTGGTGTCGATCCACACGCTGGGTGACCTCTACGTGCCCTTCAGCATGCAGCAGACCTACCAGAAACGGGTTGCCGCAAAGGGCAACAGCGCTTGGTTGGTCCAGCGCGCGATCCGGGGCGTCAGCCACTGCGATTTCACGGTTGCCGAACAGGCCACCGCGTTTGACGACATGGTCAAGTGGGAGGGTGGTGGCGCGAAGCCTGGAGGCGACGATGTGATGACCGCTGCGAAGGTGGCGGCGTCGACCTATGGCTGCACTTACACGAACAACACGCTGGGTGCTGACGACAATCCCAACACTGTCGGCGCCCTGCGCGCTGCGACGAAAGCCAACTCCGCGGCCTGCCCGGCACCCTGAGTTTGCACCGCTCGCGGTGATGCTTCTGGCGGCCTTCGGGCCGCTTTTTCTTGGTGCGCAGGTCCCGCCGCGACGAAACCGTCTCGTAGTTTGTCACTCTCTATCTCGAGGAACACCCCCATGACCCACCTCAGCGGCCTGGACATCAACCGGCTGGAACGCATCACCGACCACCTGCAGCGCCAGTACATCGACAAGGGCAGGATTGCTGGCTGCCAGATGGCGATCACCCGGCGTGGCCACGCCGCTTATTTCCGCAGCTTCGGGCTGATGGACTTGGCGGCGGCCAAGCCGATGGCCGATGACACGATCTTTCGCCTCTACTCGATGACCAAGCCGATCACCTCGGTGGCCTTGATGAGTCTGTACGAACAGGGCTTGTTCCAGCTCGACGACCCGGTCTCGCGCTGGGTGCCGTCCTGGGACCGGCAACAGGTCTACGTCAGCGGCGAGGGCGAGGCGATGCGCACCGAAGCGCCGATGCGCCCGGTCAGCATCCGCGACCTGCTGCGCCATACCGCCGGCCTGACCTATGGCGGCGGGCTGCCCGGCGTGGGCATCCAGCACCCGGTCGATCCGGTCTACCGGTCGCTGAAAGTTCGCAGCTTCGGCGGCAGCGACAGCGTGGCCACCTTCATGGACAAGCTCGGCCAGATACCGCTGGCCTACCAGCCGGGCGAGCGCTGGATGTACTCGCTGGCGACCGACGCCTGCGGCGCGCTGGTCGAGATCATCTCCGGCATGCCCTTCGCCCAATACCTGCAGCAAACCATCTTCGACCCGCTGGGCATGGTCGACACCTCGTTCCAGGTCAGCGCCGACAAGCAGCCACGCTTTGCCGCGAACTACCAGCGCGGGGCCGACAAGAAGCTCGCGCTGATCGATGACCCGGCGACCAGTGCCTACCTGAAAGCGCCAGGTTTTTGCTCCGGCGGTGGCGGTCTGACAGGGACCACCGCCGACTACCTGCGCTTTTGCGAGATGCTGCGCCGCGGTGGCGAACTGGACGGCACGCGAATCATCGGCCCGCGCACGCTGGCGATGATGCACATGAACCACCTCAAGGACGGCCAGGACTTGATGAGCTCGGCGATCGGCTCTTTCGCCGAGACTGCCTACGCCGGCGTCGGCTTCGGCCTGGGGTTTGCGTCGACGATGGACCAGGTTGCTGCGGGCGTGCTCGGTGGCGGTGACTACTATTGGGGCGGCGCAGCGTCGACGATCTTCGCGATCGACCCGAAGGAGCAACTCAGCATGGTCTTCATGACCCAGCTGATGCCTTCGAGCACTTTCAACTTCCGTGGTCAGCTCAAGAATTTGCTGTACGGTGCGATCGTCGATTGAGTTTGCCTTCGGGCCTGACTGCAAGCTCAGCCCGGCCCCAACCTGAACAGGAGTTTCGCGATGCCGCTAGAACCGATGCCCTTTGCCACCATCACCGAACTTGGTGCGGCCTACCGCGCGCGAACGCTCTCGCCGGTTGAAGTCACCAAGGCGATGCTGTCGCGCATCGCCAAGCTCGACCCGGCGCTGCGCAGCTACCTCACGCTCACACCCGAGATCGCGCTGGCGCAGGCGCGCCAAGCCGAGGATGAGATCGGGCGCGGCCAATGGCGCGGGCCTATGCACGGTGTGCCGATCGGTTTCAAGGACTTGTGCGACACCGCCGGTGTTCGCACCACCGGGGGCACGACGCTGCGCGACGACCATGTGCCCAAAACCGATGCCACGGTGGTTCGCAAGCTGTTCGACGCTGGCGCGGTGATGCTCGGCAAGCTGCACATGACCGAAGGCGCTTACTCGGCGCACCATCCATCGCTCGCGCCACCGCTCAACCCCTGGAGCGCCGAGCAATGGACCGGCGTGTCGTCCAGTGGTTCTGGCGTGGCCACAGCGGCCGGGCTTTGCTATGGTGCGATCGGCACCGACACCGGTGGGTCGATCCGCTTCCCGTCTGGCGCCAACGGCATCACGGGTCTGAAACCGACCTGGGGACGGGTCAGCCGCCATGGCGTGCTGCCGCTGGCCGACAGCCTGGACCATGTCGGGCCGATGACGCGGTCGGCGGCCGATGCGGGGGCGATGCTCGGTGCGATGGCCGGTACCGACCCGTTGGACCCGACCTCGCTCGACGCGCCGGTGCCCGACTATCTGGCCGGTCTGGCGGCGGGCGTCGCCGGTCTGCGGGTGGGCTTTGATGAGGACTACATCTACAGCGTCTGCGACGCCGACACGGCGCGGGTGATCGACCAGGCGCGCCAGGTGCTGAGCGATCTGGGCGCCGCTGTGGTGCCGGTGACGATGCCCGCCAGCACCAAGGCGATGTACACCGACTGGGCCAAGCTGTGCGGCGTTGAGACCGCGATCGCGCACCAGGCCACCTACCCGTCGCGCGCGGCCGAGTACGGGCCGGTGCTGGCCACGCTGATCGACGCCGGCCTGAAGCTTGGCGGTGTCGAGCTGATGAAAATCGAGCACGCGCGCTTGGTCTTCAAAGGGGCGTTGCGCAAGCTGTTCGAGACCGTCGACCTGTTGCTGGTGCCGGTGCACCCCTTCGGCAACCTGTCGCTGGTCCAGCGCGCCGAGATGCTCAACAAACCGGCGATGCGCAGCGATTTTCTGCGCTTCACAGCGCCCTTCGACCTGTCGGGCAGCCCGACGATCACGCTGCCGGGCGGGTTCACGCCGGCCGGCCTGCCGATAGGTTTGCAGCTTGTCGGCCGCCACCTTGACGAGGGCTTGCTGGTGCGCGCCGGCCATGCGTTCCAAGGTGTGACCGATTGGCATCTGCGCCATCCGGCGCTTTGATGCCCGGGTAGGGAGATTGCCCCCGATGTTCCAATGCGGCGCTGCGAATCCTCTCACTCTCCGCCCCCGGGCCCTACCATGACCTCACCGACCTACACCACCGCCAACACCGTCTTCAAGCAGATGCTCGGGGGTTTGAGCAAGGTGCTCGCGATCGCCGAGGCCGACGCCGCAGCGCGCAAGATCGAGCCCAACGCGCTGCTGCAAGCCCGTTTGTACCCCGACATGTTCGCGCTGCTGCGCCAGGTCCAGGTCGCATGCGACTTCGCCAAGAGCGTGTCGGCGCGGCTTGCCGGCGCCGAGGTGCCGGCTTCAGACGACAGCGAACAGGGCTTTGCCGACCTTCGGGCGCGCATCGCCAAGACCCTGGCCTTCATCGACGGCTTGGCGCCGGCGAGGTTCGAGGGTTGCGAGACGCGCGAGATCGTCACCCAGGCCGGCACGCCCAAGGAAAAGCGTTTCAGCGGCCAGTCCTATCTGTTGAACTACGGTCTGCCGCACTTCTTTTTCCATGTCACGACCGCTTACGCGATCCTGCGGCACAACGGCGTTGAAGTCGGCAAAAAGGACTACGTCGGCAGCTACTGACCGCGTCGCAATCCGGCGCCTGGTCCCGCAGCGACATTGAGCACCCCGAGGCCGGCCGACGCCGGCCGCGCCCTACGGGGGTTCAAGCAAAGTGGCCAAGCCACATTTTCTTGAGCGGGATCGGACAGCCAGGCTTGCCTTGCCGCCGATACCCAGACAACCCTGGCAAACAAGGTTTGATGCGATGGCTGAGATCTTTGGGCTCGATGCCTATTCACCGCCGCAGATTGCGGCCCGCGTGGCCGAGGTCGGCGTCGCCAAGGCCAGGCTGCCGCTGCTGAGCCTGGCGCTGCTGGGGGTGCTGGCCGGGGCTTTCATAGGCTTGGGCGCACTGATGTTCACGCTGGTGGCCAGCGACGCCAGCCTGGGCTTTGCGGCTTCGCGCTTGCTGGGTGGGCTGGTGTTCTCGCTCGGGCTGATCCTGGTCAGCGTGGCGGGGGCCGAACTGTTCACTGGCAACAACCTGCTGGCGATGGCCTGGGCCAGTCGGCGCTTGAGCACGGCCGAGCTGCTGCGCAACTGGGCGGTGGCGCTCGCAGCCAATGCGGTCGGCGCGGCCGGCCTGGCCTTGCTGGCCTGGGCTGCAGGTCAGGGCGCGCTCAACCAGGGTGCGGTCGGCCAGGCGGTGACACGCATCGCCAACGCCAAACTGGCGATGCCTCTGGCCGAGGCTTTCTGGCGCGGCGTGTTGTGCAACCTGCTGGTGTGCATGGCGGTGTGGATGGCACTGGGCGGGCGCAGCCTGACCGACAAGGTGCTGGCGATCGTGTTCCCGGTCACAGCCTTCGTCGCTGCAGGCTTCGAGCATTCGATCGCCAACCTGTATTTCTTCCCGTTCGCGCTGCTGCTGGGCGCGCCGCTGGACGCGCTGGCCTTGCTGGCGCGATTGGCGGCGGTGATCGCTGGCAACATCGTCGGCGGCAGCGTGCTGGTCGCGCTGGTCTACTGGGTGATCTACCTCAGACCTGCGGCAGCCGGCGCCACCACCCAACCCCTTGCCGACGGCGCAGCGCCGACTGGAGATTCCCGATGACCGTGATTGACGCCAACCGTCCCGCCGCCACCGCGCTGCGCCGCATCGACGACTTGCCGGGCCCGCGTGGCCTGCCCTGGCTGGGCAACATGTTCCAGATCGAGCCCAGGCGCTTTCATCTGCAGCTTGAGCAGTGGTGCCGCGAGTTCGGCGCGATGTTCCACTTGCGCGCTGCCGGCCGCCGCATCCTGGTGGTCGCCGACCATACGCTGGTGGCAGCGATCTTGCGCGACCGGCCCGATGGCTTTCGACGCACGATCAAGCTCGAGAAGATAGGCCTCGAGATGGGCTTGCCGCCAGGCGTTTTCGGCGCCAGCGGCGACGCCTGGCGGGCGCAGCGCCGCATGGTGATGGCCGGGTTCGACCCGGCGCATGTCAAGGGCTACTTTCCGTCGCTGTTGCAGGTCGCGCAACGGCTGCGTGGGCGTTGGCAGAAAGCCGCTTGCGACCAGCAGTCGATCGACCTGCAGGCCGACCTGATGCGCTACACGGTCGACGCGATCGCCGGTCTGGCCTTCGGTGCCGAGGTCAACACGCTGGAATCGGATGACGACGTGATCCAGCAGCACCTCGACAAGATCTTCCCGGCGCTGGGCCGGCGCTTGCTCGCGCCGCTGCCGGTCTGGCGTTGGTGGCGCTCGACCGCCGACCGCCAGCTTGAGCAAAGCCTGGTCGAGGTCAAGTCGGCGGTGGCGGGCTTTATCGCCCAGGCCAGAGACAGGCTGGTGGCAGATCCCGAGTTGCGGGTTCACCCGCGCAACCTGCTCGAGGCGATGATCGTCGCCGCCGACGCGCCCGACAGCGGCATCAGCGATGCGCAGGTGGCTGGCAATGTGCTGACGATGCTGCTGGCCGGCGAGGACACCACCGCCAACACCTTGGCCTGGACCATCCACCTGCTGTGGCGCCACCCTGTGGCGCTGGCCCGCGCCATCGAGGAGGTGCGGCGGGTGGCTGGCGATCCGGCGGCGTTGACGCTGGAGCAACTGGGCCAGCTAGACTATGTCGAGGCCTGTGTGCACGAGACCATGCGGCTCAAGCCGGTGGCGCCAATCATGCCGCTGCAAGCGCTGCACGACCAGAACGTTGGCAATGTGCACGTGCCCGCAGGCACCGTGGTGATCAGCCTGCTGCGCCGCGACAGCGTCAGCGACGAGCACCTGCCGCGGGCAGCCTCTTTCGAGCCCGAGCGCTGGCTCGCCGGCGAGGGCGGGCCGGGCCAGGTCGCGAGTTCGGCCAAGCGTATCTCGATGCCGTTTGGCGCCGGTCCCCGCATCTGCCCGGGGCGCTACCTGGCGCTGCTGGAGATGAAGATGGCGCTGGCCGTGCTGTTGGGTGGCTTCGACATCGCCGGTGTCGACACCCCTGATGGTGCCGAGGCCCGCGAACGCCTGGCTTTCGCAATGTCGCCGGTGGGCTTGAGCATGCGGCTGGCCGAGCGCGCAACCGTGTCGCCTTGAGCGCAGCTTGGCGCTTGCGGCTGCGGTATACAGCCAAAGTGTCCTGGCGCCGGCCCGCGAAAATTGGCGCGGATCGAAAGTTTCCCGGACCCGATTCCCAAAACCCTCAGGCAAGGATCAACGACGATGAGCACCAACTCTCTCAAGGCCCGCTGGAAGGCCGGCAAGGCAGCCGTCAACGGATGGCTTGCCATCCCGTCTGGATTTTCGGCTGAAGTGATCGCGCAATGTGGTTTCGACAGCGTCACGGTCGACATGCAGCATGGCGTGCAGGACTACCAGTCGATGGTGCAGTGTTTCCAGGCGATGGAGCGGCATCCGGTGGCGCGTCTGGTGCGCGTGCCTTGGAACGAGCCCGGCATCATCGGCAAGGCACTGGACGGCGGCGCCTGGGGCGTGATCGCACCGATGATCAACACCCGCGAGCAAGCCGAGTCGCTGGTCTCTTCCTGCCGCTATCCGCCGCTCGGCACCCGCAGCAACGGCCCGATCCGCCATGGCACCTATGGCGTGGCGAGCGACTACCAGAAGATCGCCAACGACGAGATCCTGGTGATCCCGATGATCGAGACCAAGCAAGCGCTGGACAATCTCGAAGCGATCCTGGATGTCAAAGGTATCGACGGCATCTATGTCGGCCCCAGCGATTTGGCGTTTTCGATGGGCAAGACACCCAAGCTCGACCATGAAGATCCGGAAATCCTCAAGATCTACGAGCGACTGATCGCTGAATGCAGCAAGCGCGGCATCTACGCTGGCATCCACTGCGGCACCGCTGAGTACTCAGCGCGAATGATCAAGATGGGCTTTAGGCTAACGACCATCGCCAACGACAGCGGCTTGATGGCCAAAGCCGCGTTGGAAGCGGTTGCTGACGTTTGGAAGGAAGTCGGCAACCTGCGCTGAAGCGTCCGCTCAGCGCGACGGACAAGACAGCGATCATCCCAGCTGTCTTGTCTTGTTTTTGGCCGACGCGGCGAGCCCAGCTCGCCGGCGGCGCCCCTCACTGGGTCTGCTCTGCCTTTTGCAGCACGATGTCGGTGGCGGGGACGTCAGCGAAGGCGCCGACGGTGCGTGTCGCCACGGCGTTCATCGCGTCGATCACCGTCTGGCCGCTGACGATATTGCCGAACACCGCGTAGCCAGGTGATGCGGCGCTGGCGTAGTCCAGGAAGCTGTTGTTCACCGCATTGACGAAGAACTGCGCAGTCGCTGAATCTGAAGCCGATGTGCGCGCCATCGCGATGCTGTACTTGACGTTGTTCAGGCCTTTGTTGGTCTCGAGCACGATAGGCGCCCGCACATTGGCTTGCGGCGTCAGTGTGCCGCCGGCCACAGCGGTGAACCCGCCGCCCTGGTTCATGAAGTCCTTGATCACGCGGTGGAAGATCGTGCCGTTGTAGAAGCCACTCTTGACATAGGCCAGGAAGTTGTCGACGGTGATCGCCACCACCGCTGGCTCCAACTCGACCACAGCCACCCCCATCGAGGTGGTCAGCGTCACCCGCGGCTTCGGCACGGCTTGGGTCGAGTTGTAGAACTCGCTGCCGCTGGCTGTGGCGCCGACCCGCACGCTGAGCGCCTTGTTCGGTGTGCAGGTGAAGACCTGTTGGGTCGCGCTGCCGCCGGCGACCATCGCCAGGCCATCGCATCCTGTGGCGCTGAACGCCACGCCCGTGCTCAGATTGGTTCCGGTGGCGGTGAAGGTGCTGAGGCGGCCATAGCTCAGGCGGTCCTGGCTCAGGCCGGTGACGGTGGCTGCGGTGCTAACCGGTGTGGCAGTGCCTCCGCCGCCGCAGGCTTGCAGCAGCGCGCTGAAGCTGAGCACAGTGGCCGCGTTCAGAAACGATGTGAACGTGATGGCGGATGTTGACGGCTTGGACATACGGATCTCCGGCGAGTGTCAAAAGGCCCGTATTGGAACATCAATGCACTCGGGCCAGTTCCGATCTGTGCTGATTTTTCGCGGTCCAAAGTTCTCCGACGATTCAGCCTTGGCAGAGGGGCATGCCGCTAGGCCTTGGTGTTGGCCACGATGCCTGTGGAAGATGTGCCCTGCAAATCCTGCGACATGGTTTGCAGAAAGTTCGCCAAGCTGCTGGTGCTGCCCGAGGAACCGTTGACGGACAGCAGGCTGGCAAAACTCTGCTGCAGTGCGGCCTGGCTGGGATTGGCTGCGCTGCCGGCGCTGCCGGCCGTGGGCGAACTCAGTTGCTGGATCAGGGACTGCAAGCCGGCTGCTAGTTTGATGCGCCGCATGGCCTGGCGCGCCGAAATGCCTACAGTGCCTGACTTTCGCGCCTGCCACAGGGCGCGCTCAGGCTACAGCGAGGTGGGGGCATGAATCAACGCCATACGGGCGATGCGAACGACGCGCCGCAGCCTGCAGCGCCCGAGTTGGTGTGCCCCGCCGGTTCGCTGCGAGCGCTGCAGGCTGCTGTGGGGGCGGGCGCCGATGCGGTCTACCTGGGCTTGAAGGACGCCACCAACGCGCGCAATTTCGCCGGTCTGAATTTCGACGACGAGCAGGTGCGCGACGGTGTGGCTTACGCCCATGCCCGCGGCGCTCGGGTGCTGATGGCGCTGAACACCTTCGCCGACGCGCGCGACGGTGGTCCCTGGCGGCGCGCGGTCGACCGGGCGGTCTTGCTCGGCGCCGACGCCTTGATCGTCGCTGACACCGCGGTGATGGGTTATTGCCGCGACCACCATCCGACGCTGCGCTTGCACCTGTCGGTGCAGGCCTCAGCCACCAGCCATGCCGCGATCGAGTTTTACCGCAGCCGTTACGGCATCCAGCGCGCAGTGCTGCCACGCGTGCTGACGCTGCAGCAAGTCGGTGAGGTGGTCCGCCACACCGATGTCGATGTCGAGGTCTTCGGATTCGGCAGCTTGTGCGTGATGGTCGAGGGCCGCTGCACGCTGTCGTCCTACGTGACGGGCCAATCGCCGAACAATGCCGGTGTGTGCTCGCCGCCTTCGGCGGTGCGCTGGCAAGAGGGTCCCGACGGCGTGCAGTCGCGGCTCAACAGCGTGCTGATCGATGTCTACGCCCCCGACGAGCCGCGCGGCTACCCCACGCTGTGCAAGGGTCGATTCGTGGTTGACGGCCAGCGCGGCTATGCGATCGAGGAGCCCACCAGCCTGAACACCTTGGCGATCCTGCCCGAGTTGCTGGCGCTGGGCGTCAAGGCGATCAAGATCGAAGGCCGGCAGCGCAGCGCAGCCTATGTCGAACAGGTCACGCGGGTCTGGCGCGCCGCGATAGACCAGGCTTGCGCGTCGGGCGGGCGCTACAGCGTGCAAGCCGGTTGGAGCGCCGCACTGGCCCGCCATGCAGAAGGCCAGCAGCACACGCTGGGCGCCTACGACCGGCCCTGGCGCTGACCCTGAACCACCCGGAAGCCCGACGATGACATTGACCCTGACCCCTGCAGAGGGCGTTGCGCGCCTGGCTTTGACCGTGGGGCCAGTGCTCTACCACTGGTCGCGCGAGAACTTGATGCGGTTCTATGCCGAGGTCGCCGACAGCCCTGCCGACACCGTGGTGCTGGGCGAGTCGGTCTGTGCTCGGCGTCGTGAGTTGCGCTTGGCCGATTGGCTGGCACTGGGGCGCGAACTCGCGGCCAGCGGCAAGGAGGTGGTGCTGGTGTCGCAGACCTTGATCGAGAGCGAGGCCGACCTGCGCTTGCTTGAACGACAGGCCGAGCAGCCGTTCGCGGTCGAGGCCGGTGACGCCTCGGCGCTGCAACTGCTAGCTGGGCGGGTACCGCTGGTGCTGGGGCCACACCTCAACATCTACAGCCGCGATGCCTTGCGCGAGCACGCCGACCTGGGTGCGAGCCGCTGGGTCGCGCCGCTGGAATTGCCGATCGAAGCGCTGGCCTTGGTCAACCCGCCGTCCGACCCGGTGCGCACGCCTCAGGGCTTGGCGATGGTCACCGAGGCCTGGGCTTTCGGCCGCATGCCGCTGGCTTTTTCGGCGCGCTGCTTCACCGCGCGCCACCACCAATTGACCCGAGACGACTGTGGGTTTCGCTGCCTGGACGACCCCGACGGCTTGCTGGTGTCGTCCACAGAAGGCCAGCCTTTTCTGGTGCTCAACGGCACCCAAACCCAGTCGGCGACGGTACAAAACCTGCTCGACGCCGGCCCGGCGCTGCGTGCGGCCGGCGTCACGCGCTTGCGGCTGTCGCCTTGCGCACAGGGCTTCATGCAGGTGCTCGCCGATTTCGATGCGGTGATGAATGCCGGTGCGCAGGCCAGCGGGCTGGCGGCGGCCTGGCCAGGCATGCCCGGACTTTTCAGCAACGGTTACGCATTTCGCCAGCCCGGCATGTCTTGGAGCAACGCATGAATTTCGTCAGCCCTAGGGTTCTGCCGCCGGGCCTGCCGGCCTGGCTGGCACCTGCCCATCGCCACGTCTGCGGCTGGGTCGAGCGCTTGCCGGCCGCGCCGCCTTCGTTCTTGATGGCGCAGTTGCTGGACCGCGTGCTGTGGACACGGCTGCCGGTCGATGTTCGGGCTGCGCTGGCTGGGCGCTGCATCGAGCTGCGGGTCAGCGATTTCGGCCTGCGGCTGCGGCTGATGCTCACCGACAAGGGTTTCGTGCCCGCAGCCGAACGCGATGACGCGGTGTTGCGCATCATCGCGCCGAGCAGCAGCTATCTGCGGCTGATGCGTGGCGAGGAAGACCCCGACCGGCTGTTCTTCGAGCGCGCGCTGGTGATGGAGGGTGATACCGAACTCGGTCTGGTGATCAAGAACACGCTAGACGCCATCGGCCCGTTGTGGCCGGGATGGGTGCCTTTCGGGCCAGCGCGCTGACGCGCTTGGTTTAGCCCGGTGCGGGCAGCACGGTGCCGGCGCAGGCGCCAAAGCCTATGCGTGCCGTGCCCGGGCGCTCGCAAGCGGCGCGCAGGATCACCTGGTCGCCGTCAGCGAGGAAGCGGCGCTGCTCGCCGTTGGGCAAGGTCAGTGCCTGCTTGCCACCGGCCGAGAGCTCTAGCAGCGATCCGCCCTGGCCTGGTTCAGGGCCCGATTGGGTGCCGGTGCCCAGCAGGTCGCCGGGCTGCAGCTTGCAGCCGTTGCTGGCCTGGTGCGTCAGCAACTGGGCCAGGGTCCAGTAAGCGTCCCGGAAGTTGCTCTGTGACAGCTGCACCGCAGCCTGGCCTGCGGCGCGCATCGCTGCGGTTTGCAGCCAGACTTCTAGCGCGATGTCGATCGCGCCGGCCTCGCGGTTGGCGGGGCTGTCGAGGTGGCTCAGCGGCAGTGGGTCGCCCGCGGGCCGCTGGAACGGCAGCCGGTACGGCGCCAGCGCTTCCATCGTCACGACCCAGGGCGACAGCGTGGTGCCGAAGCTCTTGGCCAGGAACGGACCCAGCGGCTGGTACTCCCAGGCCTGCACATCGCGGGCCGACCAGTCGTTGAGCAAGGTCATGCCGAACAAGCGGTCTTCAGCCTCGGCAATGGCCACCGGCTCACCCAGCGAATTGCCAGGGCCGACCAGCGCGCCGAGCTCGAGCTCGTAGTCCAGTCGTTGGCAGGGGCCGTAGCTCGGCGACTCGGCGTTCGGCGGCAAGGTCTGGCCCAGCGGGCGGCGCAGTGGCGTGCCACTGACGACGATCGTCGACGACCTGCCGTGGTAGCCGATCGGCACCCACTTGTAGTTGGGCAGCAGCGGGTTGTCCGGCCGAAACAGCTTGCCCACCGTGGTGGCATGGTGGATGCCGGTGTAGAAATCGGTGTAGTCGCCGATCGCGCAGGGCAAGGCCATTTCGGCGTCGGCCTGGGCCAGCAAACAGCTTTTCAGGCTGGCTTGCTGCGGGCTGCGTTTGGCGAGCGCAGCCGACAAGGCTTGGCGCAGCGCGACCCGGATGGCTTTGGGCGAGGCCATCAGTGCGCTGAGATCGCCCGCGGCCAGCGCCGCCATCGGCGCTGCGCCGGCCCAGTCTGCCGGGAGATCCGTCTTTGCCAGTGCATGGACCGCGGCCAAGTCGAGGATCTGGTCGCCGATCGCCACGCCGACACGCCAGGGCTGCGCGCTGCCGGCGCGCCGGAACCGGCCATAGGGCAGGTTCTGGATCGGGAAGTCTGTGCCCGGCGCATTGGCCGATGCGACCCAGCTTCGCAGTGCGGGCTTGTGTGTAGCGTCGAGGTGCAGGCTCATCGCGGAGTTTCCAGGAAGTGGTCGGCCAGGCCTTGCCAGCAGTCGGCGTATGCCCCGTCCAGCCGACCGGGCTGCATGGCCCAGGCGCTGGGGATGAATCGGTAGCGGCTCTCCAACATGAAGGCCAGCGTGTCGGTCAATTTGTTCGGCGCCAAGACGGCCTGGCTGGCCTTGTCGAATGCCTCGGCGTCGGGGCCGTGCGGCACCATCGTGTTGTGCAGGCTGGCGCCGCCGGGTTTGAAGCCCTCGGGCTTGGCGTCATACTGGCCATGGACCAGGCCCATGAATTCGCTCATCAGGTTGCGGTGAAACCAGGGCGGCCTGAAGGTGTCCTCGGCCACCAGCCAGCGTGGCGGAAAGATCACGAAATCGCAGTTGGCGGTGCCTGGCGTGTCGCTGGGCGAGGTCAACACGGTGAAGATCGACGGGTCGGGGTGGTCGACGCTGATCGAGCCCAGCGTCATGAAATGCGAGGTGTCGTACTTGACCGGCGTGAGGTTGCCGTGCCAGGCGACGACGTTGAATGGGGTGCTCGGCTGGCGGCATTGCCAGAGCTTGCCGCCGAAGCGCTTGACCATGTCCCATTCGCCCGGCGCTTCATCAAACCAGGCCACTGGCGCCAAGAAATCCCTGGCATGGGCCAGGCCGTTGCTGCCGATCGGCCCGAGTTCTGGCAAGCGGAACGCTGCGCCGTAGTTCTCGGCGACATAGCCGCGCGAAGGGCCGTCGGGCAGCGTGATGGCAAACGCCAGGCCGCGCGGCAGCAGCGCGATCTCGCCCGGCGAGACCTCCAGGCGGCCGAGTTCGGTGCGGATTTGGAGTCGACCCTGCTGCGGCACCAGCAGCATCTCGGCGTCGGCATTGACCAGCGCACGCCGGTCCATCGAGGTGTTGGCGGCGTAGACCAGCACGCCCAGCCCGGTCTGGGATTCGACATCGCCGTTGGTCACGACGCTGGCCAGGCCATCGATGAAGTCGACCGCTGCGCTGCCTGGGATGGCCCCAGGCACGGGGAAGGGCGACCAGCGCAGCGGGTCGGGCGCAACCGCCACGCCGCTGGCAGCGCCGCTGGTCCACAGCGGCTGTTCGCAAGCCTTGTAGCGCCCGGTCACCACCGAGGGCTGGCGCCGGTAAAGCCAGCTGCGCCGGTTCTCGGCCCGTGGTGCGGTGAAGGCGCTGCCCGAGATCAGCTCGGCATACAGGCCATGGGCGACGCGCTGCGGGCTGTTGCGGCCTTGCGGCAACGCGCCGGCAACAGCCTCGGTCGCGAACTGGTTGCCGAACCCACTGAGGTAGTTCAGGGTCTGGTTCATGAGGGTGTCTGCGTTGAACCCGTTGCCACGCCCTGGCGCGCGGCGTCCAGCGCCTCGCGCAGCACGCGCAGGTCGCCGATGTGGTTGGCCAGCAGCAGGATCAGTCGCGCGTTGACCGATCGGCTCTGGGCGTCGCTCAAGCCCTCGTGGGCCTTGATCAGGGATTCGTAGAAGTCATCACCAGGGCTGTAGGCGTTGAGGTAGCGCGCCTGTGGGTCAGCAAAGTTGGGATCGGTCTGCAGATAGGTCATCGCGGGGACTCCAGGTCGTTGGCTGTGGCGCGGGCCAGCGCAGCGCTCACCACGCCGTCAGTCAGCGCGCGCCAGCGCCCAGCCACATGTTGGTCGGGGCGCAGCAGGTAAGCGGTGCCGGGCAGCGCGTCGAAGCGCTGCGCTGCCAAGCCTTGGTGGTCGACCACCAGGGTGCAGCCTGCAGGTGCCGTGCCAGGCTGCTTGGTCACCAGCAGCGTGTGCGCCGGTATCGGCCCGGCGGCCAGCGCCGCGACCTCGGCGCGAGCGACGGCATCCAGGGCTTCGACGCTTTCGACGAACAGCAGCAGCGAGAAGCTGCCACCGACGTGGTTCAGCAGCCAGCTGTCCTGTCCTTGGTGCTGTACCGGCGCGTCGGCGACAGGTGCGCCGGGCTGCAGCCGGCCTTCAAAAGTGGCGCTGTCGGGCGTGTTCAGCGGCGAGTCCACCAAATGGGCTGGCACCGACAAGCGGCCCGAGTTGACGAGCAGCCGGGCAAAGCCATGCCTGCCGGCAAGCGACAGCACCGCGTTGCGGAAGTCTTTCGACACCTCGCTCTTGGGCGTGATGAAGTCGGTCGATCGGGTGGAGTTCAGCAAGTTCTCGTCGGCCGCTGCACCGCGCTCCTGGTCGTAGCTGTCGAGCAGCGCCTCGGGCGCCAGCCCGGCGATCACGAGCTTGAGCTTCCAGCCCAGGTTGTCGGCGTCCTGGATGCCTGAGTTCGCGCCACGTGCGCCGAACGGTGAGACCTGGTGCGCGGCGTCGCCAGCGAACAGCAGCCTGCCGTGGCGCAAGCGCTGCATGCGCCGGCACTGGAAGGTGTAGACGCTGATCCATTCGAGCTCGAACTCTCGTTCGGGCCCGAGCATCGCGCGTATGCGCGGGATCACGCGTTCGGGTTGGCGCTCTTGCTCTGGATCAGCGTCCCAGCCGAGTTGGAAGTCGATGCGCCAGACCCCGTCGGCTTGGCGGTGCAGCAGCACGCTCTGGTTGGGGTGGAAAGGCGGGTCGAACCAGAACCAGCGCTCGGCCGCGCCTTCGGCAAACATCTCGGTCTTGAGCACCACGTCGGCGATCAGGAAGCGATCCTGGAAGACCCGGCCCTCGATGTCGAGGCCGAGTTGGCGCCGCACCGGACTGCGCGTACCGTCGGCCACGACCAGCCAGTCGGCGTGGATCGTGTAGTTGCCGTCAGCGGTCTCGACCTCGAGCTGCGCGCCGTCTGGCTGCGGCGTCACGCGCAGCACCTTGTGGCGCCAGCGCAGGTCCAGCCCCGGCAAGGCCATCGCGCGTTCGACCAGGTACTGCTCGAGGTAGTACTGCTGCAGGTTGACCATTGCCGGGCGACGATGGCCGGCCTCGGGCAGCAGGTTGAAGTGGAACACCTCGTTGTCGCCGAAAAAGGTGCGGCCGACGTTCCAGGTCACGCCCTTGTCGACCAGTGCTTGGCCGCAGCCCAGCCGGTCCAGGATCTCGAGCGTGCGCTTGGCGTAGCACAGACCGCGCGAGCCCAGGCTGACGGTGTCGTCGTCGTCGAGCAGCAGCACCGGCAGGCCTTGCTGGGCCAGGTCTATCGCCGCCGCCAGCCCGACCGGGCCTGCCCCTATCACCACCACAGGGTGGCGTTGGATGCTTCCGGGGGTGTCGAGTTCGGTCGGTCTGCGGTACGCGTAGCGAGGGTAGGTGTAGGTGCTCAGCATGGGCGCGGCGTCAAGCGCTCATTGCTCTAGCGCCTTCCACATCTGCACATCGCGCTCGGCGGTCCAGATCCGCGGGTCTGGGTATTGCGTCACTTCGTCGAAGCAGCGCGTCACGTCGAAGGGCATGCAGTGCTGGAAGATCACCCAGTGGCCGTACTTGGGCGTCAGCCTGGCCATCGTGTCCTTGTAGACGGCGTTCAGGTCCTTGCCTGCTGCCACGCCGGCCTTGACCGCTTCGTGCACGTCGGCGATGAAGCTGCGCGTGCCGGCCAAGCCGGCAGCCACGGCCTCGGGCGTGGTCAGCGCGGCGCCTCGGCCCGGCACCAACTGCGCCGGCTGCAGCGCAGCGATGTTGTCCAGCGTTGCTGGCCAGTCCTTGAAATAGGCGTCGCCGGCGTAAGGCGTGGCGTCGAACTCGACCAGGTCGCCTGAGAACAGGATTTTCTGTTGCGGCAGCCAGGCCACCGTGTCGCCTTTGGTGTGGCCACGGCCGAGTTGCAGCAACTGCACCTCTAGCTTGCCCAGCCACAGCGTCATCTTGCCGGTGAAGGTCAGCGTTGGCCAGGTGAGGCCCGGCGGCACGCTCTCGACGTTCTGGAACAGCCGCGGAAAGCGACCGATCTCGCTCGCCTTGTCCTGTTCACCGCGCTCGCGGATCAGGTCCAGCGTGTCGTGGCTGGCGATGATGTGCTCGCAGCCTTCGGCTTTGTAGGCTGATGCGCCCAGCACGCGCACTGCGTGGTAATGGGTCAGCAGCACGTACTTGATGGGTTTGTCGGTGACCTCGCGGATGCGGCGGATCACGTCGGCCGCCATCACCGGTGTGGCCTGGGTGTCCAGCACCAGCACCGCATCGTCGCCAATGATGATGCCGGTGTTCGGGTCGCCCTCGGCGGTGTAGGCGTAGGCGTTGTCGGACAGCTTGGTGAAACTGACTTGCTTGACGTCAAGGTCGGCTTGACTGGCGAAGGCTTTGCTCAAGTGAGGACTCCAGGGTTGCCCGTAACCGGCGGCGGGCTTTGGTTTCAGTATCGGATCAGAATTATCTTTTGTCAAATCGATTCGTTCAATGCAAATCTCGAATGCTTGGGGCTGGGGCTTGGCTGCTGGACGCGGCGGCTGGGTCAGGTCTTGGCAGACGCTTCGATCTCGAAGCTCAACCCGGCCCTGGCTTGCAGCCGCCGTGTCAGCCGCTGTCCCATTGCGGCGCCTGGCGTCCACACGCCACCCGGGGTGGTCTGGTGGTCGACATCGTGCGCTAGGCAGATCGCGGCTTCGGCGATCATCCTGGCGGTTGACCCGTAGCCCGGGTCGCGGTCGCCTTTGACCACCGCACGCAGCACCTGATCGGTCGCCGTCTGGCCAGCAAAGCAAATTTCATAGCGGCCGGTCTCGCGTGCCCGTTGGTCAGGGCCTTCGCCGGGTTTGGGCAGCACGAAGCGGCGCAGCATCGCGCGACTGGGCGCAAAGCCGAGCAGGGCGTTTTGCAGTCTGGCGCTGCGCACCATCCGTCGGGCCCGTCTTTCGCCAGCAACGCCTTCTCCGGCGAGCATGCGCTCGTCATAGACAAAGTCGCGGCCCCAGGGATGGCCGAGCAGTGCGTTGCTGCGGTGCACGTTCTTGGTGTTGATCGTGGCCATCACGAAAGGCCCGGTCCAGGACCCGGCCAGTTCGTCGTAGCTTGCTGATTCGCCCTCAGGTTGGGGCGGGCCGCGAAAGCCTGGCGTCAGCGCGAACGGGTCAGCCAGTCTGCCGGCCAGCGCCGGGTCGCGTCCCATCTGCTCGAAGGTGGCCATCGCGCTGGCGATGGTGCCACCTGACAGACCGCCTTTCATGGTTCGCACCCGACCCCGTACCCGGGTCAGCGGCGCACCGAAGCGGCGCTGCGCCTCGTCCTGCAAAAACAGCACGCCGAGGTCGAAAGGGATCGAATCGAAGCCGCAGGAAAACACGATCCGTGACCCACTGGCACGCGCCGGGACTTCGAGCAGCGCGATCATCTGCGCCATCCAGCCTGGCTCGCCGCACAGGTCGACATAGTCGCAACCTGTCTGCGCGCAAGCGCTGACCAGCGGCTGGCCGTGGCGTTGGTAGGGCCCGACGGTGCTGATCACGACCCGGGTGCGCGCCGCCAAGCTGGCCAGCGCTGCCGCGTCGCTTGCATCCGCCACCAGCAGCGGCAGCGAATCCGGCGCGCCGATCTGCCGCCGCAACTCGGCCAGCTTGGACAGATTGCGCCCGGCCATCGCCCAGCGCAAGGGCGCTCGCCCGGCTTGCCGGTGTGCGCCACCGGCGGCGTGGCCCTGCAGGTATTCGGCCACCAGCCGCCCGGTGAAGCCCGTGGCGCCGAAGACCACCAGATCGAATTCTTTTTGCATCCGCCTATCGTCGCACGGCCTGGTCATTGGGCGGCTTCTTGCGGGGCGCGCGCCGGGCGACTGTCTGGGGTGCTAGCACCGCGCGCAGCAAGGCTTCGCAGTCGGAGGGGGTCATGCGGCGTGGCACCGGGTAGTGGGTGTCTGCCTCCCAACAGGCTGCTGCGGCCAACGCGGCGATGTCCTGCTCGCGCAGGGTGGCCAGCAGTCGAGGGATGCCGAGTTGGTCGTTCATCGCCTCGATCGAATCGAGAAACTGCTCCGCCAGACTGTCTTGGGCCTGGCTGGGATCGCCCAGGCCGACACGCAGCGCCAGTCTGGCCAACACGGCCGTGGTGGCCGGCGCCGAAAAACGCAGCACTTGCGGCAGCATGATGGCGTTGGCCAGGCCGTGTGGCGTGTGGTAGCGCCCGCCAAGCTGGTGCGCGATCGCGTGCACATTGCCCACGTTGGCGCGGGTGAAGGCCAGGCCGGCGTAGCTTGCTGCGAGCGCCATCTGCTCGCGAGCGTGCAGGTCGCCTCCGTCGCGATAGACCTTGGGCAAATGGCGGTAGACCATCGTCACCGCAGCCATCGCGAGCCTGTCGGTGTGGTCCGTGGACCAGCCGCTGATCAAGGCCTCAATCGCGTGGGTCAGCGCGTCCATGCCGGTGGCCGCAGTGATCGCCGGTGGCAAACCGGTCATCAGGCAGGGATCGATCGCTGCCATCAGCGGCACGAGGCGGGTGTCGGCAATCACCAGCTTGGTGCCCAGCGCCTGGTCAGAGATCACGGCTGCCACCGTCACCTCCGAGCCGGTACCGGCAGTGGTCGGCACTGCGTAGATCGGCACCGGCGCACGCCAGCCCTTGAAGTAACCTACCAACTCGCGCGGATGTTTGCCGTTGGCCGATGCCAGCGCGATGACCTTGGCTGCATCAATCACCGAGCCGCCGCCGAAACCGATCACCGCGTCGCAGCCCTGGCTGTTGAAGGCCGCGATGCCTTGCTCGACCCGCTCGATCGGCGCATCGGGCGTGATGCCGTCGAACACCGCGAAAGCCGCGCCCGCCTCGGCCAGCGCATCGGTCATCGGCGACAACAGGCCCAGCGCGGCGATCGAAGCGTCGGTCACGATGAGCAGCTTGCGGTGGCCGAAATCTGCGAGGGCACTGCCCAGCTTGGCCGACGATCCGGGCCCGACCAGCAGCAAGGGTTGCGGGATCGGCAGCTTGCGCGTGATCACACCGGCTGCGCGCTTGAGCGGTGGCAAGCCGACTGAGCGTGCGATGTCGCTGATCAAGTTGGACATGCGGGCCTCGTTTGATGATGGAAATTCAACTTTGCGCCGGATTTCACATGAAGAACGTGATGGGCATCAGCCTGGGTTCCAGCAGCCAGGACTTTGATTTCGAAACTTCGTTCCTGGGCCAGACGATGCGGGTGCGCAGGCAGGGCACCGATGGCAGCCTGCCGAAGGCGATCAAACTGCTCAAACAGTCGGAGCGCCAAGCCGATGCGATCGGTCTGGGGCTGGTCCTCGAAAGCGCTGGCGTTGGTCGACGGGTTCTGTCCGACGCCGAGAAGCACAGGCTTGCAGCGTCCCAGGTGCCGCTGACCACTGGTGAGCGCCTGGGCGAGATCTTTCTCGAATGGGCGCTGCGCCGCACCCAGGCTGGACTTGGGCACTATTTCGACAATGCCAAGGTCTTGTTCTTCTCTGGCCTGGCCCAGCACAAGTTGGCGATGGCGATGGCCGAGTTCAGCCAGAACCTGCAGTTCGCCGACCCGCTGCGACAACTGGGACTGCCCAAGCTGCTGGGGTCGATCGAGGCGTTAGACCTCTACGCCAGCGGCGCGCATCATGTCTTTGATTGGCTGCCGCCTCGCGTCGTCCCGCTGCCGCTGCTGCAACAGTGGTCCGACCATGTGCTGCGTCGCGCGATGCAGCAGGCCACGGTGCTGGTCGCGCCGGTGCACGAGTTCGATGGCTTCGGCCTCGAAGAGCTTGCCGGCAAGACCTTGGTCACCAGCACCGTCAATGACGAGCGCTTGGCGAGCTTCAAGGACCGGGGCGTTCACCTGGTGGTCGACGGATCACCGGTGCTCGCCGGCCATGTGCTCGGCCCTGCCTTGCTCGACGCGATGATCATCGCGGCCACCGCGAAGAGGGCCGACCAGATCCTGGAAGACGATTACCTTGAGATCATCGCCGAGTTGCAACTCGAGCCGCGACTGCTCTATCCCAACGGCTTCAAGCGCGTCAACCGCTTCGCATTCGTGATCCACCCGCTGTCGCAGGAATACTTCAAGGCGATCAAGCCGATCGAGTTGCTGTCGCGGGTCTCGCCACCGCTGCTGATGGATTCGATCGAGAAAGTGATGGCCTACGCGCCGCCCTTCGTCTACTCCAGGGTCGAGGGCATACGCTCGCCCACGGGGGTCGAGGCTGAAGGCTGGTTGATCTCGGTCGGCGGCACGCCGCGCGAGATCATGGGGCACAGCCCCGAATTCACTTACCGGCGCTTGCTGGCGGCAGCCCGTATGGCCAAGCGGCTTGGGGCCCAGATCATGGGTCTGGGTGCTTTCACCAAGGTGGTGGGAGACGCGGGTGTGACGGTGGCAAGGCGGGCGTCCTTGCCGATCACCACCGGCAACAGCTACAGCGCATCTGGCGCGCTGTGGGCGGCCCACGAGGCTTTGCTGCGCATGCGCTTGCTGCCCAGTCCCAAGGGCAGCGAGCGGGTCAAGTTCAAGGCCATGGTGGTGGGTGCGACCGGTGCGATCGGTGCGGCTTGCGCCAGGCTGCTGGTTCGCGCTGCCGAGGAGGTGACCCTGGTCTCGCCCGAAATGGCCAAGCTGCTCGCGCTCAAGGAGTCGATCCTGCGCGAGACGCCGGATGCCAAGTTGGTGTTGTCAGCCCGCGCCGACAGCCACATCGCCGAGATGGACATGGTCGTGACCGCCACCTCGGGCGCCGGCAAGAAGGTGCTCGACATCATGAAGGTCAAGCCTGGTTGCGTGATCACCGACGTGGCTCGTCCGCTCGACCTGCCACCTGAGCAGGTGGCGCTCAGGCCCGACGTGCTGGTGATCGAGTCGGGCGAGATCCAGCTGCCCGGCGATGTGAAGATGAAGAACATCGGCCTGCCCGAAGGCGTGGCTTATGCCTGTCTGGCCGAGACCATCGTGCTGGCGCTCGAGGGCCGTTTCGAGAGCTTCACCGTCGGCCGCGCGATCGAGTGGGAAAAAGTGCGCGAGATCTACCAGCTGGGTTTGAAGCACGGCATGAAGTTGGCGGGGATCTCGGGTGTCAACGGGGTTTTCAGCGACGCCGACATCGCCCGCGTTCGTGAGTTGGCTTTGGCTGCGCGGGCCAGACAGGCGGCAGCTCGCGTTCTGGGCGCCGAACAGGCCAAACCGCCCCGGATTCGCCCGGTCAAAGCCTTGGTCGAGGGCGCCAGCGGCGCGGCAGTATGGGTCAGCGCCAGTCCTGCTTCGCGCAAACCGGTCGCTCGCAAGGGGGCGGCCGGCCAATCGACTACAGTGCACGCCAAGAGCAAGCTGGCGTCGTCTGAGGCTGACGCCAGATCTGCAACCCTTGCGCGGCGGGTGAAAGCGCGGACTTGACCTTCCCGGGCGGGCACAGTGAGCGCAACCAAGACATTCCGCCACGCGGACTATGAACTGCAGTGCAGCGCGAGAGCGGTTGACAGTGGCAAGTTCGCGCCTGCGCTGGTCGTGGCCAGGAATGCCTGGCCGAGCCGGCCGCGCGTGATTGCGATGCAGCCCGGCAACTTTTTGACCGAAGAAACCGCGATCGATGCCGCTTTCAACCAGGGCGTCGAATGGATACGGGTCTTCGGTCAGCGGTGAGCGCCGCTGAGCGCCGCTGAACCCTGAGAATCTTGCGAGCAGCGGGCGCGTTGGCCCGCTAGCGCTTACCAGCCGTCGTCGCTGGCCGGTGCAGCGTCGTCGCCGCCCCAGTCCTGACCGTTGCCGAAATCGATCGGCCGCTGTTGCAATTCCTGTGCTGCCGAGCCGTTGCCTGACGCGTCGTCAAACAGTCCGGGTGTCAGCCCTTGGCTCGAACCCTGTGCGGCGGCATGACCCGCGCTCGCCCCATCGCCATGGCCTTCGAACAGCTTTGCGGCGAGCATGCCCGCGGCCATGCCGCCAGCCACCGCCATCCCGGTGCCCAGCATGCCGCTGCGCGGCGCTTGCTGCGGCGGGTAGTAGCCAGGCGCCTGAGGCGCGCCGTAGCCAGCAGCCTGAGGTGCGCCGTAGCCAGCAGCCTGAGGCGCGCCGTAGCCAGCGGCTTGCGCCGGTGCATAGGCTTGGCTGTAGCTATTGACCCCAGCCGCTGCTGGCGCAGCGTAGCCGCCGGCCGAAGCGCTCGCCGCGGCTTGCTGCCTGCGGTTCCACAGGCGCCAAGCCAGCAGCGCAGCGGCGCCGCCGCCCAGCGCCCAGATCCATGAAGGCAGCGAGCTGCTCGGCGCCGGTGCCGGGGTCACTGCTGCGGCGACCTTGCGCTCTGGCGCCGGTGTGGCCTTGGCAGTTCTGGCGCTCTGGGCCGCGCTCTGTTCGCGCTCGAGCAGTTGCTCAAAGGCCCGGAATTTCTCGGGTTGGGTGAACTTCAGCGAAGGGTCGATCGACTTGGCTTGCGCAGCTTGCGCCGTCGCTTGGTCGAAGCGCTTGTTGTGCGCCAGGATCTCGGCATAAAGATAGTGCGCCTTCGCACTGTTGGGCTTGGCCGCAACGACTTCGCTCATCATCGTCTCGGCCTGAACGTAATTGCCTTGACCGATTGCGGCTTGGACGGCTTCCAGCGTTGGCAGCGCGAAGGCTGACCATGCCAGCAGCGCAAGACCCAGCGCGGCGAAAACTCGTTTGAGGTTCATGAGGTTGTCTACAGGATGAAGGTTCGGGAGATATTGTGATGGATTGTCAAATTCCAAGGACTTGTCAAGTCGGCCGCAAAGAGAAAATTCAAAGCGCCCATTCACGATTGATCCGGTCACGGGCTGAATGCGGGCATGACAACTGTGCGATTGTCGTCATTCGGTCTGTGCTGCATCATCTTTTGCCCACGCCGTCGGCACGGGCTTGCCCCTATGCTTGTGGTCACCCATGAGCATCCGCCACCTCGATTCGATGTTCGACCCCCGGTCAGTGGTCGTGATCGGTGCTTCTGACCGCGCGGCCAGCCTGGGCGCGACGGTCTGGCGCAATCTGACAACGGGCGGGTATGCCGGCGCTGTGTATGCGGTCAACCCCAGGCGCGCGCAGCTCGACGGCGTCGCGGTCTACCCGACGGTCGCCGAGCTGCCGTCCGCGCCCGACCTGGCGCTGATCTGCACTCCGCCGGCCAGCGTTGCCGAACTGATCGATGCGCTGGGCGCGCGCGGCACCAGGGCCGCTGTCGTGATGACCGCCGGCCTGAGTGCCGAGCAAAAGCAGGCGATGCAGCAGGCGTCGCGTCGCCACCTGCTGCGCATCCTCGGGCCCAATTGCCTGGGACTGCTCGCGCCGCACATCGCGCTCAATGCCAGCTTTGCCCACATCAGCGCGGCACCCGGTGCGCTCGCGCTGGTCTCGCAGTCGGGTGCGCTGGTCACTGCCATGCTCGACTGGGCTCAGGGCCGTGGTGTTGGCTTCTCGCAATGCGTCTCGCTGGGTGAGCACGCGGATGTCGACTTCGGCGACATGCTCGACTATTTGGCCAGCGACCCGAAGACCCGGGCGATCCTGCTCTATATCGAGTCCATCGATGCGCCGCGCAAGTTCATGTCAGCGGCGCGCGCAGCGGCGCGCAACAAACCGGTGTTGGTGGTCAAGGCTGGACGCTCTGCCCAGGGACAAAAGGCCGCTGCATCGCACACCGGTGCGCTGGCGGCGTCGGATCTGGTGTTCGACGCTGCGATCCGGCGTGCCGGCATGTTGCGTGTCGACACGCTGCAAGACCTGTTCATCGCCGCCGAAGCACTGACGCATTTCAGCGGACAGTCCAGACGGGGCGCGGTCGGCGAGCAGGACAGCCTGACCTTGTTGACCAATGGCGGTGGCGCGGGGGTGATGGCGGCCGATGCCGCTGCGCTGGCCGGGGTGGCGCTGACCGAGCTTTCGCCGACGACGCTGCAAGCGCTGGACGCCTGGCTGCCGGCCAACTGGTCGCATGCCAACCCGGTCGACATCATTGGCGATGCGCCGGTGCAGCGCTATGTCGGAACTGTGCAGGCCTTGCTGGCTGACGCCGACAGCGGCAGCTTGCTGTTCATGCATGCGCCGACCGCGATCGTGCCCAGCCAACAAATCGCTGCAGCGCTGGTGCCCGTGATGGCGGCTGCGCCCAACCGCATCTTGAGCTGCTGGCTGGGTGGGCCTGGCGTGGCCGAAGCCAGGCAGCTGTTTCACCAGGCCGGCATCGCGAGCTACGACACCCCCGAGGAAGCCGTGCGGGCTTTCTCGATGCTGCTGACCTACCGGCGCAACCAGGCCCAGTTGACCGAGGCGCCGCCGGCCGGTGCGCCCGGCGATTCGGCAGACCTGGGCCAGGTGCGCCGAATCGTCGGCGCCGCGTTGGCCGAAGGCCGCAGCTGGCTCAGCGAACCGGAAGCGAAATCGCTGCTCGCGGCCTGCGGCGTGCCGGTGGTGACCACGCGTATCGCCGCGGCCACAGCCGATGACGCGGTGCGCGTTGCCCAAGCCATTGGATTTCCGGTGGCGCTGAAGGTGCTGTCGCCTCAGATCTCGCACAAGAGCGATGTCGGCGGCGTCGTGCTCGACCTGCCCGACGCTGAGGCGCTGCGCGACGCTGCTGAGGCGATGCTCCGCCGCGTGGCCCAGGCGCGGCCCGATGCCGTGCTGGCGGGTTTCAGCGTCCAGGCGATGGTGCGGCGTCCACGGGCGATCGAGTTGATCGTCGGCGCCAGCATCGACCCCTTGTTCGGCCCGGTGATCCTGTTTGGCCAGGGCGGCACTTCGGTCGAGGTGGTGGCCGACCGTGCGGTGGCGCTGCCCCCGCTCAACCCGCCGCTGGCCCGCGCGCTGATCCATCGCACCTTGGTGTCTCGACTGCTTGCGGGTTGGCGCGACGTGCCCCCCGCTGACACCGATGCGCTGGTGGGCGTGCTGACCGCGGTCTCGCGCCTGCTGGCTGAGGTGCCGCAGATCGCCGAACTCGATATCAACCCGCTGTTGGTGGACGCCAATGGCGTGATCGCGCTCGACGCCAGGGTTCGTGTCAGTGCAGAGGCGCCCGGTGGTGCGGCCCGCTTTGCGATCCGGCCCTACCCGGGCGAGCTGGTCGAGACTTTGAGCTGGCATGGCCGCGCGCTGACGCTGCGGCCGATCCGGCCTGAGGACGAAGCCCAGCATCTGGCATTCCTGGCGCGGCTGGATCCGGTCGACGTGCGGCTGCGGGTCTTCTACAGCCGGCGCAGCATCGAGCGCAGCGAGCTCGCGCGTCTGACCCAGATCGATTACGAGCGCGAGATGGCTTTCATTGCCACGTCGCCCATCGTGGGTGGTGGCGAGGAGACCCTGGGTGTGGTGCGAGCGACCGCCGACCCCGACAACTGCGATGCCGAATTCGGCATCATCATCCGCCCCGAACTCAAGGGTGCAGGACTGGGCACGCTGCTGATGCGCAAGCTGATCGCTTTTCAGCGCGACCGCGGGACCCAACGCCTGGTGGCGACCGTGCTGCGCGAGAACCGCCACATGCTTGCTGGTAGTGATCCAGAAGAGGTAAAAAAATGGTATAACGGTTATAGCTGGACGGGTCTGGAATCGGTTTATAATCCTTATGATATTTTATTGTTTCTCAGTGAAGATAAAGTATTTCGAAATTATTGGTTTGAAACGGGAAATCCTACGTTTCTTATGGAACTATTCAAGAAAAACCAATACTTTTTACCCGATCTGGAAAAAATTCAGGTTACTGCGGATGTGTTAGATTCTTTCGATGTTGAGACTATCATTCCCATTACCCTTCTTTTTCAAAGTGGATATCTGACTATCGTAAATACCCATATTGATTTTAATCAGTTAATCTATACCTTGAAGATTCCAAATATGGAGGTGAGGCAGGCGCTGTATAACAAATTCATTTTTGCTTATACGGGTTTGTTGGAAAATAGACTGGATTTCCAGCTTCATTTACGGAAAGAGTTGTCGTCGGGCGATGTACCATCTTTGATTGACACGATAAAGCGTCTATTTGCTGGCATCCCCTGGCGTAACTTCACAAATAACAACCTGGCCGAATATGAGGGATATTACGCCTCGGTTCTCTTTGCTTTTTTCGCTTCGCTATTGGTAAAGGTTATCCCGGAAGACAGCAACAATCATGGTCAGGCTGATATAACCATTATCCTTAGCCATCATATTTATGTGATGGAGATAAAAGTGGTGGACAACCTGCCTGAAGGAAATAATAAAGCGCTTGAGCAGATTATCCAAAAGAAATATGCAGAAAAATACTGGAATAGAGAGGGCAAAACGGTACACGCAGTAGGCCTGGTTTTTAACAAAACCGAACGTAATTTGGTACAAGCCGATTATTTAACCACCCCGTAGAGACGCGATGCTTCGCGTCTTTTCCCCGACAGGTTTCAATGTAATATTTCCGCAATTATATGTTTTGAATTACGGAATATTGTAGGGGCGAATTGAATTCGCCCTCCCATGATACCGTTGCATTTCCCTATTTTGGTATTAATATCGTATCTTTAGATAATTAAAATCAATATCTTGAAAAATCTTCCCATAGGGATTAGCACATTGAGCCTTTTATTGGAATCGAATTGTATATATGTCGATAAAACAGAATATGCTTACGATCTAATAAAACAGCCTGGACGGTTCTTTCTATCTCGTCCCCGACGTTTTGGGAAGAGTTTGTTTGTGGACACACTT
>CAMCTC010000047.1 GCA_945878355.1 Bordetella parapertussis | reverse complement strand
CCGCGAAGGTCGGGGTCTCGGTCAGCGTCAAAGCCATGTTCCCGCCGCCAGTCGTGCCCGACGTGGCGGTGCCGGTGATATTGCTGTAGGTGATGCCGGTCGTGTTGACGGCCGTCGATGAGCCCGTCACCGCGCCGCTCGTTGCGACGCTGTAGGTTCCGCCGGCCACCCCTGCGGACGTGCCCGTGCCGGCTGTGCTGGTCACGGTGATCGGGCTGGTGAACGCGCCAGCAGTTGCCGCCGTGGTCTTGGTACCCAGCGTGTTGGCCGTTGATGCGATTGAGGTGCCGGCGGCAATGTCCAACGTGGCTGAATTCAGGTTGAGGTCGGTGTAGACCACTGCCGGTTTGCCTGGCGTGTAGGTCACTGTCGAAGAGTTGGTGCTGCCCGTCACAGTGCCGCCAGTCACAGTGCTGGCGCCTAGCGCTGTGGTGCTCACCACGTTCGTGCCGAACGAGCTTGTATTGGTCAGCGCTGTCGTGCCGATGACCGGCGCGCTGGTGCTGATGGTGGGACCGCCAACTGGCGCCGTGATGACCAGCTTGTCGGACAGGCCGGAGGCCGCGTCGTATTTGGTGATGGTCGTCGAGGTGCCCGTCGAAGCCGTGGTCTTGGCCCAGCCCGTGGGCGTCGACCAACTGCCAGTGGCGTAGTCGTAGGTCACATCGACTGACTTGCCCGTCGCGTAGGTCAGGGTATAGCTTGCGGTGCCGGTGGTGGGCAGGCCGGTCGGGGTGGCTGCGGCGGGAACGGCTGCGATGACAGCGGTCAAGGTGTCGGTTGCGGCCTGGGCGGACATTGCCAGCCCGGCAGACATCAGCGCGCCAACGGCGAGTTGGATTGCTGAGCGTTTCCAGGTCGATGCGAATGGTTGGTGCTTCATGGATTGACTTTCAGTTTGATCAGCGGCAGGTCTGTGCTGCCTATGGGTGGGTCTGCTCGGGCGGCGCTATTTCTTGGGTAGGCGAGCTTTGGCCACGAGTATTGAGGTAGCGCAAAGAGTCTACAACTTTTCCACTGACTCTGTTGTTTTTGGGCTTTCGATCAGTCATCAGCAACATCCAGGAGTTCCTCCCACTTGAGCCGTGGTAGATTGAAAATTTTTGCCATCAGCGTGCATGGTCCGGGAGTTCAGTCGGGGTCCAGTCTGCTGCCGGCATTAAATCCGATTGCGATGCTCGAAATCACTCACAAGACCTCTGACCAAGCTCGTCGACTTCAACTTGCCTTGTTTGCAGCGCTGTGGCTTTTTGCCAACTTGCCGGTGGACTCGATGGCCCAGGATTCGGCGGCCGCCAACAAGCGTGCAGTTGCTCAGGCGGCGCCTGTCAAGACCGCATCACCAGCTGCCGGGCCGGCCGGCCCGGGCAAGGCGCTTGGCGAGTTGTTTTTTCGCGCTGGCGCTGTAACTTGCGCGCCTCGGGTCGAGCAGGTTGGTGATTTCCTGCTGCAGGGCGGCGAGGCTGGGGTGTTTCTGTTCCTGCCCGAGTCCGCGCTCGACCAGCGCCAGATCGGCCTGATGCTGGAGATCGTTTCGCCGGTTGGGGGCCTGGGCAGCAATAGCGATTCGGGCGGCTCCAGCGCCTATGCGTCAGCAGATTTTTCGCCTAGCTTCGACGGTGCTTGCGGCGCGAGTTATCAGGCGATCGCCTACTGGCCGGGCAACTGCGCTGAGGTGGCGAAAACCAGGTTTTCTGCCAACAAGTTGCTGGGTGTGGTCAAACGCAGCATTTTGATGTTGGAACTCAGCAAGCTCGGCCGCATCTTTTTGATGCCCGCCGGACCTGGCTGCGTCTCGATCAAGCGCGAACTGTTGCCCTGACGGAGGCGCAGGCATCTTTGCCTCGGGCTTTGCTTGTTGCCTTTGAAGTCTGATCCAGCGACAGCCGAACCCCGCCAAGCGCGCGCTGCCCATGGCTCACATCAGCACTTTTCAGGATTTAGGGCATGGACTTGACCCGTCCCTGGCTGGCCCCGCTGCAACCTTGCCTGGACCAGGCGCTGGCAGCGTTGGATCGCGGCGCCTCGGTGGCGCAAGCCCTGAACGGTGCTGCGACTCGCCCATCCTGCGTCGCGCCTTGCTTCGTGTCGCAATCAGACCTGCCTGAAGGCGAAGCCTACGAGTCCTTCATCGCCCGCACCGACAGCGTGCCCACGCGCGACAAACTGCACGACTTGTTCAACGGCCTGGTCTGGCTGACCCAGCCAGCGATCAAGCGCAGGCTCAACGCGCTGCAGGCCGCAGCGATCTCAGAGGCGGGCGTCGGTTCCAGGCGCGGTGCGCTGCGCGACGCACTGACGCTGTTCGACGAAAACGGCGCCTGGTTGCAGGCGCCAGCCGAACTGGCAGCGGCGCTGCGGTCGCGCGACTGGCGGGCGCTGTTCATCACCCACCGCAGCCTGTGGGCCGATGCGCGTTGGGTCATCGTTGGTCATGCGCTGTTGGAGAAGCTGGCCACCGCGCCGCGCAAGCCACTCACCGCCCATGTGCTGCTGGATGACCCAATGTCGTTGAGCGCCGACCAATGGGCGGCCAAACCCTTTTGTCCGCTGCCTGTGCTGGGCGTGCCGGGTTGGTGGCCCGGCAACGACGCCCCGGCTTTTTACGATGATGAGGCGGTGTTCAGGCCGGGCCCGCGTGCGCCGCACCAGGCCAGCGAGCTTCAGGCCGGCAGAAAGCCTTCGATCGACAGATAGCGTTCGCCGGTGTCGTAGTTGAAGCCCAGCACCCTGGCGCCCGCGCCGAGATCGGGCAGTTTCTGCGCGATCGCGGCCAATGTCGCACCGCTGGAGATGCCCACCAGCAGGCCTTCCTCGCGGGCGCAGCGCCGCGCCATGTCGCGAGCGGCCTCGGCCTCGACCTGGATCACGCCGTCTAGCAGTGCGGTGTGCAGGTTGACGGGGATGAAGCCCGCGCCTATGCCCTGGATCGGGTGCGGGCTGGGTGCGCCGCCCGAGATCACTGGCGAGGCGCTGGGTTCGACCGCGAAGACCTTGAGCGCCGGCCAAGCGGCTTTGAGCACCTGGGCGCAGCCGGTGAGGTGGCCACCGGTGCCCACGCCGGTGATCAGCGCGTCCAGACCGTCGGGAAAGTCCGCCAGGATCTCCTGCGCGGTGGTCCGGACATGGACCGCGATGTTGGCGGGGTTCTCGAACTGCTGCGGCATCCAGGCGCCGGGCGTGGCAGCCACCAGTTCCTGGGCCCGGGCGATCGCGCCCTTCATGCCTTTTTCGCGTGGTGTCAGGTCGAAGCTCGCGCCATAGGCCAGCATCAGCCGGCGGCGCTCGATGCTCATGCTGTCGGGCATCACCAACACCAGTTTGTAGCCTTTGACCGCTGCGACCATCGCCAGCCCGATGCCGGTGTTGCCCGACGTCGGCTCGATGATGGTGCCGCCGGCTTTGAGCGCGCCGCTGGTTTCGGCGGCCTCAACCATCGCCAGCGCGATGCGGTCCTTGACCGAGCCGCCGGGGTTGCTGCGCTCGCTCTTGATCCAGACTTCGGCTGCGCTGCCGAACAGGCGTTGCATCCGAATGTGCGGTGTGTTGCCGATCGTGGCCAGGACGTTGAGGGCTTTCATCGAGAGTCTCCTTGGGGTGGGGTCAGCGGCGGGGCATGGCGCGCACCGGCGCGACAACCGCGATAATCGCATGGTGAAGCAAGCCAGACCGCCGCTGGGGCAATCATCGAAAGGTGGCCCTGGAGGAAGGTCCGGACTGCACAGGGCGGCGTAGCAGTTAACGGCTGTCCACCGCGAGGTGAGGATCAGAGCAACAGAGACGAGTCAGGGCGGGTGCCCGTGGCGGGTGCTCTGCGAGGGGTCGGCGCAAGCCGGCAGTCGGGCGGTGCAAGCCGCCCGGCCCGGGCGAAAGCCCGGTCCGAGCAGCCACCCAAGGCGGGTTGCGGGCTTCAGCCCGCCACCCGCTTTGGGTGAAACGGGCAATCTCTACGCGCAGCAACACCGAATAGGCACACATTGATCCGGTCCCGGGGAGTGTGCGGGTAGGTGGCTCGAGCCAGGGGGCGACTCCTGGCCCAGACGAATGGCGGTCACGGCGCTGGCGTCCTGTCATGGGACGCCAGCGCTGCACAGAATCCGGCCTATCGGCTCGCTTCACACTTTTTCCATCCAGGCAGGCCCGCCGCGGCCTGCCGTCACGATTGCCATCGCTTCGATGAATCCCGACGCCTCACAACTCTGGCGCCATCCGCGCTGGGCCCTGGCGATGTTGCTGGCATGCCTTGGAACTTTGGGGCCGTTTTCGATCGACACCTACCTGCCGGCGTTCTCGGGCATCGCCCAGTCGCTGGGCGCGACACCGGCGCAGATGCAGCAGACGCTCTCTGCCTACTTGTTCGGCTTTGCGCTGATGAACCTGTTTCACGGCGCGCTGTCGGACAGCGTGGGCCGCCGGCCGGTGGTGCTGACCGGCTTGGCGCTGTTCACGCTGGCATCGCTGGGTTGTGCGCTGAGCCAGACGATCGCGCAGTTGGTGTTCTTCAGAGCCTTGCAAGGCATGACCGCAGGGGCCGGCGTGGTGGTGTCTAAAGCGATCATCCGCGACATGTGCCCGCCGGCGGAGGCCCAACGATTGATGTCGCAGGTGACGATCTTCTTCGGCATCGCGCCGGCGATCGCGCCGATGCTGGGTGGTTTGCTGTTCGTTCACCTGGGCTGGCATTCGATCTTCTGGCTGCTGGTGGGGGTCGGGCTGATCCTGCTGGGCGTCAACGCCCGCTTTCTGCCCGAGACGCTGCACCGCAGCCAGCGCCAATCGTTCGCACCCGGGCCGCTGATGCGGGCCTATGCCGAACTGTTGCGCAACCCGCGCTTTGTGATGCTGGTGCTGGCCAGCGGTGTGCCGTTCAACGGCATGTTCCTCTACGTGCTGGCATCGCCTGTGTGGCTGGGCAGCCATCTGGGCTTGGCGCCGACGCAATTCTTCTGGTTCTTTATCCCCGTCGTGGTCGGCATCATGTCTGGCGCCTTCGTCAGCGGCCGGCTGGCGGGGCGGGTGCGGCCCAGGCGCCAGATCCGCTACGGCTTTTCGATCATGCTGGTGGTCTCGTTGCTCAATGTCGCGCTCAACCTGCTGCTCGAGCCGCACCCGGCCTGGGCGCTGGCGCCGGTGGCGCTGTTCGCCTTCGGCTGGTCGATGATGGTGCCCGTGGTCACGCTGATGGTGCTGGATCTGGCGCCCGAGCGGCGCGGCATGGCCTCGTCGCTGCAGGCTTGCGTCGGCAGCGCGGCCAACGGTTTGGTGGCAGGCGTGCTGGTGCCGCTGGTGATGCACTCGGCAGTCGGCTTGGCGCTCAGCGCGCTCGGCCTGATGTCGGTCGGCTTGTTGGCCTGGATCTGGGTCAGGCGTTTGCCGGACTGATGTTTGCCGGATTGATCGCGGGACTATTCGGCTCAAGCCCGGGGCTTGCGGACCGATAGCGCAAGGGTACGGGCTGCCATGCGGGCCCGGATCCCTGACCGCGAGCCTTTGCCATGTCTTCGACTGCACGTCACATCGCCTGCCTTTGCTTTGCTGCCGCGCTGGCTGTTTGCTGGGTTGGTGCCGCATCGGCCAGCGCCGAGCCCGAAACCCTTGCTGTGCCGCCCAAATCGGCAAGTAAATCGGCGAGCAAGGCTGCGGTCAAAGCCAGGCCTGCTCAGAGCGACGAGGTCGATCCCTTGGACGCCTTGCGCGACAAGCTGGCCAGCAAGCTGGGCGCGGTCCAGGGCTCTGGCCCATCTTCGTCCAAGGTGTTGCGCGTGGTGGCCCCATCCGACCACGGGCAGGCCACGCCGACAATCGCCCGGGCCGCCAGTCACGCGGCGCCCGTCGCCAAGCTGCGGCCCTCCAAGACCGCGCCGCCGGCCAGCCGCCACTCCGGCCACGACTGGGCTTATGGCGGCGCTGCCGGTCCCGAGCATTGGGGCGACCTCAAGCCCGAATTCGCCGCCTGCAGCAGCGGCAGCCGGCAAAGCCCGATCGACATCCGGTCCGGCATCCGGGTCGATCAGGAACCCATCGTTTTCGACTACCGGGCATCGGCTTTTCGGGTGATCGACAACGGTCACACGATCGAGGTCAGGGTCGGCGGGGGCAACTCGATCGAGGTCCAGGGTCGGCGCTTCGACCTGCTCCAGTTCCACTTTCATCGGCCGTCCGAGGAGCGCATCGACGGTCGCCAGTTCGACATGGTCGTGCACCTGGTGCATCGCGACCCTGAGGGGCGGTTGGCGGTGTTGGCGGTGTTGCTGGACCGCGGCAGCGCGCACCCCTTGGTGCAATCGGTCTGGAACCACCTCCCGCTTGAGAAGAACGTCGAAGTCGCTGCCAGCCCCTTGCTCGACCTCAGCCATTTGCTGCCGCCTGATCGCCGCTACTTCGCTTACATGGGTTCGCTGACCACGCCGCCTTGCACCGAGGGCGTGTTGTGGTTGGTGATGCAGCAGCCGGTGCCCATCGCCGTCGAACAGGTCAACGTCTTCTCGCGTCTCTACCCAATGAACGCCAGGCCGGTGCAGCCCGCCGCAGGCCGGCTGATCAAGCAGTCGAACTGAAGCGGTTGAACTCAGCGCCTTCATCGCCAGCGCAGTCCAACGGTTAGAGTGCTGAGGATGGACGACCCCATCCTGCGCATCCGCCGTATCGGCATCGACACTTTTCGCGAGAACGTGGCCTACCTGCATCGCGACTGCCCGGTGGTGCGGGCGGCGGGATTCCAGGCGCTGTCCAAGGTCAGCGTCACCGTCCGCTGCGGCGAGACCCGCAGCAGCTTGCTCGCGGTGCTCAACGTGGTCGACGACGCAGCCCTGCTGGCGCCCTGCGACCTGGGTCTGTCAGAGGACGCTTTCGCACGGCTCGGGGCTGCCCAAGGCGAGGCAGCAGAGATCGCCCATGCCGAACCGCCGGCCTCGATGGCCGCGCTGCACCGCAAGATCGGCGGCGAGCGCTTGGCCCGCGACGAGTGGATCTCGCTGATGGACGACGTGGCGCAGGCGCGTTACAGCAAGATCGAGCTGGCGGCATTCGTCGTCGCGACCCACCAGAACGAGCTCGATCGCGACGAGGTGCTGTACCTGACCGAGGCGATGATCGCCGCAGGCCGCAAGCTCGATTGGGGTCACCAGGTTCGCGGCGGTCCGGTGGTCGACAAGCACTGCATCGGCGGCATTCCGGGCAACCGAACCTCGATGTTGGTCGTGCCCATCGTCACTGCGCACGGCATGCTGTGCCCCAAGACATCGTCGCGGGCGATCACCTCGCCGGCAGGCACCGCCGACACGATGGAGGTGCTGGCACGGGTCGAGTTGCCGTTCGACCGTTTGGCCGAGATCGTTCGCCAAACCAACGGCTGCCTCGCCTGGGGCGGCACGGCCGAGTTGTCGCCGGCCGACGACATCCTGATCTCGGTCGAACGGCCGCTGGCACTGGATTCGCCGGGCCAGATGGTGGCTTCCATCTTGTCGAAAAAGATCGCCGCCGGGTCGACCCATCTGGTGCTCGACCTGCCGCTGGGTCCCAGCGCGAAGCTGCGCTCGATGGCGCAGGCGCAACGGCTGAAAAAGCTGTTCGAGTATGTCGCTTCCCGGCTCGGTTTGCAGCTCGACGTGGTGATCAGCGACGGCCGCCAACCGGTCGGCCGCGGCATCGGCCCGGTGCTGGAGGCGCGCGATGTGATGCAGGTGCTCAACAACCACCCCGACGCACCGCACGACCTGCGCCAGAAGGCCTTGCTGTTGGCCGGGCGGATGATCGAGTTCGACCCCGATGTGCGTGGCGGCGACGGCTGGCGCATCGCGCGCGACATCCTCGAGTCGGGCCGTGCGCTGGTGCAGATGAACGCGATCATCGACGCCCAGGGCCGCGTCGACTCGCCGCCTGTGCTGGGCGCGCTGAGCATCGAGTTGCGGGCCGGGCAGGGCGGTGTGGTGCTGGCAATCGACAACCTGCGGCTGTCGCGCATCGCCAGGCTGGCCGGTGCGCCGATGGTGCCTGGCGCGGGCGTCGACCTGCTGGCCAAGATGGGCGACAAGGTGCTCGCCGGCCAGCCCCTCTACCGTCTCTATGCCCAGTTCGAGGCTGACCTCGCTTTCGCCAGCGAACTGGCCAGGCGCGACGCGGGTTACCTGATCGGATCGCCCTCGGGGGTGGACCTGGCGCCTGGTCTGGCGGGTCTGGCCGCATGACACCGGGATTGCTGCTGGCCTTCGACGATGAGCAGGGCCAGGCCAACGCGCTGGCAGCGGCGCTGCAGATCCCGCTGGCGCTGGTCGAACGCCACCGTTTTCCCGATGGCGAGTCCAGGCTCAGGCTGCCGCCGCGGCTGCCCGATCGGTTGCTGATGCTGCGCGGGCTGCACCAGCCCAACGACAAGTTGGTTGAGCTGTTGATCACCTTGCCTGCGGCGCGGGCGCTCGGTGCGCGCCAGATCCTGCTGGTCTGCCCCTACTTGGCCTATATGCGGCAGGACATGGCTTTCCATCCCGGCGAGGCCGTCAGCCAGCGCCATGTCGGCGCGCTGCTGGCCAGCCAGATTGACGGCCTGATCACGGTGGACCCGCACCTGCACCGCATCGCCTCGCTAGACGAGGTGATGCCGGGTTGCCGCAGCCGCGTGCTCAGCGCAGCCCCACTGCTCGGGGCCTGGGTGGCGCGCCATCTGCCTGGTGCGCTGCTGCTCGGGCCCGACGAGGAGTCCTTGCAGTGGGTCGGCGAGGCGGGCCGCTGTCATGGCCTGGCGCATGCGGTCTGCCACAAGCAGCGACTGGGCGACCGCGAGGTCCGGGTCGTGCTGCCGAGCTTGGACTGGCGCGGCCGCGCGGTGGTGCTGATGGACGACGTGGCGAGCACCGGCCGCACGCTGGTGGAAGCGGCTGTTGCGGTGTTGGCTGCAGGGGCTGCCAGCGTCGATGTCGCGGTGACGCACGCGCTGTTCGTCGATGATGCGCTGGAGCAGCTGCGCGCCGCCGGCGTGCGCAGGGTTTGGAGCAGCGATTCGGTGCCGCACGAGACGGCGGTGGTGGCGCTCGCGGACCTGCTGGCGGGCGCTGTGCGAGATTTCTGAAGTGTGTGCGACGCGGCACCGGCCACCAGGGCCGTGCCGAGGTCGTGCCTGGGTCCTGCTGGTTTCAGGCCCGGTCGGCCCGGTAACGGCGAAGCCAGCCCAGCCCGTCTGACGTGCCCGCACGAGGCCGGTACTCGCAGCCGACCATGCCCTGGTAGCCCAGCGCGTCGATCAGGTCGAACAGATAGGGGTAGTTGACTTCGCCGAGGTCGGGCTCATGGCGGTCGGGCACGCCGGCGATTTGCAGATGGCCGACTTGGCTGGGCTTGCCCTCAGCGGGCAGGTACTGGCGCAGTTTCATCGCCAGATCGCCCTCGACGATCTGGCAGTGGTACAGGTCCATCTGCACCTGCAAGCTGGGCGAGCCTATGGCTTGCACCAGCGCATGGGCTTGATCCTGGCGGTTCAGGTAGTAGCGCGGGATGTCTCGGGTGTTGATCGGCTCGATCAGCACCGCGATGCCCAGCGGCGTGGCCTGCGCTGCGGCCCAGGCCAGATTGGTCTGGTAGGTCTCGGCCAGCGCTTCTTGCGACGCGCCGGCCGGCGCCAGACCGGCCATCACGTGCACTCTCGGGCAAGCCAGCGCGATCGCGTAAGGCAGGGCTTGCTCGACGAAGCTGCGGCGGAATTCGGCGACCCGGTCCGGCAAGCAGGCCAGCCCGCGCTCGCCCGACTCGAAGTTGCCGGGTGGCGCGTTGAACAGCGCCTGGGTCAGCCCCAGGTCGTTCAGGCGGGAGGCGATCTCCTGGCGGTCAAATGCATAGGGAAACAGGTACTCGACCGCGTCGAAGCCGTCGGCCGCAGCGGCCGCAAAGCGGTCGAGGAAGCCGTGCTCGGTGTACATCATCGACAGGTTGGCGGCGAATCGCGGCATGGTTTCTGGCTCCAGGGTGGCTATGGGCTGGCTCGGGCCCGGTGGGTCAAGTATCGGTCCGCTGGCCGGCACCGATCACCAGACCGCGCCGAAGCACCGGTGCAGCTCTTCGAGGCTGGCCGCGTCCAGCGGTGCCGGCCTCGGCTGGATCATCAGCCACAGCTTGGCGGTCTCTTCCAGTTCTTCTAGCGTCGCCATCGCGCTGGCCGGACTGTCGTGCCAGACATTCGGGCCGAGCCGGTCCAGCATCACGGCGCGCAGCGTCGCGCCGCGCTGCCTGGCCTGGGCGATCGCCTCGGCCACCAAAGCGCCTACCGCGGGGTCGCCCGGTCGGTGGTAGGGCAGCAGCGGTACTTGGCCGACCTTCATCACGAAATAGGGTGTGATCGGCGGCAGGATCGCTTGCCGGGTCCAGACCCCGGCTAGGCTCAGCGCGACCAAGTGGGTGCTGTGGCTGTGGATCACGCATTGCGCTTCGGGCGCTGCGTCGTAAATCTTGCGGTGCAGCACCAAGGTCTTGCTGGCGCGGTCGCCGCTGAGTTGGCTGCCATCCTGCGCCACCTGGGCCAGCCGATCAGGCGAGAGCGCACCCAGGCAGGCATCGGTGGGGGTGATCAGGAAACCCTCGCCAGCGGGCAGTCGCACGCTGATGTTGCCGGCGCTGGCGTGAACATAGCCGCGCGCAAACAGCGAGGCACCGACGCGGCAGACCTCGTGGCGCAGCGTGGCGTGGTTCATGCCGGGCGGTTCATGCGGCGGCCAGCGCCTGGGCGAAGAAGTCCGGCCCGCCAAAGTTGCCACTCTTGAGCGCGAGCTGCAACGGTGGGCGGCCTGGCGCCGCGACGGCTTGGGTCCAGGGCACGCCTGGGCAGATCGCTGCGCCGATGCGCAGCGTGTGAACACCGAGCGCCTGCACCACGGCGCCCGAGGTCTCGCCACCGGCCACGACCAGTCGCTGGGTGCCCGCGGCGACCAGACCCACAGCGATCGCTGCCAGCGCCTGCTCGACCAGTGCCCCGGCCTCGGCCACGCCCAGCCGGGCCTGGGTCTCGGCCAGTGTCGCTGCGTCGGTGGTGGCGTAGAACAGCGGCGCCTGGGTTTGCTGCGCGGCCCAGCGCAATGCCTGAGCGGCCACTGGCTCGGCCCGCGCCAGCGCGGCCGGGTCTATCCGCCACGCTGGCCTGCCGGCACCGATCCAGTTCGCGACCTGGGCTTGGGTCGCGACCGAGCATGAGCCCGCCAGCACCGCGGCCGGCCCGCCCAGCCGGTCGAGTTGCGCAGCCTGCTCGTCCAGGCGGACCCAGCCGCGCTCGGCCAGCAGGGCCGGCAGCCCCAGCGCCAGGCCGGATCCGGCGACCCACAGCGGCAGGTGGGCTGCACCAGCGGCCAGTCGCTTCAAGTCCTGGTTGTCGACCGCGTCGGCCACGACCAGCGCCACGCCCTCGGCGCGTAGCGCTGCCAGTCGATGCCCGATCGCGTCCGCGCCTTCGGCCACTTTGTCGTGGCGCAGCAGGCCGACGCGTTGCCGGCACTGGGCCTGCAGCACACGGACCAGGTTGGCGTCGGTCATCGGCGTGAGCGGATGGTGGCGCATGCCGGAGTCGCTGAGCAACTCGTCACCGACGAACAGATGGCCGCGGAACACCGTGCGGCCGTTCTCGGGGAAGGCTGGGCAGGCGATGGTCTGTTCGCAGCCCAGCGCGGCCATCAGGGCCTCGGCCACCGGCCCGATATTGCCGGCCGGCGTGGAGTCGAAGGTCGAGCAGACCTTGAAGTAGAACTGGCGCGCACCTGCCGCCTGCAGCCAACGCAGCGCGGCCAGCGAATCGGCCACCGCTTGAGCTGCCGGCGTCGTGCGCGATTTCAGCGCCACCACCACCGCGTCGGCCTGGTCGACCTCGGCCGGCGCTGCGTCCAGCGGCACACCGATCACCTGGACCGTTCGCATCCCGGCGCGCACCAGCATGCTCGCAACGTCGGTCGCGCCAGTGAAGTCGTCGGCAATCACGCCGAGGATCATGGCGTGGCTTTCGGCGCGGTGGCGGATTCTGCGAGGGGCAAGGCGATGCCAGTCAGCGCGGCATAGAGCTTGATCACCGCGCTGTCATCTTCGGCGCCATGACCTGCGCCGGCGGTGCCGAGGTAGAGCTGGTGCGCAGCGGCGGCCAGCGGCAGCGGAAACGTCAGCTTTCGCGCAGCGTCCAGCACGATGCCCAGGTCTTTGACGAAGATGTTGACGGTCGACAGCGGCTGGTAATCGCCGGCCAGGATGTGGGGCACGCGGTTGGCGAACATCCAGCTTGAACCCGCCGAGTTGCAGATCACCTCGTAGAGCTGGGTCGGGTCTGCGCCCGCGCGTATGCCCAGCGCCAGCGCTTCGCAGGCTGCGGCGATGTGCACGCCGGCCAAGTGCTGGTTGACCATCTTGACCGTCGATCCGACGCCGGCCCGGTCGCCGAGCCGATACACCTTGCCGGCCACCGCGTCGAGCAGCCCGCCGGCCGCGGCAAAGGCTTCGGGCCGGCCCGAGGCCATCACCGTCATCTCGCCGGCGGCGGCCTTGACCGCGCCGCCCGAGACCGGGGCGTCGATCAACCAAAGGCCTAGTGCTTCCAGTCGGGCTTCCCACAGCGGCGGCAGCGTCGGGTCGACGGTGGCCGAGCAGATCACGACCGAGCCTGGTTTGAGCTGGGCGGCTAGACCTTGCTCGCCGAACAGCAGTTGCTCGGTCTGCGCTGCGGTGACGACCAGCACCAGCACCGCGTCGCAGGCCTTGGCCAGTTCCGCGACGTCGGCGGCGATGCGCCCGCCTGCTTGGGCCACTGTGGCGCAGGCCGCCGGGTTGAGGTCCAGGCCCCAGGTGGTGACGCCGCGGGCCAGCGCGGTGAGGGCGGCACCGCGCCCCATCGAGCCCAGGCCGATCACACCGAGGGTGAGGGGCGTTTTCATCGGCTTGTTCTCTGTGCTCATGCCTTGCCCTGTCTTGCCACTGCTGCTGCGGCGGCGGCCACTGCCTCGGGGTCACCGAGGTAGTCGCGCCGTATCGGGCGGAGCTTGGCGTCAAGTTCGTAGACCAGCGGGATGCCGTTGGGAATGTTCAGGCCGACGATGTCGTCATCGCTGATGCCGTCTAGGTATTTGACCAGCGCACGGATCGAGTTGCCGTGGGCTGCGATCAACAAGCGCTGGCCGTCGCGAATCGCTGGCGCCAGCCGCTCGTGCCAACACGGCAGCACGCGGTCCACGGTGTCTTTCAGGCATTCGGTCAGCGGCACCTGGGCCGGTGCCAACTTGGCGTAACGCAGGTCGCTGCGCTCGCTGCGCGGGTCGCCAGAGGCCAGTGCGGGCGGCGGCGTGTCGTAGCTGCGGCGCCAGACCAACACCTGCTCGTCGCCGTACTGGCGCGCCGTGTCGGCCTTGTTCAAGCCCTGCAATGCGCCGTAGTGGCGCTCGTTCAGGCGCCAGTCGTTGAGCACTGGCAGCCAGGTTCGGTCCATCTGGTCGAGCGTGTGCCACAGCGTCCAGATCGCGCGCTTGAGCACCGAGGTGTAGGCCAGGTCGAATTCGAAACCGGCCTGCTTGAGCAGTCGGCCCGCCTGCTGCGCCTGTGCCACGCCGGTGGGCGTGAGATCGACATCGGTCCAACCGGTGAAGCGGTTTTCGAGGTTCCAGGTCGATTCGCCATGGCGGATCAGCACGAGCTTGTACATGGTGGCCGGGTGGGGTTCGGGTGAAGAGGTGGCGCCAGGACGCAGCGCCGAGACTGGGCAGTCATTCGGTCAGACCCCGCCGCTGTTGCCGAGCGGGCCAAGGTCGAATTCTATAATCGGGGCCCTTTCTAAGCGCCAGGCCTACCCCGTGAAGTTCATCATCGAAAACTGGATGCTCATCCTGATGGCTGCCGCCTCGGGCAGCCTGCTGCTGTGGCAGGGCCTGCAAAAGAGCACAGGCGGCGCGGTGGGAACGGCCGAGGCGGTGCGGCTGATCAACCGCGAGAAAGGTGTTCTGATCGACGTCTGCGAGCCGGCGGAATTCGATGCAGGTCATGCCGTCGGGGCCCGCAACATCCCGTTCAGTAGCCTCGAAAGTGCCAAGGCCTTGCCGTCGAACAAGAGCCTGCCGCTGGTGCTGCTCTGTGCATCAGGTGCTCGCGCCAAGCGCGCTGCAGGGCTGTTGCGCAAGGCCGGTTACGAACACGCTATTGCAGTGGCCGGTGGCATGACCGCCTGGCGCGAGGCCGGCTTGCCGGTGGACAAGAAATCCACCTGATCGGGTCCTTGGATTTCGCCTGCAAGTCGGTGCAGATCCAAGGGCAAGGTCGATGGCTGATGCGATGAGCTTCAGTACCTGCAACAATTTGACCTCTTTCACGACCGCTGCACCGACGCCATGAACGCTGTTCGCATGTACACGACCCAGGTCTGCCCCTACTGCATCCGGGCCAAGTCCTTGCTCAAGCAACGCGGCGTCGAGCAGATCGACGAAGTTCGTATCGACCTTGACCCTGCGCAGCGCGACCACATGATCGAGTTGACCGGGCGCCGCACCGTCCCGCAGATCTTCATCGGCGACACCCATGTTGGCGGCTGCGACGAGTTGATCGCGCTGGACCGTGCCGGCGGCCTCGCGCCGCTGCTGCAGGCGGGCTGAAGTCTGGCCCAATCTCGCGCTTCTCGGCGACCTGAGCCGGGCCTGAGCGATCGGTCATAGGCGGTGCGATGCTGGGCAGTTTGGCGCGGCATCGCCCGTTCCGGCTGCGCCATAATCCTCGCCGCAGTCAGCCCGCAGACTTGACGGTCGCGGGCTTTTGTTTTTTCTCCAGGATTCCAACGCCATGTCCGAACAAGACCTCACCCCTGTATTTCAGATCCAGCGCATGTATTTGAAGGATTTGTCGCTCGAGCAACCGAACTCGCCGCAAATCCTGCTCGAGCAGCAGCAACCTCAGGTCGACATCAGCTTGGCGATGGGCGCTGAAAGCGTTGCCGACGGGGTTTTCGAGGTGTCGGTCACGGCCACCGTGACGACCAAGATTGGCGATCGCACGCTGTTCCTGATCGAGGCCAAGCAGGCCGGCATCTTCGAAATCCGCAACGTGCCCGAGGACCAGATGCAAGGCATCCTCAGCATCGTCTGCCCGCAGATGATCTACCCATACCTGCGCGCCATCGTCTCCGATGTCTGCACCCGAGCCGGCTTCCCGCCGATCATGCTGACTGAAGTGAATTTCCAGGCCATGTTCGAGGCTCAGCAGGCCCAGGCCGCCAGCGGTGGCGTGATCCCCGGCGCGAACTGACGGCCTGCGGCCATGCGCCCGATGCCCATTGTGGTGCTGGGCGCCGGCGCCTGGGGCACGGCGCTGGCGGTGGCCGCGTCGACACGGCATGCGGTGTTGCTGTGGGCGCGTGACCCCGGCCAAGCCGCCGAGATGGTCGCTACACGGCGCAACCAGCGCTACCTGCCCGAGGTGAACTTGCCTGAATCCCTGCGCATCACGGCCGATCCGGCCGAGGCCTGGGACATCGCCGAGCGCGGCTTGGCGGTGATCGGTTCGCCGATGTCGGGCTTGCGCGAACGTCTGGCCGCGTTGCCCCCGCATGGCCACGCGTTGTGGCTGTGCAAGGGTTTCGAGGCGGGCAGCGGCAAGCTCGGTCATGAGATCGCCCGCGAATTGCGGCCCGACTTGCGCTGTGGCGTGCTGTCCGGGCCTAGCTTCGCGCTCGAGGTCGCGCGCGGCCAGCCCACCGCCCTGGTCGTGGCCAGCGCTGATGCCGCGCTCTGCACCTTGGCAGTTCAGGCTTTCCACAGTGACAGCTTGCGCGTCTACAGCTCCGACGACCCGGTGGGCGTCGAGGTCGGCGGTGCGGTGAAGAACGTGATGGCGATCGCCACCGGCATCGCCGACGGGCTGCAGCTCGGCCTGAACGCACGGGCCGCGTTGATCACCCGCGGCCTGGCCGAAATGACCCGGCTCGGCCTGGCGCTAGGTGCGCAAGCATCGACCTTCATGGGCTTGTCGGGCCTGGGTGACTTGGTGCTCACCGCCACGGGTGACTTGTCGCGCAACCGCCAGGTCGGTTTGGCCTTGGCCTCTGGCGCCGGCCTGCCCGAGATCCTGGCCCGGCTGGGCCATGTGGCCGAGGGCGTGCACACGGCGCCGACGCTGCAGGCGCGTGCCCGGGGCTGCGGGGTTGAAATGCCTATCACCGATGCGGTGGTCGCGGTGTTGCAAGGCGAGTTGGCGCCGGCACAGGCACTGCGCCAGCTGATGGCGCGCGAGGCCAGAACCGAGGTCTGAGGCCTCTAGGCTCGACCGATTTCGGTCAGGCGCTGCCCGCGTAGCTTTGCTGGCGCCAAGCTTCGAAAACCGCCACCGCAACCGAATTGCTCAGGTTCAGGCTGCGCTGGCCGGGGCGCATCGGCAGCCTTACCCGCCGATCGCTCGCCACGCTGTCGCGCACCATGTCCGGCAGCCCTGAGGTCTCGCAGCCGAACACCAGCCAGTCGCCGGACTGCCAGGCCACTTCGCCCAGCATCTTGGTGCCTCGGGTGCTGAAGGCCCAGAGCCGCCCGCCCGCAGCCTGCTGCGCAGCTTGCAGGGCAGCCCAGTCGGCATGGCGCTGAACCGCAGTGAATTCATGGTAATCCAGCCCCGCGCGCCGCAACAGCTTGTCATCCATTGAAAAGCCCAGCGGTTCCACCAAGTGCAGCGCGCAGCCGGTGTTGGCAGCGAGCCGGATCACGTTGCCGGTGTTGGGCGGTATTTCGGGGTGGACGAGCACGATGTGGAACATGGCGCGTTGATTGTCGCGTGCTGGCCTGCCGGGCTCAGCGATGCGGCGCTGGTGTGCGCGCCAGCGCCCACAACTGCACGCTGGCAACGCCTGCGCGCAGCAAAGCCTGGCTGGCTGCGGCGGCGGTCACGCCTGTCGTCAGCACATCGTCGACCAGCGCCACGCGGCGTCCCGCCAGCCCAACCGCTGCGCTGGGCTCGACCCACATCGAATCGCGCAGGTTGCGTGCGCGCTCGCGACGGCCGAGTCCGACTTGATGCGGCGTGTCACGCAGCCTCAGCATCGCACCCGCATGTGCCGGCAAGCCCATTCTGGTTGCCAACCGGCGCGCCAACTCCCAGGCTTGGTTGTAGCCGCGCTCTGCCAGGCGCGCCGCGCTGAGCGGCACCGGCAGCACACAGTCGACCGCAGCCGCGCCGGCCTTGTCGACGGCTTCGGCCATCAGGTCGGCCAGCAAGCCGGCCAGCTCGGGTTGGTCGTTGAACTTTAAGCGACTCAGCAGCCGGTCCCATGGGAACTCATAGACCACTGCGGCGATGCAGCGCGCATAGGGCGGTGGATCGCGCAGGCAGGTGCCGCAGACCAGGCCGTCGACGCAGGGCAGCGCACAGCTTGGGCAGACGGTGTTTCGGTTGCTGCCGAAGCGCGCCAGGCATTGTTGGCACAGACTGCGGCGGTCCCAGCTGCCGCACAACAGGCAGGGTCGTGGCATGCTCATGAAACCTTGCTGCGCGCGCCGCCGGGTTGGGGTGGGCATCGGCCAGCGCATGGCGTCAATATACTGCGCAGCCAATGTCAGATGCCACCTCCCGATCGCCTGCCGTCGACGCCGCATCGCTGGCCCATGTGCTGCGGCGACTGGCCCGCGCCGAGGGCCCGCCATGGCTGCATCAGGAATTGGCACGCCGCATGGCCGAACGCCTGCCGGTGATCAAACAAGCGCCGCAGACCTGGCTCGACTGGTGGGGTTTCACAGGCGCCAGCGCGCAGGCGGTGCAGGCGGTCTGGCCGCAGGCCAGGCGCAGCGTCGTCGAACCCACGGTAGCGCTGGTCGAACGCAGCCGCCAGGCCCTGCAATCGCCCTGGTGGGCCTGGGGCCGGCGGCGACGCCAGGCTTCGGTGTGTCTGGAGGCCGATGTGCCTGTCGGGCAGTCGCAAATGCTGTGGTCGAACCTGAACCTGCACGCCAGCGCCGATCCGGCGCTCACGCTGGCGCAGTGGCACCGGGCGCTGGCGGTCGACGGCTTCGTGATGTTCTCGACCTTCGGCCCCGATACTCTGCGCGAACTTCGGACGGTTTATGCCGAACTGGACTGGCCGGCGCCGCATCCGGCCTATGCCGACATGCACGACCTGGGCGACTTGATGGTGCATGCCGGCTTTGCCGACCCGGTGATGGACCAGGAGATGCTGCGGCTGACCTGGAGCAGCCCCGAGGCATTGCTGGCCGAGTTGCGTGGCCTGGGGGGTCATCTGGGAATGGGTCGACCGGCGGGTCTGCGCACCCAGCGTTGGCGTGAGCGCCTGCTGCAGGCCTTGGCGCGTCGCGCTGATTCGCAAGGCCGCATCGGCATGAGTTTCGAGCTGGTCTATGGCCACGCTTACAAAGCGGCACCGCGGCCCGAGCGCGGCGCGCCAGTGACGGTCTCACTGGACGCATTGCGCTCGACGCTACCCAAACGCCATCGCTGAAGCACAGCAGTCTGATAGGGGTTACCACTGGGCTAGAATCTGCCGTTGATCTGGAACACGCTGTTTGGACCAGGGGTTTGCGAGCCCTTGCAAGCACTGCGCCAAGTCATGGTTCGCGCCTTTGCCATTCGCGGCTGAGGTTAGAACTTGAAGCCCCCAACACACTGCCGTCAACCATGTCCGTCACTTTCGCCCCCAGCCCCTGGCCCGCGCCGTCAGCGCCGAGGTTTGATGCTGGCTGGCGTTTTGGCCGCGAGCATTTGCTGCCTTTGGCCTGGTCCTTCGATCTCCGCCGCAATGCCTCGATCACACCGCGGCAGTTGCTGGTGGCTTATGCGGTTCTGTGCGGGCTGTCTTTGTTGGTCGCGGCGGGTTTTTGGTGGCAAGGTGTGGTGGCGGTGGGTTTCTACACCTTGCTTGAATTGGTCGCGCTGGGTGTGGCCTTGAGGGTCGTCGCACGACATGCGGGTGATCGTGAACTGATCACGCTTTGCGGTCGGGAACTGACGGTCGAGCAACGCTTCGGTCCGGGCGTTGAGCGTTCACTGTTCCGGGCCGATTGGGTTCGGGTGGAACCGGTGGCCGATGATGGGTCGCTGGTGGAGTTGTCGGGTGAAGGGCGCAGCGTGCGGGTGGGTCGGCATGTTCGTCCGGAGTTGAGGGTTGCGCTGGCGCAGGAGTTGCGGCGGGCCTTGCGCTTGTCTCGCACGGCCAGCGAACAGGTTGTGGATCACGAACTTAAAACATGATGATGAAGACAACAAACACGTTGATGTCTCGGGCCTGGCAGGGGGCAGCAGGCCTCGGAGCGGTCTTTGCAACCCAGGCCGCGATTGCGGGTGATCTGGCGGGAGGGCCGGCAAAGAACCAGCTTGACCTGCACCCGGCGGTGACCCGGATCGCCAGCGACATCCACGGCCTGCACAATTACATGTTGATCGTTTGCCTGGTGATCTTCGTCGCGGTGTTCGGCGTGATGTTCTATTCGATCATCAAGCATCGCAAGTCGGTGGGCCACAAGTCAGCCCACTTTCACGAGAGTGTCGGCGTGGAGATCGCCTGGACCATCGTGCCTTTCGTCATCGTCGTCGGGATGGGCATGGCAGCGACCAAGACCGTGGTTGCGATGAAGGACACCAGCAACGCCGACCTCACAATCAAGACGACCGGCATGCAATGGAAGTGGGGTTATGACTACCTCAAGGGCGAAGGTGAAGGCATCGGTTTCGTCTCCACACTGGATGTCGCGCACCGCAACATGTCGGATTCGGGCCGGCCGTCCGGTGACGATTACCTGCTCAAGGTTGACAACCCGCTGGTGGTGCCAGTCAACAAGAAGATCCGCATCATCACCACTGCCAACGACGTGATCCACTCGTGGATGGTGCCGGCCTTCGCCGTCAAGCAAGATGCAATCCCTGGCTTTGTCCGCGACACCTGGTTCCGCGCCGAAAAGACCGGTGATTTTTACGGCCAGTGCGTCGAGCTTTGCGGCAAGGAACACGCCTACATGCCGATCCATGTCAAGGTGCTGTCAGCCGAGGACTACTCCAAGTGGGTGGATGGCAAGAAGAAAGAGATCGCTGCGAAGGCTGACGACCCGACCAAGGTCTGGGCGCTGGACGCGCTGGCCGCCCGCGGCGAGAAGGTCTACAACGCCAACTGCGCGATCTGCCACCGGCCTGACGGCAAGGGTGCGGGCCCGATCAAGGCGATTGACGGCGCTGCGGTGGTCAACGATGCCGACAAGGTCAAACAGGTGATGGTGCTGCTCAACGGCCAGAACAACGGCGCGATGCCGGCGTGGAAGGGTTTGTCTGACACCGAGATCGCCGCGGTGGTCACCTTCACCAAGAACAATTGGTCCAACAAGACCGGCCAGATCGTGCAGCCCGCTGATGTTGTCGCAGCGCGCAAGCCTTGATTCGATTTTCCCAAGAACCGCCAGAACTGTCCGCTGAAAGGCAACGCCCATGAGCGCCGTCCTCGACCACCACCACGGGTCTCACGACCACGATCACGCCCACGACGATCACCATGACCACGGCCCGTTGCCGGGCTGGCGGCGCTGGGTCTTTGCGACGAACCACAAGGACATCGGCACGATGTACTTGCTGTTCTCGTTCACCATGCTGATGGTTGGCGGCATCCTGGCGCTGTGCATTCGCGCCGAGCTCTTCCAACCCGGGCTGCAATTCTTCAACCCGCAGTTGTTCAACTCGTTCACCACGATGCACGGGCTGATCATGGTGTTCGGCGCCATCATGCCGGCTTTCGTCGGCTTTGCGAACTGGATGATCCCGATGCAGATCGGCGCGGCCGACATGGCTTTTGCGCGGATGAACAACTTCAGCTTCTGGCTGTTGATTCCTGCGGCGTTGATGCTGGTGGGCTCTTTCGCGATGCCCGGCGGCGCCCCCGCTGCGGGCTGGACGCTGTATGCGCCGTTGACGCTGCAGATGGGCCCATCGATGGACGCTGGCATCTTTGCCATGCACATCATGGGCGCTTCATCGATCATGGGCTCGATCAACATCATCGTCACGCTGCTCAACATGCGCGCGCCTGGCATGACGCTGATGAAGATGCCGCTGTTCTGCTGGACCTGGCTGATCACCGCCTACCTGCTGATCGCGGTGATGCCTGTGTTGGCCGGCGCGATCACGATGACGCTGACAGACCGCCACTTCGGCACCAGTTTCTTCAGCCCGGCGGGCGGCGGCGACCCGGTGATGTACCAGCACATCTTCTGGTTCTTCGGCCACCCCGAGGTCTACATCATGATCTTGCCGGCCTTCGGCATTGTCAGCGCCATCATCCCGACCTTTGCCCGCAAGCGCTTGTTTGGCTACACCTCGATGGTTTACGCGACTGCGTCGATCGCGATCCTGTCGTTCATCGTCTGGGCCCATCACATGTATGCGACTGGCATGCCAGTGACCGGTCAGCTGTTCTTCATGTACGCGACGATGCTGATTGCGGTGCCTACCGGTGTGAAGATCTTCAACTGGATCGCGACGATGTGGCGCGGGTCTATGACTTTCGAGACCCCTATGCTCTGGGCCGTGGGCTTCATCTTTGTGTTCACGATCGGCGGTTTCACCGGCCTGATCCTGGCGATGGCGCCTATCGACATCCAGTTGCAGGACACCTATTACGTGGTGGCGCACTTCCACTACGTGCTGGTGGCGGGTTCGCTGTACGCGCTGTTTGCTGGCGTCTACTTCTGGGGCCCGAAGTGGACCGGGGTGATGTACTCCGAGACCCGCGGCAAGATCCATTTCTGGGGTTCGCTGATCACCTTCAACGTCACCTTCTTCCCGATGCACTTCCTGGGTCTGGCTGGCATGCCGCGGCGCTACGCCGATTACCCGATGCAGTTCGCTGACTTCAACATGCTGGCCTCGATCGGTGCCTTCGGCTTCGGCCTGATGCAGGTCTATTTCTTTGTCTTCGTGGTACTCCCGATGATGCGCGGCCAGGGGGTCAAGGCGCCACAGAGCCCTTGGGAGAGCGCCGAGGGCCTGGAGTGGGAACTGCCGTCGCCGGCACCGTTCCATTCCTTCGAGACCCCGCCCAAGCTTGACATCACGGCGACCAAGGTGCTGGCTTGAGCCGGATCGAAGTGACACCTGTTTCTGATTCGCAGCGCAAGGCCAATCGCAGGCTGGGCTTGGTGCTGGCGTCGGTGGCCTTGGTGTTCTTTCTTGGTTTCATGACCAAGATGGTTTTGCTCGGTCGCTGAGCGACTGGCTTCGCACATTCACTGACCCGACATGGCACTGTCTTCGCTGCTTGCCCGACTGCATCGCGACAACCGTCGCATGATGGGCAAGCTCGGCGTGATCGCTCTGGCGATGTTCGGCTTTGGCTATGCCTTGGTGCCGATGTACCGCAGCATCTGCGATGCGCTGGGCATCAACGTGTTGGCAATCAGCGAGCGGGTGATGTCGGGTGCGGGTAGCCGCAAGGCCAGCACGCAGGTCGACATGTCGCGCAGCATCACGGTTGAGTTTGACGCCAATTCCCGAGGTTTGTTTGACTTCAAGCCGGCCGTGAGTTCCTTGCAGGTGCATCCCGGCGAGATGGTCACCGTGATGTACGAGTTCCGCAACATTCAGAATCGCACGCTGGCTGCGCAGGCCATCCCCAGCTATGCGCCGATGCAGGCCAGCGCACACTTCAACAAGCTCGAGTGCTTTTGTTTCAACGAATACACGCTCAAGCCAGGCGAGAGCAAGCAGTGGCCGGTGGTGTTCTATGTCGACGCCAAGCTGCCCAAAGACGTCACCACCATCACTTTGTCTTATACCTTTTTCGAGGTCGCAGGCAAGGTGGTGGGGCAGGGCGCTGCGACCCCGGGCAAGTCATCATGAGTGGCTTGCCTGAGAACCCTGTCGAACCCAAGTTTCCGCTGCTGCAGACCTTCAAGGCTGTCGCTTGGTCGTTTTTCGGCGTGCGACGCTCTGCTGGTTACGCCCAGGACATGGCCAAGCTCAACCCGGTGCATGTGGTCATTGCCGGCATCGTTGGCGCGGGCTTGTTTGTCTGCGCGCTGGTGCTGCTGGTCAAGTGGGTGGTGGGCAGTGGCGTGGCCACCTGAACCTGCCGACTCATCGCTTTATTCAATCCATTCATTTTCAGGTTTCGAGGAGTACATATGTCCGCTGCGACGCCCCATGGGCCCACGCCCTACTACTTCGTGCCCAGCCCTTCGCGGCACCCGGCGATGGCCGCGCTGGGCCTGTTTTTCGTGATCCTGGGCGCAGGCCAGTGGATCAACGGTGTCGGTTGGGGTGAGTATTCCTTGATCATGGGGATGTTGATCCTGTGGTCGACGCTGTTCGTCTGGTTCAAAGAGGCCATCGGCGAGAGCGAAGCCGGCCAATACTCCGACCGTGTCGATGTGTCATTCCGCTGGAGCATGAGCTGGTTCATCTTCTCCGAGGTGATGTTCTTTGCGGCTTTCTTCGGCGCGCTGTACTGGGCTCGCGTCCACTCGATCCCGACCCTGGGCAACCTTGACCATCAAGTGCTGTGGCCTGACTTCAAGGCGATCTGGCCCAGTGCTGGCGGCGGCATCACTGGCTCTCCGGCCGGTACTGTCGAGCCTTTCTCGACCATGGGCCCTTGGCCGATTCCGACCATCAACACTGCGATTCTGTTGACCTCAGGTCTGACCCTGACCATCGCCCACCATGCATTGATTGCCGGCCATCGTGCCAAGACCATCGGCTGGATGTGGGTCACCGTGGTGCTGGGCGCGACCTTCGTCGGTTTCCAAGCCTACGAGTACTACCATGCCTACCATGAGCTCAACCTCAAGCTGACCTCAGGTATCTTCGGCTCGACCTTTTTCCTGCTGACCGGCTTTCACGGTTTCCATGTCTTCATCGGCATGCTGATGCTGCTGTTCATCACGCTGCGCTTGCGCAAAGGCCATTTCACACCCGAGCGCCATTTTGGTTTCGAAGGTGCTGCCTGGTATTGGCACTTCGTCGACGTGGTGTGGCTGGGTCTGTACATCCTGGTCTACTGGTTCTGAAAATACTGCCGGCCTGCGTGCCGCAGGTTGCCCGACTGCAAGAACGCCGCCGCGAGCGGCGTTTTTTATTGCTAGGCTTCGTCGAAGTCTTGGGCTGGGCCTCAACGACCGCTGGGCAGGCCTGTGGGTTGGATCCAGCCCATGAACCAGCTCAACAGAATGAACAGGAACAGTGCGATCGACAGGCCGATGCGCAGCGTCAGTGCGCGGGCCATGCGCTTGTCGCGCGAAGCGGGTTGGGCACCCTTGCGCAGCATGAACAGGCCGGCTCCGGCCAATGAGGCCAACACGAGTATCAGCGCAATGACGATCAGGATTTTCATGGTGTCAGATTATCGGCGGTGTCCATGACCTCGCCGGGCCGCTGGCGTTGGGGTGGCTTGCTGCTGCTGGCAGTCGCTGTGTTGTCAGTCGTGCTGACGGCCCGACTGGGTGTTTGGCAGCTCGACCGAGCGCGCCAAAAACTGGACTTGCAGCAGCAGATCTTGTCGCGCGCTGCGCTGGCGCCATTGCCCCAGACCATGCTGGCACGAAACGCCGGCGATGCCCAAGCCCAGCAATACCGGCGCACCAGCCTGCGCGGGCGCTGGCTGAGCGAGCACACCATCTACCTCGACAATCGACAGATGAATTCGCGCCAAGGTTTTTACGTTCTGACGCCCTTGCTGCTGGACGATGGCGATGCGGTGCTGGTGCAACGCGGCTGGAGTCCGCGCGATTTCGTTGATCGCAATCGGCTGGTGCCGCTAGACACGCCGGCGGGCGAGGTGGTGGTGACCGGCCGTATCGCACCGCCGCCGAGCAGGCTGTTTGCGTTCGGCGGCGCGGAGCTCGGTCGCATCCGGCAAAATGTAGACCTTGAAGCCTTGGCGCGCGAGATCGGCGTGCCGTTGAGGCCGTTGTCTGTGCAGCAGACCGATCTGGTCGTCACGCCTGCGGTTGATTCGGCCCAGGTCGGTGACCTCTTGCAGCGGCAATGGCCCGCGCCGGCGGCCGATGTCAGCAAGAACCAGGGCTATGCTTTGCAGTGGTTTGCGCTTTGCGCCCTGATCGCCGGCCTGTATGTCTGGTTCCAACTCCTTAGACCGCGCTTGGCGCGACCCCATGGCTGATCCCACTGAACCGCTTGGCTTGACCGTCCATTCAATGCCACTGCCAGCTGAGGCACTGACCCGTCAACGTGCCAGCGGTCGATTCAAGATGCTGCTGGTGCTGCTGGTCTGCGCCGCGCCGGTACTGGCGAGCTATTACACCTATTTCATTGTCCGGCCGGGTGGCGGCACGGCCTACAGCACCTTGATCCAGCCTGCAGTGCCCGCACCAGCGGTGCAGGCCCTGACAGTCGATGGTCGGTCGCAGCCGCTGCGCGGCCTGGCTGGCCAGTGGTTGCTGGTTGTGGTGTCCGGCGGTGGATGCGATCCGGCCTGCGAGAAGCGGCTGTTTTTGCAGCGTCAGCTGCGTGAGATGACCGGTCGCGAAGCCGACCGCGTCGACAAACTCTGGCTGCTGATTGACGACGCACCGATTGCGCCGGCATTGCAGCAAGCGATGCTGGGCAGTCCGGCGATGAACATCCTGCGCTTGCCGCGCGCCTTGGTCTCGGCCTGGCTACAACCAGCGCCCGGTCAGGCACTTGAGGACCATCTCTATATCGTCGATCCACTGGGCGACTGGATGATGCGTGCCCCGGCCAATGCCGATCCGTCCAAGCTCAAGCGCGATGTTGAGCGCTTGCTGCGGGCCTCTGCCGGCTGGGACAAGGCAGGTCGGCAGGCGCTGATCAACACCCCGGCGGCCTCAGCCGCCAAGCCCTGAGACTGTGGTTCCGATGCCAGCCCTGCCGGACCTTCCGCCGCTGCTGCGCCTTGCGCTGCTGGCGGGGCTGATCGCGTTGCTGCCGCTGTGCTGGTGGGGTCTGCGCCAGCGTGGCGCGTCTATCAACACGCGCTTGGCAGCGCTGACGGCGCTGACCCTGTTCTTGACCTTCGATCTGATCGTCTTCGGCTCTTTCACGCGGCTCAGCGATGCCGGCCTGGGTTGCCCCGATTGGCCAGGCTGTTACGGCGAAGCCAGTCCGCTAGGCGCTCATGGCGACATCCAGGCGGCGCAGGCGGCGCTGCCAAGCGGACCGGTCACGCAGGCCAAAGCCTGGATCGAGATGATCCACCGCTACTTGGCGATGGCGGTGGGCTTGCTGATCTTGGTGGCGGCTTCGATCAGTTGGCGTGTTCGCGAGGCGCTGCCGCATTCGCGATGGTGGGCTGTGGCGACCTTGGGCTGGGTGATAGTGCAGGGCCTGTTCGGCAAGTACACCGTCACGCTCAAGCTCTACCCGGCCATCGTCACGCTGCATTTGATGGGCGCGATGGTCCTGCTGGCGCTGCTGGTGCTTCAGCATGAGTCCTTCCGCGCGCGGCCCTTGGTCTTGCGAGCCGGTCTTGCGCCGGCCGGGGTGCTGCTGGTGCTGGGTGTCGTGCTGTTGCAGATTGCGCTCGGCGGCTGGGTCAGCACCAATTACGCGGTGCTGGCCTGCACCGGGTTCCCGACCTGCAATAGCCAATGGTGGCCAGCAATGGATGTCGGTCAAGGCTTCACGCTGCTGCGTGAGCTGGGCCGATCAGGACATGGCGCTTTCTTGAATTTCGATGCACTGGTGGCGATCCACATGGCGCATCGGCTGTTTGCGCTGGCCGCTCTGGCCGCTCTCGTCACGCTGTCATGGCGCTTGTGGCGCCAGGATGATGCAGTGGCGCGGCGCTACGCGCTGGCGCTGGCTGGCCTGCTCGTCTGGCAAGCCGCCAGCGGACTGTCCAACGTCGTGTTGGGTTGGCCAATGATCGCTGCGCTGGCGCACAGTGCAGGTGCCGCCGGCCTGGTCGCGGTGCTGACCTCCTTGTGGGCGCGCGCGCGGGCCGCTGCGCCAGCACTGCGTCCGCAATTCACGCTTTCTCCTGTCGCTGGCGATCTGCACGCCACCAGAACCTCACCGCAACGATGACTGCCTCGATCACCTCTCCCGTCACGCTGACCACCCGTTGGCGGCAGTACATGGCGCTGACCAAGCCCCGCGTGGTGCTGCTCATCGTGTTTTGCGCGGTGATTGGCATGCTGCTGGCCGAGCCTGGATGGCCCAGACTGGCCTTGGCACTGCCGGCCACCGTTGGCATCTGGCTGGTGTCGAGTGCGGCGGCGGCGTTCAACTGCCTGGTCGAGCAGGCGATCGACAGCAAGATGGTGCGCACCGCTTGGCGTCCGACCGCCAAGGGTGAGCTGAGCAACCGCCAGGCCTTGGTGTTCTCGGCGCTGTTGTGCGGGGCGGGCAGTGCGGTGCTCTATTGGTTCGTCAATCCGCTGACGATGTGGCTGACCTTCGCGACCTTTGTCGGCTACGCGGTGATCTACACCGTCGTGCTCAAGCCGATGACGCCGCAGAACATCGTGATTGGCGGCGCATCAGGCGCCATGCCTCCTGTGCTGGGTTGGGCTGCGATGCGCGGCGACGTCGGCCCCGAGGCGGTGGTGATGTGCCTGATCATCTTCTTGTGGACGCCGCCGCATTTTTGGGCATTGGCCTTGTACCGTGTCGAGGATTACCGCCGTTCCGGGCTGCCGATGTTGCCGGTCACCCATGGTTCAGATTTCACGCGCCTGAACGTGCTGCTCTACACACTGGTGCTGTTCGCGGCCACGCTGCTGCCCTTCATCATCGGCATGAGCGGCTGGATCTACCTGGCTTGCGCCGTGGTGCTGGGCGGTTGGTTCATTGCCTTTGGCTGGATGCTGTGGCGTGACTACAGCGATGCGCTGGCGCGCAAGACATTTCGCTTTTCGATCCTGCACCTGTCGCTGCTGTTCGCCGCGCTGCTGCTCGACCACTACCTGATGCCCTGGTGGCAAGGATCGTGATGACCACTTCAGCAATGCGTCGACAATGGCTCGCAATGGCCGCGGCTGCGCTGCTGTCGGGCTGCGACGGCTCCGCGCCCAAGCCTTCGTTCAAGGGTGTGGACATCACCGGCGCTGAATATGCTCGCAAGCTCTCGCTGACCGATGGTGATGGCCAGCCCCGGACGCTGGCTGAGTTCAAGGGCAAGCTGGTGGTGGTGTTCTTCGGCTACACCCAATGTCCCGACGTCTGCCCCACCACGCTGGCCGAACTGGCCGAGGTCAAGCGCTCTCTCGGTGCCGATGGTGCGCGGGTGCAGGGCATCTTTGTCAGCGTCGACCCCGAGCGCGATAGCGCCGCGTTGCTCAAGTCCTATGTCGCGAGCTTCGGACCTGACATCATCGGCTTGCGCGGCAGTCTGGACGAGACCAAGGCGGTGGCCAAGGAGTTCAAAGTGTTCTTCGCCAAGGCGCCGGGCAAGACCGAGACCAGCTACACCGTCGACCACACCGCTGGATCGTATGTGTTCGACGCGCAAGGCCGGGTTCGCCTGTTCACCCGCTATGGCAGCGGCGCCCAGGCGCTGGTCGATGACCTGAAAATCCTGTTGGCCGAAAAGCCCTGATGGAGTGGGCTTGATGCGAAAAAGCCACCCGGAGGTGGCTGATCACGAGGCAGCGCAATGGCTCAGGCTGTGGTTTCCAGCGCCTTGCGCATTTTCTTCATCGCAGCCACCTCGATCTGGCGGATTCGCTCGGCACTGACGCCGTACTCGGCGGCCAGATCATGCAGCGTCATGCCGCCCGAGTTGTCGTCATTGACCTTGAGCCAGCGCTCCTCGACGATGCGGCGGCTGCGTGCGTCCAGCACTTCGAGTGCTTGCACCAGACCTTCGCCCGCTTGCGCATCGCGGCGGCGACCTTCGAGCACCTGGGTCGGCTCGCCGGAATCATCGGCCAAGTAGGCGATTGGGGCGTAGCTTTCCTCGTTGTCGTCGTTCTGCGGGTCGAGCGCAACATCGCCACCCGACAGCCGGGTTTCCATCTCGATCACCTCCGCCGGCTTGACGTTGAGGGTGGCGGCCATCTGCGCAATATCGGCCGACGACAGCGTGTTGCGGTGGGCGTTGGCATCGCTGGCATTGCTCTTGAGGCGTTGCTTCATCGACCGCAGGTTGAAGAACAGCTTGCGCTGCGCTTTGGTGGTGGCGAGCTTGACCATGCGCCAATTGCGCAGGATGTATTCGTGGATCTCGGCTTTGATCCAGTGCATCGCGTAGCTCACCAAGCGAACACCTTGATCCGGGTCGAATCGCTTGACGGCCTTCATCAGCCCGATATTGCCTTCCTGGATCAGATCGCCGTGCGGCAGACCGTAGCCTAGGTATTGGCGTGAGATCGAGACCACCAAGCGCAGGTGCGACAGCACCAGTTTCCCGGCGGATGCCACATCCGCCTCGTCGCGCAAACGGCGCGCGAAGAGTTTCTCTTCATCCTGCGTCAACATTGGCAAACGGTTCACAGCCGAGATATAGGCGTCGAGGTTGCCGAGTGAGGGCACCAAGGCCCAAGGGTCGCGTACTGACAGGGAGGTGGCGATGTTCATGGTAGGTTAAGACTGGCTGACAGCAACTTGGTTCCGTTCATATTAGCACTCTCCCTAATGGAGTGCTAAAACAGGGTGTGTCATGGTTGGCTCAAGGTGCCAAGGCGCGTCGCAGGTGGCTCGGGATTTCACATCATGCCGTCGCGAGCTACTCAGGGATTGCCAAGTCTCAAAGTGATGCGCTGATCGCGGCATGGACGCCGGGTCTATGCATCAGGGACTCGGCGCATAGGTCTGTTCGGCCAGCCTGGGCTGACGCCTTGGTTGCAGGCAAAGCGCGAAAGCGCCCTAGACTGTCAATCTTGACCGCCTCCGCCAACTCTTCTGCGACGCTCCGGACGCTGGCCCCTGCGCCCGCGCTGCGACCCGGCCTGCTGCGCTGGGCGCTGCCGGTCACGTTGGCGGTGCAGTCGGCCTCGGCGGCATCGGTGATCGCGCCAGCGGTGGCTGCGCCGGCGCTCCTGGCCGCGTTGGGTCTGGGCACCGCAGCGGTCGGTGTCTACATCGCGATCGTCTACCTCGGGGCGATGGCCGCCAGCCTGTGGGGCGCCGCGCTGGTGCAGCGCTGGGGACCGATCCGCGTCAGCCAGGCCGGGTTGGCGCTGTCGGCGATGGGCCTGGGCCTGATGGCAGTGCCGCAGGTGGCGGTTGCGGCGCTGGGTGCGCTGTTGCTGGGCCTGGGCTACGGTCCGATCACGCCGGCGAGTTCGCAGATGCTGGCGCGCACCACGCCGCCTGAGCGCTACGGTCTGGTGTTCTCGGTCAAGCAGACCGGCGTGCCCTTGGGCGGCGTGCTGGCCGGGCTGCTGGTGCCGCCGGTGCTGCTGGTGGCCGGCGCTGCTGCGGCACTGGCCCTGGTGGCGGGCCTGTGCCTGTTGTCCTTGCTGCTGGCGCAAGGCCTGCGAAGCGCTTTGGACTCGCTGCGCACGCCAGGTGGCGCGCTGCCGGGCTGGGCGCAGTTGCAGCAGCCCTTGCAGTTGGTGCGCTGCCACCCGGTGCTGCGCCGCTTGGCCGCCTGCACCTTTGTGTTCTCGTTGGTGCAACTCAGCCTGGGTGCCTACCTGGTGAGTTTTCTGACCACCGACTTGGGCTGGGGTTTGGTTCGCGCCGGCGTGGCGCTGTCGGTGGCGCAAGCCGCCGGCGTGGCCGGTCGCATCGTGTGGGGCTGGGTGGCCGACCGCTGGCAAGGCGGCCCCCGCTTGACGCTGCTGGGCTTGGCTGCGGCGATGGCCGCAGCCGGGCTGCTGATGCCGCTGCTGACTGCTGGCACGCCAAGCGCCTGGGTGATGCTGCTGCTCGCGACGTACGGCGCGACCGCGATAGGCTGGAACGGCGTCTTCCTGGGCACGGTGGCCAGGCTGGTGCCGACGTCGCAGGCTGCCACGGCCACCGGCGGATGCCTGTTTTTCACCTTTTTCGGCGTCGTGATCGGCCCGCCTATCTTCGGCCTGGCGGCCAGTGGCTTCGGCCGTGTCGGCCCGGCGTTTGCGCTGCTGGCCTTGCCGTTGGCCGGCGTGTTGTGGGCGCTGTCTCGCGGGCGCTGGGTCGAGACGGTCAGGTCAAGCGCGCCGGCTTGAGTCAGCCGCGGCCTGACGAACATCACGACGCCGGTTCTGAGGCATTCAGAGGGCGCCGTGGGCCTCGACATAGAGCGCGTACACCGAGTGACAGCTGGTCAGCCTGGTGGCTTGGCGGTCCGTCTGGCGGCGGGTTTGCACACACCATTGCTTGGCGTGTCAACGGTCCAGCGCTGGGCGTTTGGGGTTGAAGGTCCAGCCAGGGATCAAGTACTGCATCGCGATGGCGTCGTCGCGCGAACCCAGGCCGTGCTGCCGATAAAGCTGGTGGGCTTTCTCGACCTCGACCATGTCGAGTTCGATGCCAAGACCCGGCTTGTTCGGCACCTGGACATGGCCACCGACGATCTGCAGCGGATCGACGGTCAGGCGCTGGCCGTCCTGCCAGATCCAGTGGGTATCGATGGCCGTGACGCGCCCCGGAGCGGCTGCGCCGACATGGGTGAACATCGCCAGCGAGACGTCAAAGTGGTTGTTCGAATGCGAGCCCCAGGTCAGCCCCCAATCGCGGCAGGTTTGCGCCACCCGAACCGATCCGGCCATGGTCCAGAAATGCGGGTCGGCCAGCGGGATGTCAATCGACTGCAGCGACAGCGCGTGGCTGAGTTGGCGCCAGTCGGTGGCCACCATGTTGGTCGCCGTCGGCAGTCCGGTGGCGCGGCGGAACTCGGCCATCACCTCGCGGCCCGAGAATCCGTCTTCTGCGCCGCAGGGGTCTTCTGCATAGGCCACGACACCTCGCAGATCGCGCATCAGCCGGACTGCGTCCTTGAGCAGCCAGCCGCCGTTCGGGTCCAGCGTCACGCGGGCCTGCGGGAATCGCTCGTGCAGTGCGTGGATTGCTGTGATCTCTTCTTCGGCGCGCAGCGCGCCGCCTTTCAACTTGAAGTCATTGAAGCCGTAGCGCTCGAACGCGGCCTCGGCCAAGCGCACCACCGCCTCGGGCGTCATCGCCGCTTCATGGCGAAGACGGAACCAGCCGCAGTCGCTGTCATCCGCGGCACTGAGATGGCTGGCGACATTGCCCACATAGGGCAGGTCGGTCTTGCGCTTGTCGCCAATGAAGAACAGGTAGCCCAGCATCTCGACCGCGTCGCGCTGCTGCCCCTCGCCCAGCAGCGCCGCCACTGGCACGCTCAGGTGCTGGCCCAGCAGGTCGAGCAAGGCCGATTCGATCGCTGTGACCGCATGGATGGTGGTGCGCAGATCGAAGGTCTGTTGCCCGCGTCCGCCCGCGTCGCGGTCGGCGAAGCGGCGCTGCACGTCCTGCAGCAGGCGCTGCTGCGAGCCCAGTGGCTGGCCGACGACCAGCTCGCGTGCGTCCTCCAGGGTTTGGCGGATCTTCTCGCCGCCAGGCACCTCGCCGACGCCCGTGCGCCCGGCGCTGTCGGTCAGGATCAGAAGATTGCGGGTGAAGAACGGACCATGCGCGCCGCTCAGGTTGAGCAGCATGCTGTCGCGCCCGGCAACCGGGATCACCCGCAGCGCGGTGATGGTGGGGGTGGAGGCGGTGTTCATCGGAATTCCCGCGAAAGCCCGCAATTCATGGAGGGGAGGTAGAGGGGCAGCCCGTGAGGGCTGCTGACGGTGCCGAGGACGCGCGCTGCGCCTCGACGTAAGCCTTGATGGTTTCCAGGGGCGCACCGCCTGCGCTGACGACGAAGTACGACGGCGACCACAGCACGCCTTTCCAGTACTTCGACGCGATGTCGGGTCGATCCC
>CAMCTC010000046.1 GCA_945878355.1 Bordetella parapertussis | reverse complement strand
CCAGGTCGATGTAGAAATCGGCCGACGCGAAATGGGCGTTGTCGAACAGCTCCTGGGCATGCAGCAGCGGCGCTGCCGGCACACCCAGCGACTGCAGCAGCGCGGCCGCAGCGCGCGGCTCCTGATGCGCCGACCAGGCAGCGATCGCCGCCTCGATCTCGTCCTGGCGGGCGCGCCGGGCATCGGTCGATTGCCAGGCTTGTTGCGCCCAGTCGGGCCTGCCGATGGCCTGACCCAATGCTGCAAAAGCGGCGTCGCTGTCAACCGAGACGGCGAGCCACTGGTCGGCGCCAGCCGCCGCCCAAATGCCGTGCGGCACCAGCGCAGCATGGCGGTTGAACAGGCGGGCGGCCCGGCCAACATCGCACTGGTGGGCGAGCAGCGCAGGGGCCGTGAACTGCAGCATGGCTTCGATCATGCTGACGTTGACGTATTGGCCGCTGCCGGTGCGACGTTTGCCGACCAACGCGCTGAGCCCGGCCGCACAGCCGAACAAGCCGCCCACCGGGTCACCGTAAGCCAGGTGCGCCATCGTCGGCGGGTCATCCGCTGAACCCATGAAACTGGGCAGGCCGGCGCCCTGCTCGAGGGTCGACCCATAAGCCCGGGTGTCCGACCAAGCGTTGCCGGTACCGAAAGCCGACATCGAGACCATCACCAGTTCCGGGTTGACCCGGACCGCGTCTTCGTAGCCCAGGCCCAGTTTGGCCAGCACGCCGGAGGCCTGGTTCTCGACCACCATGTCGGCGCGTGCAATCAGCGCGAGCGCGAGTTCGCGGCCCGCCGCCGTGGTCAAGTCCAGGCTGACGCCGCGCTTGCCGCGGTTCAGCGCCAGAAATGGCTTGGCGTCTTCATAAGCTTTGTCGCGGATGTACTCGGGCGTCCAGTTCACGCCGCGCCACCAGTCCGGGTAACGGGCCGCTTCGATCTTGAGCACGGTGGCCCCCAGATCGCCGAGCATGCGACTGGCCAGCGGCCCAGCCCAGCCCATCGCGAAATCGATCACGGTCACGCCGCTCAGCGGCGCCGCAACACCAGGCCCCGAGAACAGGCTGGCAGCCGATGTCCAGGGCCCATCGGCCTGGGCCGGCGCGTCGAGCTGCGCGCGCACCGGCGTGCGGCTCAGTCCGAACGGGGTTCGCGGTACCCGCACCAGAGCCGCGCCCACCGAGGTCTCGGCCAGCGAGCCGCGCGCGGCGAAGATGGGGTGATCCAGGATGCCTTGCGCGTCGGGCACGACGACGATCGGCACCTTGTGCAAGCGACCCAGCGCTGCCCATTCGACGGCGGTCTTCGCGGCAAGCGCACGGCACAGCGCAGGCTCGACTTCGTCAGCCCGGCTGAAACGCAGTTCGCGCGTCACGAGGCCTACGTCGGCCGCCTGCTCGCGCAGGTCCAGGGCCTTGCACAGTGAGCGCCATTGGTCGGGGGTGGTGATCGTGATGCCGACCCAACCGTCGCTACAGGGGTAAACCCCCACCGGTGAATTGGGCGAAAAACGGTTCAGCCCGCAACGCGTCATCGGGATGCCGTCGCGCTCGAAGAAATGCATGTGCATCTCGCTGAGCACGATGTTGGCTTCCAGGATGCTGACGGCGTACCGGCCCGAGCCCGCAGCGGCCGGCGGCGCGAGCAGCGCAGCGCAGGCGGCGATGTAAGCGGTGACACCGGCCACCACGGTGGATTGGCGGTCACCGAAAAACGTCGGCGTGCCCTCGGTGTGCCCGGCCATCTGCGGCATGCCCGACAGCGCCTGGATCACGAGGTCGCTGCCCTGCCAGCCCGCGTACGGGCCCGGACTTTGGCCGAACCAGCTGAGGTCGATACAGGCGATCCGGGGTCTGGCGAGCGAGGCGTCGAAGCCCGAGCCCTCGCCCACCAACACGATGTCGGCCGCGGCGCAGCAGTCGAGCAGAGCCTGCAGGCTCTGCGGCGCTGCCAAGCGGGTCTTGCCAGCCTGCACGTACTCGGCATAGCGCAGATCGGCGTCTGCACTGTGGCCAGCACCGCGCACGATGCCGTCGAGACGGCGCGACTCGTCGCGTGCGGTGACCTCGACCGCAGCGCCGGCATCGCAAAGCAAGCGCCCACAGTAGGCGGCTGAAGCCCCCCCGGCGATCTCCAGGACCTTGAGCCCTGACAGTGGAAGGGGCAAAGCGTTCATCTGGCAATCCTCAAAGTGGCGCGGCAACACAGGCGCCATACGCCATCGACACGGCGGCGCTGGCCTGACAGGCCAGCCGTCCAGACAGGGCGGGTCAGCCCAGTTCGCTCATGCGCATCACGCTGGGTGCGCCGTCCATGAAAGCCCCCATTTCGCGCCCCAGCGTGCGGAAGTGGTCCATGCCGCGGTGGGCGGCCATGGCCTCGTCGTCACGGTAGCGCTCCATGAACACATAGGTGCTCGGGTCATCGCCCTTGCTCAGGGTGTAGAGCAGGCAACCGGGCTCGTTGGCGTTGACGGCGGCCACCAGCTTGAGGGCGACGGCCTCGAATTGCGCTTCCTGTCCGGCTTTGACCTTGATGGTCGCGACGATGCTACGGGTCATGTTGTCTTCCTGGGTTGTGGGCCGCGGGGCGGCGATGCGAATTCGGCTGCTTGACTGACAAATGGCATCCGGCGGAACGCTGAAGCTGCATCGCCGCCCGGACACCACGCCGCGAGTCTATATCCCAAGCCGGCATCGCGCTGGGAGGGCTGAGTTCAGGCTTCGCAGACCCAGACCAGGTCCGGTCCGGCAGCCGATGGGGCGCATGCAGTCAAGCTGCTGCAGTCGAGGCGCCGTGGCCTAAACTCCAGCGCTTTGGCAGCCCAGGCCACGGGTTGCAGGCAGGGGCAGGCATGGGCTGGCAAGGCCACCTTCAACTCGATTACAGCAGCAAGGCCGGGCGCACCATCGCGCTCGACCGCCACCATGGGCCGCAGCGCGTGCTGCAGCGGCTCTACCCCGAGGGCGACGCGGTGTGCCACCATGTGCTGGTGCACCCGCCCGGCGGCATCGTCGGCGGCGACCTGCTAGAACTCGACGCGACGCTGACCCCCGGCAGCCATGCGTTGATCACCACGCCCGCTGCAACCCGCTTCTACCGAAGCGCCGGCCCGCTCGCGGTGCAGCAAGTGCAGGCCTCGCTGGCCGACGGCGCGCGGCTGGAGTGGTTGCCGCAAGAGTCCATCGCCTACCGCCGCTGTCTGGTCGAGAACCGGCTGCGCTTTGCGCTCGCGCCGGGCGCGCAGATGATCGGCTGGGACTTGCTCGCACTCGGGCTGCCGGCGGCCGGTGAGCCCTTCGATGCAGGGTCGTTCCTGCAGCAGTTGTCGCTGCCAGGCGTCTGGCTCGAGCGCGGCCGCATCGACGGCAGCGACCGGCTGCTGATGGACTCGAAGCTGGGGCTGGCTGGTCATTCGGTGATCGCCACGATGTGGCTGGCCGACGGCGTGCCCTTGGGTCGCGAGCGCAGCGAACAGCTGATCGACAGCGCCCGCGCGCTGATCGACACCAGCGCGCTGCCCACGACCGCAGGCGTCAGCGCGCCCGATCCCTCACTGCTGGTCTTGCGTGCGCTCGGCCACCGGGTCGAGCCGGTGATGGCTTTGTTGCAATCGGTGTGGGCGAGCTGGCGTCAGCTGCACTGGGGGTTGCCAGCCTGCCCGCCCAGGGTCTGGCGGACTTGACCGGGTTCAGACCGGGTCGACCGGGTCGACCAAGGCGGAGCGCAGCGCCCAGGCCAGCACGCCGGCCGCCGCAGCGCGGCCGCTGGACAGGCTGGCGCTGAGCAGGTAACCGCCGGTGGGCGCTTCCCAGTCGATCATCTCGCCGGCACAGAACACCGCCGGCAAGGCTTTGAGCATCGCGTGCTCGTCCAGCGCCTCGAAGCGAACGCCGCCGGCACTGCTGATGGCCTCGGCGATCGGTCTGGCCGCGGTCAGCCGCAGCGGCCAGGCCTTGAGGTCGGCGGCGAGCCCCAACGGGTCGGTGGCCACCCGGGCCGCCAATTGCTCGGCGCTCAAGGTCTCGCGCAGCAGCGCAGCCTTGACGCCGTCGAGCCCGGCATGCTCTTTCAGATGGTTGGGCAAGGACCGCGCGCCGCGACCCTTGGCCAGCGCCGCGCCGATCTGCGCCACGCTACGCCCGGGCAGCAGGTCGAGCAGCACGGTGGCGTGGCCGTCGCGGGCAATCGCGTCGCGCAGCCGCGCCGAGGCGGCGTACACCAGGCTTCCCTCGACGCCGCCGGCGGTGACGACAAACTCGCCCTGGCGGTCGAAGGCCTGGTCCTGGCCATCGTCGAAATACAGCCGCACCGTCTTCATCGGCGCGCCGGCAAAACGCTGGGCGAAATAAGGGCTCCAAGCGACGTCGAAACCGCAGTTGGCCGGCTGCAGCGGCGCCAGGTCGACGCCGCGCGCCGCCAGCCCGGGCGCCCAGGCGCCGTCGCTGCCAAGCTGGGGCCAGCTCGCGCCGCCCAGCGCCAGCACCACCGCATCCACCGCATCCACCGCGTCCACCGCGTCGGCCTGCAGCACCTGCTCGCCCTGCGGTGTGGCAAAGCGCAACAGCGTGGGCGCATCAGCGTCAGTCCAGCCCAGCCAGCGGTGGCGCATGTGCAGCCGCAGTCCATCGCCACGCAAGCGGTGCAGCCAGGCCCGCAGCAGCGGCGCAGCCTTCATCTCGGCCGGAAACACCCGGCCCGAGCTGCCGACAAAAGTCTTGATGCCCAGGCCTGAAGCCCAATCGCGCAAATCCTGCGGGCTGAAGGCCGAAAGCCAACAAGCGACCTGGGCCGCGCGCTCGGCGTAACGGCCGACGAAAGGCTCGAACGCCTCGCTGTGCGTCAGGTTCAGGCCACCCTTGCCGGCGAGCAAGAACTTGCGGCCCACCGAGGGCATCGCGTCGTACAGGTCGACGCTGGCGCCAGCTTGCAGCAAAACCTCGGCGGCCATCAGACCGGCAGGGCCGCCACCGATGATCGCGACCCGCAGGGACGGCGTTGAAACAGAAGGTGTCGATGGGGTGGGCGTCATGCAGCCGAGTCTAGGCTTGGTCTGCAACTCGCCTCCATGGACCCGGCAGCGGCGCGTCCTACAGGCCTAAGAGACCAAGAAACCCTCATCGCCGGTGACACCATAAACTATGTTGATGGTGATGGGCACGGATGTCGTCGTGGCTGCGCTGCGCAGCCCGACAGGGGCTTCAGCGGCCTTGTTGAGACGCGTGCGTCTGGGCCAACTCCGGCTGGCTGCCAGCGTCAGTCTGTTCACCAAATACGAAGCCGTCTGCCAGCGTCCGGAACATGCTGAAGCCGCCGGTTTGAGCTCACATCAGATCGGAATCTTCCTGGACGCCATGGCCAAGCTGGTTGAGCCGGTACCGATCCACTTCAGATGGCGACCCCAGTTGCGTGATCCGGGCGACGAACTGGTGCTGGAGGCTGCAGTCAACGCCGGCGCTGATGTATTGCTGAGCTTCAACCAAAAGAATTTTTCGAACGCAGCCCACCGTTTCGGGCTGCAACTGTCCTTGCCCGGTCCATTCTTGCGGAGTCTGTCATGACCGAACTGAGCACCTACCCCCTGAGACTTCCCCGATCGATCCGCGCTGGCATCGAGCGCCTGAGCAAGCAGGACGGCATCAGCATCAACCAGTTCGTCAGCATCGCGGTGGCCGAGAAGCTGGCCATCATGCAGGCCGAAACCTATTTCGCCGAACGCATCGCCAGAGCCGACTTGGAAGCCTTTGGCCAGCTGATGAGCCGCAGCGGCGGCCAAGCCCCGCGCAAAGAAGACGAGGCCTGATAGCCGTCGGGCGGTGGCCGCGTCACGGCTGATGTGGGGCTATCAAATCGCGACGCGCTCGCGCACCCCATCGGCCTGCATGTCGCGGCCGAGACTGCGGGCGATGACCTCGCCGCGCGCCATCAGATGAAAGCGTTCGGCGGCAGGCAGGAAGGCGCCCGGCGGGATCACGCGGCCAGCGGCGTCCACTATCCGAAGCAACACTTTCGCATGCAGGCCTGAAGGGTCTGACGTCAGCGCCCGAATTCGTTGCGCATAGCGCACGAAACGGTTCTCGTCGATGGCTTGCTCCAGCCGGGTGGCTCACTGCATCTCGCCGTGGCGGGCGCGCATGGCCAGATCAGTGTCAAACCAAGCGCGGTACTGGCCTTGGGCGCGTTGTCGGCTGCGTACCCCGCCGCCGGCAAACCGATCGAGGTTATCAGCGCGAGCCACCCGACCAGCAGACGGCTGTTTCTGAACAGAAAAGGAAAGAAGTGCACGAAACCGTAGTGCTTGCCCATGGAATGCTCACCCGTTTTCTGGTTCAAATGACCGATCAAGGGGAATACTTCAGCGCTGCGAGACCACCAACTTCCTCGCATTACGACTGCGACTGCTCTCCCTCCACAGGAAAACAAGCGTCGAGCCCGTTGATACGCCTTTGCCTCGGCTGAGCAATGGTTTTTCCTTGGTCGCCAGGCTTCGGACGCGTCACGCTTGCGTGCGAGAATAAACAGAAGCGATCCACATCCATGAGGTCAGGTATCCATGAAAACACTGGTTATCACCGGCGGCTCTTCGGGCGTCGGCTATGCATTGGTGTGCCGGCTTGTCGGCGCCGGCCACCAGGTCATCAATCTGGACGTCAATGCCCCACCGTCTGCCGTCGGTGCATTCGTCCACTGTGATCTCGCGGTCGAGTCTTCGATCACCACTGCGCTTGCCTTGATTCCGGATGCCGTCGATGGATTGGTGAACGTGGCCGGCATCGCCCGCGCAACCGATCCGACCAGGGTAGTCGCTGTGAATTTTCTCGGCTTGCGCCTGCTGACGCAGGAACTGACCAATCGACTCACGCAGCAAGGCAGTATCGTCAGCGTCTCGTCCATTGCCGGGCGCGACTGGAAAGGCCGCCTGGATCGGATCCAGCCACTGCTGGCGACGCCTTCAATGGCAGAGGGACTGGCGTGGTGTGAAGCCAATCGCGAGGGTTTTGCCCGCGACCCCTATACCTTTTCCAAACGCTGCGTGACCGCCTTTACCTTGCAGGAGGCGCAGAGACATGCCGGCAAGTCAACACGCATCAACTGCGTCAGCCCCGGCGGCATTGATACTCCCCTCACCCCTCAGTTTGAAGCGTTGATGGGCAAGGCGCAAAGTGATTGGACCAACGCCCAGACCGGCCGCGCCGCAACGCCTGATGAGGTTGCGGAAGCAATCGAGATGTTGCTCTTTGGTCCACGCTGGGTGAACGGTGTTGATCTGCCGGTGGATGACGGTTACAGCGCAGGTATCGATACCGGCTGGATCGATTTCCAGACGTCACCGGTGCTGCTGGCACGGACTGCGAAACAGAAGTAAGTAAAGGCAACATTCCGCCTGCACTCAGATTCATGGCTTCGTGGTGCACGCCCATTTCCTTGGCGGTCGCCGCCATCGCTGCCGAGCCATCTGTGCAAAGAACTTGAGGAAATCGGCCTTCTGGGCCGGCGTCAGCCGCGCCACCGACGCCAGCCAACGCTTCAGTTCTCCCGCATCGATCGCAGGCTCCGAAAGCCCGCAACACGGGGCCACGAAGCCAAGTCTGACACGGCAGTGGATCATGGCGTGAGTCATCACGAACTAACGCGCAAAGAGCCCAAAATAGAACCCCATGTTCATTGCACCCATGGGTTCTGGAGCCAGCGGGCCTGAGAAGGTAATTGCTGACTTACATTGCTCAACGAGCCAGTCGGCCTCTTCATCGGCAGCGTGAGCCATACCGCCAAACATGGATAGAGCCAGAATGAGAGATATGAACAGCCATATTTTTGTGTTCATTGGTACCGAGTCTCCTTCATGAAATAGATGCCTAACGTTTGAAATGAGAGGCATGCTTTAGCACAGCCTCTCGATTGAAGGGCATCACCGCATCGCCCGCTCCTTAGCGGGCCAAACGCGAAGCGCGCAGTGCTTGGCCGCATGCGTGAAGTCTTTGTCTGTGGTGAGGAGCGTCAGACCGTGCCGGATGGCGAGTTGTGCAAGCAGTGCATCAATAGTGCCGATCTGAATGCCCGCTTGGCGACATGCATTTCGCAGGACTGCCGCACCGATGTGATCATCTCGATCGGGTTGCAGCAAAGGCAATGCGGCAAAGCGTTCGATGATCTGAGCCTGGGCTTTGGCACCCGAGAACCCTTGCAATAGTTCCTGAAGGACCAGGCCTGTAGTGACTACAAGGTTTGAGCCGAACAAGGCGTCCTTGAGCTCTTGCACCTCAGGTTCGGTAGCTTCAATATCCCGACGAAGGGCCAGGGACCAAACGCTTGTATCAACGAGCAGCGTCATTTGGGACGAGACCGTTCAGCTTTGTAGTCGAATGACTGATCCCACTCCAGTTTGCCGAGTAGATCGGCTACGCGCCGTTGCTCGCGGCGCGCGATGAACTCTTGTAGGGCTTTGGTTACCGTGGCCTTCTTCGTGCGTTCACCACTGACTTGAACGGCTCGGTCAAGAAGGGCTGGATCGATTGCGAGATTTGTAGCCATGTGTGACTCCTTGTGCGAAAGTCTACACACTTCTTCGATGTGAGTCGATTCTTGCCGTTGGCGCCCCCCTTGAGCGACTGGTCAGGCCCGGTCGAGCGCGCGGAATCATCCCGGGTAGCTTTCCAGATACGACGTGGCCACCCCTCTGAAGCGATACATCCAGCCCTTGAGCCTGCCGTGACACGCGTTGGCGGTCGCGGCCATCGCTGCCGAGCGATCCGTGCAAAGAATGGCGTCGGCTTTGACGCGCGGGCTGAGAGCCTCGCTCAGGCACTTCTTGGAGACCGCCTCCAGCAGAAAGTCGGCCGTCGCTGCGGAACGATCGCGGGCGACCAGGACGGGAATCAGGTCCTCGCCGCGGCACTTGCGCGGCGCATGGCCTCCACGCTTGCGAGGAGCACGGCCCGGGTGCTGGCCCATACTGGAGCGCAGAAAGAAGGTCTCGTCGGCCTCGACCACGCCGGTGAGCACCAGCGCCTTGACCGGCTGGGTCAGTTGCAAGAAGCGGTGGCGCCAGCGAAACGCCGTCGAGGGCGCCACTCCCAACTCTGCCGAAGCCAAACGAACGATCAGCCCCCGGCCCAGCGCCTTTTGTTGCAAGCACTTGGCCTTGTTCCGCAACCAGGCCAACGGCGTCTTGCTCAGTGCGTTGAACGTGCGTTGGCAAGCCCGGCACTTGAAGCGTTGCAAGCCGCCGGCACTGCCGTTGCGAACAATCCGCGTGTTGGCGCGATGTGGGCAAGCCGGCGGCTGGCGGTGGCGCAGGGCCGGACCCTCCGGAAAGCACGGCGAGCCGCGCGATGCGGTGGGGTCAGGCCGAACGGCGTTTCAAGGGTGCTGGCCAACGGCGCCGGCGCGCAAACTTGTTTGCCTTCCGAGGGAGTCTGTCCTTGATTGTTCGTTCGCGGCTTGGCTCACTGGCTGCACTCGCCGTGCTCGCTGGCCCGGTGGCCCGGTGGCCAGCCTGGCCTGGTCGCAGGTCACCCCGATGCGTCCCATCGTCCTGGTCGTGCCCTTCGCCGCGGGGAGGCCCACCGGCCTGGTGGCGCGCGCAGCGCCCGACGGCACCACCTTGCTGATCCACCACAAAGGCATGGCCGCCGCGCCGGCGCTCTATCGCCAGCTGCCCTACGACCCGCTGACCGACTTCGAGTTCGTCGGCCAGGTGGTGGACGTGCCGATGACGCTGATCGGGCGCAAGGGCTTGCCGGCCAAGTCCCTGCCCGAACTGCTGATCTACCTCAAGTCCCGGGGCGACAAGGTCACCCTGGCCCATGCCGGGCTGGGCGCGGTCTCGCAACTGTGTGGCATGGTGTACCGCCAGGCGGTGGGGGTGGACCTGACCACTGTGGCCTACCAGGGCACCAGCCCGGCGAGAGATCCGTTGTTCAGGGCTCGGATGGCCAAGCTCGGCGCCGAGATCGTGCCCGATGCCAAGCTCACACCCGAAAGCCCGAGCAGTTGGCTGAAGCAGCAGACCGAGCGCCGGGGGGCAGGTGATCAAGTCGGCAGGGGTCGACGCCGATTGAGCGGACCCGGCGCGGCGCGCTGTCCGGCGCCGCCGTGCTGCGCTCCGTATTGCGGGCGTCGCGTATGCAAAACGACCGAAAATAACATTTAACCCCCGATCTGAGCGGATGGTGGGCTGCTCCAAGGCTGAGATACTTTATCAAATGTCAAAAGACGCGCAGGAGGGTGATTTGGCCGACCAATTGCAAGGTACCGAAGAGCATGTCAGCGCGAGACGGCGCCTGATCAAGGGGAGCTTTGCGGCACCGGCCGCACTGACCTTGTTCAGCGGCGGTGCGATGGCAGCGACCTCGACAGGGGCGTGCATGGCCCGGTCGGCGGCTTCGGAGGCGGACCCTCAGGACTTTGTCACCAGCCAACCCAGCACCACCACGGGTTGGCTTCGGGTGCAGGCCAGCAGCTTTCTGCCCAACGGCAGCAACAAGACACGCAGCTATTGGGTCAGTCATGCCGATATCGTCGCCGTGGCCAACGTCGCAGGGCTCAAGTCCGGAATCAAGAACAACTGGATCGTCGCGGGCAAGTTCTTGTGCGTGGAGTCGGGCACTGGGGCCAGCGCAGGGACGATCTACAACTCTCCAGTCAACGGTATGAATGGTGTCTACGCAAGTGTCAGCAGATGGTATTCGGTGCTGGTCGACGCCAGTGGCCAGATCATCGGCATCGGTACGTACAACGCCGGCTACACAGGGAACTCGGTTTCGCAGTCCTGCTGGACTTCGTTCATCCGTTGATCCCGGCCGGTTGGCAGCCGATGCGCTTTGCGCTGGTGGAGGGCCTCGAACTCGCGCCCTTGGGCGATGTCTGGGCGGCTTTCAGTCCGATCAGTGGTGAAACTGCCTTGCTCAACGACGAGAGTGCGGCGATCCTCGAATGCCTGCGAGACGGCCCGGCCGACCTGGATGCGGTGAGCGCGGCGCTGGCGCTCGACTGCGGTCTGCCCGCCGAGCAATTGGCGGCGATGCTCGAGACCCACTGGCCGAGTTTGATCGGTTCCGGACTGCTGCGCCGCCATGCTGGCGCCGGCACGCCACAGTCGTGACGCCGATCGACGTCGGGGCGCAGTCTGCGGGTCGTCCGTTGGCCGGTGTCGATCTGACCGAGTTGTACCGCGCGCTCAGCCGGGGCGGTCTGTGGCTGGACGTCGGCGCTGCGACGCTGCAGGTGCGCAGCGACAGCCGGGTACTGGCCCGGCAACTGCAGCAAGCCTACCCGGCGTTTCCGTTTGTCCCCCACGCCGACTGGTCTGACTGCCAGGTGCGCATCGCTCGCCCTGCCGGCCTGCGGCGTTGGGCCCGGCCCCAGGTCGAATTGTTCAGCGACGGTCGACGCCCCTTCGATCCCTTTCCCGCCGACAGCCCGCTGCCGCTGTTTGAATGGGGCTGCAACTGGCTGATCGGCCAGCGCCTCAACCACTTGCTGCTGCTGCACGCTGGCGTGGTCGAGCGCGACGGCTTGGCGCTGGTGATGCCGGCTTTGCCCGGCTCGGGAAAGAGCACCTTGACCGCGGCGCTGTCGCAGCGCGGCTGGCGCCTGTTGTCCGACGAGTTCGGCGCCTTCGATCCCGACAGCGGTGTTTTCCGCGCCATGCTCAAGCCGGTGGCGCTGAAGAATCAGTCGATCGGCGTGCTTCGCCGTTTTGCGCCCGACGCGTCTTTCGGACCGGAGTTTCCAAAGACCCGCAAGGGCAACGTCGCCCACTTGGCCGCCTTGCCCGACTCGGTGGCGCGGCGCCATCAGCCAGCCAGTCCCGGTGCCTTCGTGCTGCCCAAGTGGCAGGCCGGCAGCCCGACCCGGCTGGAACTCCTGCCGCCGAACCGCCTGTTCCCGGCGCTGGCCTTCAATGCCTTCAATTACGGTGTGCTGGGTGCGACCGCGTTTCGGGCGGTGGTCGGCATGGTGCAGCGCTGCCCGGGCTGGCAACTGGTGTACAGCGACTTGGGCGAAGCCTTGGCAGCGATCGACGCCATCTGGACCCAGGTGCGCGAGCGCCACGGGCAGACCGCACCATGACGCCCGACATCTCTCCCGACCGGAATCTCGCGATAGACGAGCGGATGTTCCAGCCGCCGTCGGCCTTGGCCTGGCTGCAGGCGCTGCGTCGGCCTGAACTTGCGCTGGGCTGGTCGCTGGCCGATTGGCAGCGGGTGGTGCGACTGTCGCGCCGCCTGCGCCTGCTGGCCAGGCTGGCCGAGGCGATCGACGCTGCCGGCTTGCTGTCCAGTGTGCCCGCACCTGCGCGCCGCCATCTGGTGGCCGAGCAACACTTGTCGCGCAGCCGCAGCGCGGCGATGCGCTGGACCATCGAGCGTGTCGCCACGGTGCTGGCGGACGCGCCTTATCCGCGGGTCCTGCTCAAAGGGGCGGCCTATGTTGCGCAGGGCCTGGCCATCGCGCGCGGTCGCCTGCCGTCCGATCTGGACATCCTGGTGCCAAGGGCACACCTGGCCGATGCGCAGTCCCGACTTGTCGCGGCCGGATGGTCCGAGACCGTGCTGGACGCCCATGATCAGCGCTATTACCACGAGTGGAGCCATGAGGCTCCACCGATGACGCATCCACTGATCCCGCTCGAGCTCGACCTGCACCACAACATCCTGCCGGCGGTGGGTCACGCACCGGTGGACGCCGACCGGCTCATCGCCTGGCTGGTGGGATCGCAGTTGTCCGGTTGGCAGGTGCTGGACCCGGTCGATCAGGTGCTGCACAGCGCGGCGCACTTGTTCTTCGATTCCGAACTGCTGGACCGGGTGCGCGATCTGGTCGACCTCGACAGCTTGCTGCGCCATTTCAGCGCGCAGCAGAACTTCTGGCGTCGGCTGACGGCGCGCGCGACCGAACTCGGCCTGGCCGAACCGCTGGCGCTGGCCTGCCACTTCACGACGCGCTGGCTGGGCACGCCGGTGCCGTTGTGGACCATCAGCGCCATCGGCCGGGCCGGACCCGGCGCGCTGCAACGGGCCTGGCTGCTGCCGGTGCTGGCGCTGGTGTTGATGCCCAGTGAGCCGGACGACCCGCCTGCGCTGCGCCGGGAACTGGCGGCCACGCTGCTGCTGGCGCGCCACCACGGCCGCCGCATGCCGCTGCAGCTGTTGCTGCCGCACTTGTGGCGCAAGTGGCGCTTGCAACGCCAGCAGATGCGCGACGACGAAGCGGTGGTGGCGCCAGCGCCGCAGTGATCGGCACCGCAGCGCGGCTCAGGCTTTGCGCGCCAGGTCGACCAGTTCGGCCTCGCTGAAGCCCGCCGCGCCCCACGCCGCCAGGTTGAACGGCGGGCGCAGCCCCGGCGCGGCATAGCGCGCCACCAACTGCGGGTACAGCGCCTCGGCGTCGGCGCGCGTCTGGTTGTCCGGCACCGGCCCCCGTTCTGCTCACTGGTGGCACGCTGGGCCCCGTGGCGCGCAGTAAGGTGTCCGATTTCGTGCCCGATGACACCCGCCAGATCAGCCTCACTGTCCATGCAAGCCATGATGCCGCGCGTCAAATAGACGTAGCCACCCGGCAGGGCAAATGCGTTGGCGGAGAACGAGCGGTCCAGCCCAGTCACAGCCGCTTACGACCGTGAAACTCGGGTTAAGAAGATCTTAATCTTCACCGCGCAAACTCAACCGAGTGCACAGGGTTCCCGGTCGATAACGATGTCGTCTCTTTGCATGAACCAGGCGTGGCCGCAAGCCACAACGGCCGGACGGAGCTGGCCTGGCAACGTGACGTTCCGTCGCAGTCTATCGAAGAAGGGGTTTCAGATGAGGGTAGTCAAAAGTACTGTCGGACAGTGGTTCCTTGCCATGGGTCTGCTCGCCTCGGGCTCGGCCTGGGCGGTCACGGTCTCGTCCAAGTCCGTCTCCATGGCGTCCGGAGAGTCACGAACGGTCACGGTTGCCAAGGTGTCGGGCACCTTGGCGGTGAGGAATTCCAGCCCCGCTGTCGTCAGCGTGACCCGGGTCGATGCCTCGACCTACCGCATCAGCGGCAGCGCGGCCGGCAGGGCGGAAGTCAAGTTCAAGGACGAGAGGTCGGACGCGAAGGTCAAGGTGGACGTGACGTCTGCGATGACCTCGACTCCTCCCGCGGCCGCCACGCCCACGGGAGCGCTGAGCGGCCGCCTGCTGGCCAGCAACTGCTTCCAGTGCCACGGCACCAACGGCACCGGCGGATTCGACCGCCTGGCCGGCAAGAGCGCCAACGAGATCTATGGCGAGCTGCGTGAGTTTGCCAGCGGCAAGGAAGACGCCAGCGGCATCATGGCCGCGCACGCCATGGGCTTCACCGATGCCCAGCTGAAGTCCATCGCCAGTTACTTCGCCAGCGTGCGTTGAGAGGTCCCCATGAAACGTCGTCAATTCATCCAATCCACGGCAGCCGCGGGCCTGACCCTCGGCGCTGGGCTCATCCCATTCGCTGCTCGTGCGGCTTCCTTCAGCGTGGTGGTGGTCGGCGGCGGCATGGCCGGTGCCGCCGTGGCCAAGTTCATCCGCCTGTGGAGCAAGGGCGAGATCAGCGTGGTCCTGATCGAGAAGGACGCCTCGTACGTGTCCAACATCCTGAGCAACGAGGTCGTCACCGGCAAACGCGCGTCCGTCAACTCGTTGGTCTACTCGTACACCGCGCTGACCACCAAGTACGGCGTCCAGCGCATCCAGGGCATGGTCACGGGCATCGATGACATCAACAAGTCGGTCACCTATGAAACGGCTGCCGGGAGTGCCGTCCTGACCTACGACCGCCTGGTGCTGGCGCCGGGCGTGGACTTCGACCTCATGCCCGGCATGACCAGCGCCAGCCAGTACGACAGCATCGTGCCGCACGCCTGGAAGGCCGGCGCCCAGACCACGCTGCTGCGCAGCCAGCTGCTGGCCATGCCGGACTGGCAGAACGTGGTCATCACCGTGCCGCTGGCGCCCTTCCGCTGCCCGCCCGGCCCTTACGAGCGGGCCTGCGTGATCGCGGACTGGTTGCGAAGCCGCAAGCCCAACAGCAAGGTGGTGGTGCTCGACGCCAATCTGGAGATCCAGGCCCAGAAGGCCAACTTCCAGAATGCGTTCAACGGTGCCTACGGCTACCGGGTCGACTACCGCTCCGGCTGCACGGTGACCCAGCTGCAGCTGGTGGCCGGTGCCCACAACGTCACCTACACGCGCAACGGCGCCACCGATGCGGTCGCTGCCGCAGTGCTCAACCCGATACCGCCGCAGCGCGCCCCGGGCCTGCTGGCCGGCTCGGGCCTGCTCAACGGCAAGTTTGCCCCGGTGAACCTGCTGACCTACGAATCGACCCTCAAGCCCGGCATCCACGTCATCGGCGATGCCTGCATCTCGGGCATGCCCAAGGCGGGACATATCGGCAACCAGGAGGCCAAGACCTGCGCCAACGCCATCGTGAACGCGCTCAAGGGCAGCCTGTACGCGCTGGAAGAGACGTCGCCGGTGCTCAACTCAGCCTGCTACACGCCCCTGACCAGTGCCCGGGCCACCTGGCTGTCGGCCGTCTACCAGTACGCCAACGGCGTGATGGTGCCGTCGACCGAGAACGGTGTCACCCAGCCCAGGGTAGCCACCAGCGCCACCACAGGCAACTACGAGGACATGGAGAAGTGGTTCGCAACCCTCATGGGTGACACTTTCGCCTGAGTTTCGGCGTCCGGCTGGAGCCCCGGGCGCGCCCTGCCCGGACCGGCCTGGTCCGCGCGTGCCCTGCCAGGGGCGCGCGGTCGGGCCGAAGGCGTTGTCGTGCACCCGTTCGACGACGGATGAGCATTTCAACTGTTGGCGCCGATCCAAATCTGAGACGGCAACCGCTCGATGCGAGATGACGGCAGCGCCGATTTGCCATGAACCCCTTCGCCGCGGCGGCCGTCAAGCGCCCTGGACCGAGCCATGAACTCATGCCCAGTCGGGGTGCCTCCGGCGGCCTGGCGGGGGGTTCAAACTTGAAGAAAAATCACCCCAAAACCGGCGCCAATTCCAGCCCCTAGACAGTCCATTTCAGGCTGATCGTGGGCGATTGAGCTAGATTCCAAGTTGGTGCTTGCGCACCACCTCAGCGCCTTCGCGCCGACGCCGTTTCACCGTGCACGATCAGACTGCCCGGCAGGGCAAATGCGTTGGCGGAGTCTGTCATGACCGAACTGAGCACCTACCCCCTGAGACTTCCCCGATCGATCCGCGCTGGCATCGAGCGCCTGAGCAAGCAGGACGGCATCAGCATCAACCAGTTCGTCTGCATCGCGGTGGCCGAGAAGCTGGCCATCATGCAGGCCGAAACCTATTTCGCCGAGCGCATCGCCAGAGCCGACTTGGAAGCCTTTGACCAGCTGATGAGCCGCAGCGGCGGCCAAGCCCCGCGCGAAGAAGACGAGGCCTGATCGCCGTCGGGCGATGGCCGCGTCAAGGATGTTTTAGGTCTATCAGATCGCGACGCGCTCGCGAACCCCATCGGCCTGCATGTCGCGGCCGAGGCCGCGGGCGATGACCTCGCCGCGCTCCATCACCAGGTACTGGTCGGCCAACTCGGCGGCGAAGTCGTAATACTGCTCGACCAGGACCACCGCCATGCGCTGGCCGTTCAGCCCCGAGTCGGCCAGCATCCGGATCACGCGGCCGATGTCCTTGATGATGCTGGGCTGTATGCCCTCGGTGGGCTCGTCGAGGATCAGCAGCTTGGGCGCAGCAGCCAGCGCGCGGGCGATCGCGAGCTGCTGCTGCTGACCGCCCGACAAGTCACCGCCGCGGCGCTTGATCATCTGCTTGAGAACCGGGAACAGCTCGAACAATTCAGCCGGAATGGGGCTGCTGCCGGACTTGACCGCCAAGCCCATGCGCAGGTTGTCCTCGACCGTCAGGCGCGAGAAGATCTCACGGCCCTGCGGCACATAACCCACGCCCAGACGAACCCTCTCGTAAGGCGTGGCCCGGGTGATGTCCACGCCGCCCAGTGTGACCGTGCCGGCCTTGACCGGCACCACGCCCATCAAGCTCTTGAGCAGCGTGGTCTTGCCCACGCCGTTGCGGCCCAACACCACCGTCACCTCGCCGATGCGCGCCTCGAAGCCGACATTGCGCAGGATGTGGCTACCGCCGTAGTACTGGTTCAATCCGTTGACGCTGAGCATCTGTTGCCGGCTTTCAGATTCATGCTGGTGCCCCCTCCCGGAGGGGGCTGGGGGAGCGGTGCGTTCCACCGAAGGTGTACCTGGGGCTAACGCCCCAGGTACACCTCGACGACTTTTTCGTTGTTCTGCACCTCGGACAGCAAGCCCTCGGCCAGCACGCTGCCCTCGTGCAGCACCGTCACTTTCTTGCGGCCTTGCGTGAGCTGGTCGACGAACTTCATGTCGTGCTCGACCACCACCAGCGAGTGCTTGCCCTCGAGCGACAGGAACAGCTCGGCGGTGCGCTCGGTCTCCTCGTCGGTCATGCCGGCCACCGGCTCGTCGAGCAGCAGCAGCTTGGGGTCCTGCACCAGCAGCATGCCGATCTCCAGCCACTGCTTCTGGCCATGGCTGAGCAGGCCGGCGCTGCGTTGGGCCTCGCCGCGAAGATGGATGGTCGTCAAGGTCTCGCCGATGCGGTCGAGCTGGGCGCCAGACAAGCGTGAAAACAGCGAGGCCCGAACCCGACGGTCGGCCGCCAGCGCGAGCTCGAGGTTCTCGAACACGCTCAACTCTTCGTAGACCGTGGGCTTCTGGAACTTGCGGCCGATGCCGATCTGGGCGATCTCAGGCTCGCTCAGGCGCAGCAAATCGATGGTCGAGCCGAAAAACGCCTGGCCGCTGTCGGGCTTGGTCTTGCCGGTGATGCAGTCCATCATCGTCGTCTTGCCAGCGCCGTTGGGGCCGATGATGCAGCGCAGCTCACCCACATTGACCGTGATCGTCAAGGCATTGAGCGCCTTGAAACCATCGAAACTGACCGTGATGTCGTCGAGGTAGAGCGCCACGCCTTGGGTGAAGTCAGGCACACCGAGCTTGACGATGCGACCGAATCCGGCATCGCGGCCACCGCTCTCTGTGCCTGTGGCCGCCTGCTGGCGCGCTTCGTAAGCCTGGCGGCGCTTCGCGCCTTCTTCCATCAGGTCGGGGGTCATGAATGTTTCTCGTGCGTTGCGCCGGAAAAACGCTTGAACAGGCCGGCAATGCCTTGGGGAAGAAATAGCGTGACAGCGATGAACAAAGCGCCCAAGAAATATAGCCAGAACTCTGGAAACGCCACGGTGAACCAGCTCTTCGCGCCGTTGACGAAGAAAGCACCGACGATGGGACCGATCAACGTGGCGCGGCCACCCACCGCGGCCCAGATCGCGATCTCGATCCCGGCCGACGGCGACATCTCGCTCGGGTTGATGATGCCGACCTGCGGCACATAGAGTGCGCCGGCGATCGCGCACATCACCGCCGACAAGGTCCAGATGCTGAGCTTGTAGGCCAGCGGGTTGTAGCCGGTGAACATCACGCGGGTCTCGGCGTCACGGATCGCCTGCAGCACCCGACCGTACTTGCTGTTGACGATCGCTCGGGCCAGCAGGTAGAAACCCACCAAGGTGCCACCGGTGATCACGAACAACACGATGCGCGTGTCGGGTGTGGCAATCGGCAGCCCAAGGATGCGCTTGAAGTCGGTGAAACCGTTGTTGCCACCGAAGCCGGTCTCGTTGCGAAAGAACAGCAGCATGGCCGCGTAAGTCAAGGCCTGGGTGATGATCGAGAAATACACGCCCTTGATGCGCGAGCGGAACGCGAACCAGCCGAAGACCAAAGCCAACAGCGCTGGCACCAACACCACCAGCAACATCTGCAGCGCAAAGGAATCCGACCAGCTCCAAGTCCAGGGCAAGGACTTCCAGTCCAGGAACACCATGAAGTCGGGCAACTCACTCTTGTAGTTGCCGTCACGGCCGATCTGGCGCATCAAGTACATGCCCATGCCGTAGCCGCCGAGCGCGAAAAACAAGCCGTGGCCCAGCGACAGGATGCCGGTGTAACCCCAGATCAAGTCCATCGCCAGCGCGCAGATCGCGTAGCACAGGATCTTGCCGACGAGCCCGACCGCGTAGTCGCTGACATGGAAGACATGGCCATCAGGCACCACCCGGTTGAGCAGCGGAACGACAACCGTCAGCACCACCAACGCAGCGATCACCGCAGTCCAACCACGGACCCCAAGCAACAAACCACGTTTCTGCACGAGGACAGTGGCGTCAAGCGGCCGCCGCGGAACCGGCTCCGCCGGGCCGCTGGCGGCGCCCCCAGGGCCATGCAATGGCCCCTTCGGGTCCATGGGGGGAGCGCCGAAGGCGCTACGGGGGGGGGTCATAGATCTGCGCTCCGGCCCTTGACGGCAAACAAGCCCTGCGGCCGCTTCTGGATGAAGACGACGATGAACACCAGCACCATGATCTTGGCCAACACCGCGCCGGCCCAGCCCTCGAGCAGCTTGTTGCCCAGCCCTAGGCCGAGCGCAGCGACCACAGTGCCTGCGAGCTGGCCGACACCGCCCAACACCACGACCATGAACGAGTCGACGATATAGCCCTGGCCGAGGTCTGGGCCGACATTGCCGACCTGGCTGAGCGCACAACCCGCCAGCCCTGCAATGCCCGCACCCAGCGAGAAAGCGAGCGTGTCGATGCGGGCGGTGTTGACACCCACACAAGACGCCATGCGCCGGTTCTGCGTGACCCCGCGAACGAACAGGCCCAGCCGGGTCTTGCCGATCAGCGCGGCCATGCCCAGCAGCACCAGCGCGGCGAAGACCAGGATCGCCAACCGGTTGTAGGGCAGCAGCAAGTTAGGCAACACCTGCAAACCGCCCGACATCCAGGCCGGGTTTTCGACGCCGACGTTCTGCGCGCCGAAGATCGAGCGCACGCCCTGCATCAGCACCAGGCTGATGCCCCAGGTGGCTAGCAGCGTCTCGAGCGGCCGGCCATAGAGCCAGCGGATCACCGTGCGCTCGAGCACCGCGCCGACCAGTGCGCTGGCCAGAAAGGACGCGGGAATCGCGACCAGGATGTAGGCGTTGAAGGCCGACGGCGCAAACGCCTTGAACAGGTTTTGCACCAGATAGGTGGCGTAGGCGCCGATCATCATCAGTTCGCCGTGGGCCATGTTGATCACGCCCATCAAGCCATAGGTGATCGCCAGGCCGAGTGCGACCAGCAGCAGGATCGAGCCCAGGCTGGCACCGGTGAACAGCAGGCCGAGCCGCTCGCCCCAGGCGAGCTGGCCCTGCACGCTGGCGATCGCGGCCTGGATCGCAGCGCGGGCAGCCGGATCGGTCTCGGTGCCCAGCTTTTCCAGCAGCAGCGAACGCGTGGCCGGCGAACTGCTGCCCGACAGCGCCTTGGCCGCAGCGGCGCGCTTGGCCGCGTCGGCTGAGGAGATCAGCACCGCAGCGCGCAGCAGCAACAGCTTGGCCTTGAGCTCGGCATCGGTCTCGGCAGCGCTGGCCTTGTCGATCAGGCCGAGCTTGCCCTCGTCGACCTGGTCCTTCAGTTCAGTGATCGCCTTGGCGCGCACCGCGCGGTCCGGCGACACCAGTTGCAACACCGCGATCGCCGATTCCAGCTCGCGGCGCATCCGGTTGTTGTTGACGGCGTCCTCGGCGTCGGCCGGCAGCGTGGCCGGTTTGCCCGACGCAGCGTCGACCGCCTTGCCGTCCGTCACGATGTAGGCCTTGCCGCCAGAGGTCTTGACGCTGTCGTCGAGCAATGCCTTGACGAAAGGCGCAAGCGCCACATCGGCCGTGGCCACCACGGCGTTGAGCGCAGCGACGCGGCCGTCGATGTCGCCAGCGGCGATGGCACCCGCCTGTTCGGACGTCAAGGCCCGGGCAGAGCCCAATGCGCCAAGCAAAGCAAAAAGCAATATCAAACGACTCAGCACTGGCAGACCCGGTAGAAATTCAATATCAGGCTGCGGAAAACCCGCAGCCGCCCCCTCAAGCACACGCCGCGGAACCGGCTCCGCCGGGCCGCTGGCGTGGCCCCCCTTGGGGGGAGCGGCGAAGCCGCTGCGGGGGGTTACTTCTTTTCTGGCTCGTCCTTCTTGCCCTTGTTCTCAGGGATGAACGGGCTCCAAGGCTCGGCCTTGACCGGGCCCTTGGTCTTCCAGACCACGTTGAACTGTCCGTCGGCCTTGATCTCACCGATGAACACCGGCTTGTGCAGGTGGTGGTTCTTCGCATCCATCGTCGAGACGAAACCGCCCGGTGCAGGATAGGTCTGGCCGGCCATCGCCGCGATCACCTTGTCGGTGTCGGTGCTCTTGGCCTTCTCGACCGCAGCCTTCCACATCATGATGCCGATGTAAGTCGCTTCCATCGGGTCGTTGGTCAGCGCCTTGTCCTTGTGCCCAGCGATACCCTTGGCCTTGGCATAGTCGCTCCACTTCTTGACGAACTCGGTGTTGGCCGGGCTCTTAATGCTCATGAAGTAGTTCCAGGCCGCCAGGTGGCCGACCAGTGGCTTGGTGTCGACGCCACGCAGCTCTTCCTCACCCACCGAGAAAGCCACCACCGGCACGTCGGTCGCCTTCAGGCCCTGGTTGCCGAGCTCCTTGTAGAACGGCACGTTGGAGTCGCCGTTGATCGTCGAGATCACCGCTGTCTTCTTGCCTTCGGCAGCAAACTTCTTGATCTTGGCGATGATGCCCTGGTAGTCGGCATGGCCGAACGGGGTGTAGTCCTCCATGATGTCTGCGTCCTTGATGCCCTTGCTGAGCAAGAAGGACCGCAGGATCTTGTTGGTGGTGCGCGGGTAGACATAGTCGGTGCCCAGCAGCACGAAGCGCTTGGCGCTGCCGCCGTCCTTGCTCATCAGGTATTCCACCGCAGGGATGGCTTGCTGGTTCGGCGCCGCACCGGTGTAGAACACGTTCTTGGAGAGCTCTTCACCCTCGTACTGCACGGGGTAGAACAGCAGGCTGTTCAACTCTTCGTAGACCGGCAACACGCTCTTGCGCGACACGCTGGTCCAGCAGCCGAAGGTCACCGCGACCTTGTCCTTGCTGATCAGCTGGCGCGCCTTCTCGGCGAACAACGGCCAGTTCGAAGCCGGGTCGACGACGACCGGCTCGAGCTTCTTGCCCAGCACGCCGCCCTTGGCATTGATCTCGTCGATCGCCATCAACACGGTGTCTTTCAGCACGGTTTCTGAGATCGCCATCGTGCCCGACAGCGAATGCAGCACACCGACCTTGATGGTGTCCTGCGCGAACGCAGGCACGGCAAACAGGCTAACGCCGATCGCCACGGCGCTCAGTGAAACAGCGAGCGAGGCGGAAAATTTGCGACGGGTTGATGTCATCTCTAGAACTCCTGACGGGCTGATGCGCCCTGTGAATGGATGACCCGAGTCTGGGCGGCACCGACGCATCGGTCCATACGACAGATGTCGTATGTCGACTTGCTCGCCGACCCCGCCAGGCACTGGGTTTCCCCTCTTGATGTCCCGGCTTTGCGGTGCCAGAGTCGATGCCACCCATTTCATATGACGATTGGAGAACCTGATGCGCAAGATCAACGGCAACACCCTGAGCAGCCTCACCCGCCGCGGCCTGCTGGGTCTGACCTTGGCCACGGCCGCCGGCGCCGCCGCGGCGCAGGGCTTTCCTGACCGGCCGATCACGCTGATCGTGCCCTGGGGCGCGGGAGGGGGCACTGACGCGGTGGCGCGCATGGTCGGCAGCCTGATGGAGCGCGACCTGGGCCAGCCGGTCAACGTCGTCAACCGCACTGGTGGCTCGGGTGTCGTCGGACACGCGGCGATCGCCGCCGCGGCGCCCGATGGCTACACGATCGGCATGGTCACGGTCGAGATCACGATGATGCACCACCAGAAGCTGACCGAGCTCAACGGCACCAGTTACACGCCAATCGCGCTGGTCAACCTGGACCCGGCGGGCTTGCAGGTGCGCGCAGACTCGCCGTACAAGAACGTCGGTGACGCGATGGCCGCGATCAAGGCCAACCCCGGCAAATTCAAGGCCTCGGGCACCGGCCAAGGCGGCATCTGGCATCTGGCGCTGGCCGGCATGCTCAAGGACGCCAAGGTCGACCCGGCCGCCGCACCCTGGGTGCCGAGCAACGGTGCTGCACCGGGTTTGCAGGACCTGGTCGCAGGCGGCGTCGAGTTCGTGCCCTGCTCGCTGCCTGAGGCGCGCTCGCTGATCGACGCCGGCAAGGTGCGTTCGCTGGCGGTGATGAGCAAGACAAGATCCGCGCTGTTTCCCAACGTGCCCACACTGAAAGAGGCCACCGGTTCGGACTGGGCCACCGGTGCTTGGCGCGGCATCGCCGCACCCAAGGGCCTGCCCGCGCCGCTGGCCGCGCGCCTGGAAGCCAGCGTCAAAAAGGCCTACGACAGCAAGGAATACAAGGACTTCATGACCCAGCGCGGCTTCGGCATGTTGTGGGGCAGCAGCACCGAGTTCGCTGGTTTCATGGCCAAGGGCGACGCCGACATGAAGGCTGTGATGACAGCCGTCGGCCTGATCAAGTAAGCCGCGGACGTGAGAAACGTCGATCGACGCTTGGGGGCGGCACTGGCCTTGCTCGCCACAGCCGTGCTGTGGTCGGCACGCAGCTTTCCAGCAGTGCCTGGGCAAAAACTGGGCGCTGGTTTCTTGCCGTCGCTGGTGGGCGCGGGCTTGTTGCTGTGCGGACTGGGCCTGATGGGGCGCAGCCTGCGCAGCGGCGCCTATGCCTTGATGGACGAGGCACCCGCATCGTCTCGGCGCGACTTGTTCAGCGCGCTGCTGATCGTGGCCTCGGTGCTGGCCTACATCGCGCTGGCCGACAAACTGGGCTTTCTGCTGATCGCCCCGCTGTGCCTGACGGCGGTTTTCGTGGTCCTCGATGTGAAGCTGCTGCCGGCACTGGGCTGGGCCTTGGCCGGGACGCTGCTGGTGCACCTGGCGTTCTACAAACTGCTGCGCGTTCCCCTGCCCTGGGGTCTGTTGCGTCCTTTTTATTGAACGGTTCGCAGCGCGCCAGCGCGCTGTGAGTCGCACTCTGGAGCCCTCCATGGACGCCTTAGCCACCGCTTTCGGGCTGGTGTTCCAGCCTTATGTGCTGCTGGTCATCGTGTTGTCGGCGCTGTACGGCTTGTTTGTTGGCGCGATCCCCGGCCTGACCGCGACGATGGCCACCGCGCTGCTGGTGCCGGTCACTTTCTTCATGGCCCCGATCCCGGCGGTGGCAGCCATCGTCACCGCCACCGCGATGGCCATCTTCTCGGGTGACATCCCCAGCGCCTTGCTGCGAATGCCGGGCACGCCGGCCAGCGCGGCCTACACCGACGAGGCCTACAACCTGACCCGAAAAGGCCAGGCCGAGCTGGCGCTGGGCGCCGGGCTGGTGTTCTCGGTGTTGGGCGGCGTCTTCGGCGTGCTGGTGCTGATCGTGGCCGCACCGATGCTGGCCGAGGTGGCGCTCAAATTCAGCTCGTTCGAGTACTTCTGGTTGGTGATGCTGGGCTTCACCAGCGCGATCTTCATCGCCGGCAACGACGCGCTCAAAGGCTGTGTCTCGATGCTGCTGGGCTTGTTGATCTCCTGCGTCGGGCTGGAGAACCCGGCCGGTGCACCGCGCTACACCTTTGGCAGCGCAGAGCTGACCGGCGGCATATCGCTGATCCCGCTGATGATCGGCATGTTCGCGATCAGCGAGGTGCTGCGCTTCGCACTGGCGCGTGACAAGCCGGAGATGGCCATAGACCGGCCATTTGGCAACGTCTTTGCCGGCATGTGGGGCCTGATGAAGCGCTACCCGGTGCAAACGCTGCGCGGCTCGGCACTGGGCACGCTGGTGGGTGCGCTGCCTGGCGCCGGCGCCGACATCGCAGCCTGGATGTCGTACGCGATGAGCAAGCGCTTCTCGAAAGAGCCCGAGAAGTTCGGCACCGGCCACATCGAGGGCATCATCGAGGCCGGTGCGGCCAACAACTCGGCGCTGGGCGGGGCCTGGATCCCGGCGCTGGTGTTCGGCATCCCGGGTGACTCGATCACCGCGATCGCCATCGGCGTGCTCTACATGAAGAACATGAACCCAGGGCCGATGCTGTTTGTCGAGAACCCGCAGAACATCTACGCGGTGTTCATCGTCTTCATGCTGGCGCAGCTGCTGATGCTGCCGCTGGGCTGGATGGCGATAAAGGTGGCCAAGCGGATCCTGCAAGTGCCGGCCAAGCTGTTGATGCCGCTGATCCTGCTGTTCTGCGTGGTCGGCAGCTTCGCGATCAACAACACGATGTTCGGCGTCGTCGTGATGCTGGCGGCCGGCCTGGTGGCGTTCTTCATGGAGCGCTGGGGCTTCCCCGTCGCCCCGACCATCCTCGGCGTGGTGCTGGGCACGATGCTGGAAGAGCATTTCTTCAGCAGCCTGATCAAGGCCGACGGCCAGATCCTGCCGTTCTTCGAGCGGCCGATCGCCGGCGTTCTGGGCGCAATCACGCTGCTGATCTGGCTGTGGCCACTGGGACGCACTTTGCTGCGACGCGCCGTCGGGGCGAAGTGAGCAAGAAGTTGGCGCATCCTGGTGCGCCAGCGAGCGCCAAAAGACAGCCCTGAGCCGAGCCGCTAGGCACAATCGCGGCAATGCCAGGCCTGTCCCAGACTGCGCCGCACGGCGCATCGAGGTGAACCATGGGTGCTGCTTACACTTTCACCGACCCCTCTGGCCAAGCGGCCACCTGGCGCGATCGCAAGCGGTCCTGGTGGGCGCTGTCGGTGGTCTATCCGTTGATCCCGTTTCTGGGCCTGTGGGCCCACCACGCCAGCGGCGCGCAGATCGCGCTCGGCTTGCCGCTGCTGATCAGCTACGGCTTGATGCCGCTGCTCGACGCGCTGATCGGCGAGGACCCGAACAACCCGCCCGAGGCCGTGGTGCCGCAGCTCGACGCCGACCGCTATTACCGCTGGCTGACCTGGGCCACCGTGCCGCTGCATTTCATCGCATTGGTCGGTTGCGCTTGGTGGGCCGGCACGCAGGACCTGACCTGGTGGGCGGTGGTCCTGCTGGCCTATGTGGCGGGCACCGACGCCGGGCTGGGGCTCAACACCGCGCATGAACTGGGCCACAAGAACAACCCGGTCGAGCAGTGGCTGGCCAGGCTGGTGCTGGCAGTGCCGGCCTACGGCCATTTCACGGTCGAGCATGGCCGCGGCCACCACCGCTGGGTGGCCACGCCCGAGGACCACGCCAGCGCACGCATGGGCGAGAGCATCTACCGCTTTGCGCTGCGCGAGTTGCCGGGTGGCATCCACCGCGCCTGGCAACTCGAAGGCGACCGGCTGCGCGCCGCCGGCCAGTCGCGCTGGGGGCCGCACAACACCATGCTGCAGTCGTATGCCATCACTGCGCTGCTGCAAGGCGGGCTGGTGTGGGCCTTCGGCTGGGTGATGCTGGCTTTTCTGGCGATCCACAACATCGTGGCCTGGTGGCAGCTGACCTCGGCCAACTATGTCGAGCATTACGGCCTGCTGCGCCGGCGCAGCAGCGGCGCCGGGCTGCACGACGGCGGCACCGGCTACGAGGCGCCACAGCCGCACCACAGCTGGAACACCAACCACCTGGTGACCAACCTGGTGACCTTCCACCTGCAGCGCCATTCAGACCACCACGCCCACCCGATGCGGCGCTACCAGTGCCTGCGCGATTTTCAACAGCTGCCGCGCCTGCCCAGCGGCTACTTCGGCATGTTTCCGCTGGCCTATGTGCCACCGCTGTGGTTCAAGGTGATGGACCAGCGACTGCTGGCCTTGCCCCAGATCGCCGGCGACCTGAGCCGTGTCAACATCGACCCGCGGCGGCGCGAAGCACTGGTCGCGCGCTATGGGTCGGGCACTGCGCGCCGACAAGACTGAGCCTGCCAGAATCGCCAGACTGGCACGAGTCCTGCGTCTGGTCCGCCCAACCCTCACAAACACTTGCCCAAGCCCATGACCCAGCCACCCATCCTCGAGACCGTGACCCAATCCAAGATCCACCTGATTGGTGGCGAGAAAGGCGGCGTCGGCAAGTCGATGGTTGCGCGCTTGCTGGCGCAGTATTTCATCGACCACGAGATGGCTTTCGTCGGTTTCGACACCGACCGATCGCACGGTGCGCTGCTGAGGTATTACGCAGGCTACGCGTCAGCGGTGCTGGCAGACCGCTACGAGGCGATGGACGCGATCGTCGAAAGCGCGGCCGAGCATCCCGGCCGCCGTGTGCTGGTGGACCTGGCCGCACAGACCCAGGCCCCGCTGGTCAAGTGGATGGACGAATCAGGCGTTCTCGACCTGGCCGACGTCAGCGGCCTGAGCCTGTACTACTGGCATGTGATGGACACCGGACGCGACTCGGTGGACCTGCTGACAAGGTTGCTCGATCAGTTCGGCCCCAGGCTGCGCTATGTGCTGGTGCGCAACCAGTTGCGTGGCGACGACTTTCAGATGCTCGATGCATCAGGCGCGCAAGAGCGCGCGCTGGCGCTGGGCGCCCATGTCATCACCCTCAAGCACTTGCACGATCCGGTGGTGCAAAAGATCGATGCTGCGAACGCCAGCTTCTGGGCCGCGCGTCATCAGGTCGGCAAAGACGGTCCAGGCCTGGGTTTGATGGAGCGTCAGCGGCTGAAAATGTGGCTGGTGCATGCAATGGGCGAGATCGACAAGGTCGCGGTTTGAAAGGCTGAGGCCTGCTGCCACAGCGGCTTTTGTGCTGCAGAACTGCCCACTGTCGACGCTACGGCCTGGGCCGGTTTCATGAAGAAATGTCAGACAGGCTCGCGCGGCGCAGCCCAAGAAGCCTCTACCCCCGGCACCCCCTCTACCGACCCGCCGATCAACTGGCAGTGCGCGGCGTACACGCCCAGCAGTTGCCAATAACCCTGACTGAGTTCGACCTGCGCTGAACGCGTGTCGCTGCCGGTCTTGTCGACAGTGATCCAGCACGTGATCTCCAGCCGGCGCAAATGCAGCCGGACCCCTTTCTCGCTGTACGGCAACATCAGGTAGAGCTGCTTGAGCAGGCTCGTACGGTCTCGAAAACCCGCTGTGAAAAGCTGCGGCAGCGTCATGAACAACTCGAAACCAAGCTGCGAGGCGTGGATCGGCAGATGCTCGCGCTCCCAGTGGCGCATCGCAACACTGCGCCGCGCCAACGCCATGAGCGCCGCCACAGCTGCCGGGGCTGGCACCCGGGAAATATCTTCGGTTTCAGCGCCGAGGTCTTGCAAAGCCGCAGGCATGGAGACGCTCTTCATATGCACGATGGTTAAATTTTTTCATTCTTATTCGCGCTCTCTATATCAACAATCATCTGATAATATTTCTCAATTTCCAAATCAGCAAGATCCGGCTCACGGATCTCCTCCGGCTCATTCGTTTCAAGATTCAACCAAACAATGAAACATACCTCATCAATTGGTTGATCAATCATATGGCCATGCGTTGAGCCAGGCGCCAAAGATTGCCTCCCAAGCGAGGCCACGCCTACAAATACCGCGTAGGATGGTAAATTTTCGTCTTCGCTGCAATTATCATTATTCGCGTATCCATTAGAAATGATACGAATAGGCACAGGGCAAACTCCGCAATCGCGAAAACTTTCTACCCAATGCCTCAATATAACCAAAGCCCGATCTCTTTTGCTCACCGCTTGCCCCTATTTCCTGTCGCTTTCCAAAATACCTCTAGCCAGGCCCAATAAGCTTCGCTGAATATTCTTCTAACAAATAACAATATTGATAACGCCTAAAGAGTTCTTGCGATACGCATGCCAGTGTTGTCGCTGCGGTCGTCAGGCGCGCCACAGTGGCGGAAGGCCGACCACAGCACCCTGGGATAGTCCTTCGCGGAGCCCCCGCGAAGCACTCGCTCTGCGCTGCCGCCACGGACCCAGGCTGATCCATCGATAGGTGCCCCCTGGTAGGTCTCGTGCCAGGTGTCTTGCACCCACTCCCAGACATTGCCGTGCATGTCGTACAGACCGATCGCGCTGGCTGCCTTCTGCCCTACCGGGTGGGCCTTGCCGCGGCTGTTTTCGCTGAACCAAGCATGGGTCGCAAGTTGCAACTCATCGTCACCAAAGTTCCAGTGACCGGTGCTACCAGCGCGCGCCGCATATTCCCACTCAGCTTCACTGGGCAAGCGGTAGGTCTTGCCCGACTTCTGGCTCAGCCGTGTTGCAAATTCCTGCGCATCGTCCCAACTGACGTTCGCCATCGGCAAGTCCATGCCGCCAACTTTTAAATCTCTAGGGCTGCTGCCCATCACCGCCTGCCACTGCCCGCGGGTGATCGCAGTTCGACCGAGAAGAAATGCCGCCAAGGTGACCTGATGGGTGGGTGTTTCATAGAACTCTCCGCCAGCGCCAGAACCCATCACAAACCGTCCAGCAGGAATCAACACCATGTCGGGGCAATCTGGACCGTCGTTGACGATCTCACCAGTTGACGACCATGCCAGCTGCCGCGCCGCCGACTCGGCCAACTGTTGCTCATAGCGTTCATTGGCGACGGCCAGCGCGGCATGCAAGTCATCGAAAACATCGCGGCCGATCACGAACTTGTCCAAGGTCGCGTGCTTGCTGATGCCAAAGCGCCGGGCCAGGAACAGTTGATAAGGCGGCTTCGCGATGTCTGGTTGACCGTCGAAGTGGTTTTGTGGCGCAAGCGCGTCACGCCAGCGTGCGCCCTCGTCGAGAGCCGCAATAGAGGGTCGCTCGACCTTCGGCATGGCGATCAGCGCAAAGGCCGCCACGATGCTGAAGAAGAAGCCGAGCGCAAACCAGGTCCGATGACTCCGGTTCTTCTTTTTGGCCATCCAGCCACAGAAACAGCCGAAGACCTCCGCCTGGATGAGGAGTGCAATCCAGATGAGTTCCACATCCACCTGCTGCGCCCAGCCCTCCACCAGGTTGAGCGCTTCACGCATGACCGCCTCGCGCAAGATCGCCCAAGCTTTGCGGGCTGTTGTCCAGCGCACGCGCGATGGCCAGCAGCAGATGGAGCCGAACGATCGGCTTGGTCAGGTAGTCGCTCATGCCGGCGGCCAGGCATCGGGCACGCTCGCCTCGTGCCTGGTTGGCCGTCACCGCGATGATCGGCAAGGCCGAGAGGGCTGGGCGATCAACGGCGGATGCCCTGGCCGTCAAGTCACGGATCGCGCGGGTGGCCTGGTAGCCGTCCATCACCGGCATCGACAAGTCCATCAACACCAGATCGAAGGCCTCGGACTCGACGCGCCGAACAGCCTCCAGCCCATCGCAGGCCAACTCGACCACCATGCCTTCGGCGCGCAGCATGAATTGCAACAACAGGCGGTTGGTCGCGATGTCGTCGACGACCAGCACTGTGCGGCCACGCATGACTGCCATCGCTGCGCTGTTCATCGCGCGGCGGCCCATCGCCGAGCATCGCCTTGCATCGCCTCCGCGGCCAAAGCGCTTGAACTGATTTCTGCTTTCATATTTTCACTGATCTAAACTGTTTTGATGAGCGACACCCCAGAGACGCCGGCCGCCACAAAAAGTCAGGGCAGTGATAGACCGCGCCGCGCCGACAAGGGAATACCCTGGCGCACCAGCTGTCCCGGCGTCGCGCTGATGGCATCCACCATCGCTGCGATCTGTATCGGCATCGCCAACGCCCAAGCGCCTGCAGCGCCCGACCTGCCCGAGATGCTTCGCGCAGGCCGAACCTCTTTGGACGGCGGCGATTGGCAGCGGGCCCAGACTCTGGGACGGGACGCGTTGGCACTGGCCGAGCGCGAGCATGGCGCCAGCGGATCGCCGACCGCACAGGCGCTGATGCTGCTGGCGCGGGCCCAAGCCCAGCTGGGCCAGCACGATTTGGCGCTGGCGTCACTGCAGCGCGCGCTGGCGATCCGCGAGAGCTTGCCCGATCCAGACCCTGCGGGCTTGGCCGACAGCCTGCGACTGCTCGGGCTCAGCCACTCCGCGATGGCCCGCTACGGGCTGGCCTTGCAACATCTGCAACGGGCGCTCGACGTCGACAAAGAAGTCCCGGGCACCGATCGTCCGGCGACAGCGGTCCTGCTGGGCCAGCTCAGCGCGGTCCGGGTCAAACTGGGCCAATACGACCAGGCGCTGGCGCTGAGCCGGCTGGCGCTGGCATCGTCTGAGAAATCGTTCGGCCGCGAACATCCAGCTACAGCGACGGCGCTGGAGGGCCTGGTGTCGGCCCAGCTCGAGCTGGCGCAATACCGCCCCGCATTGGAGAATTCTCAGCGCGCCGTGGCGATCCGTGAAGCGAGCCAAGGGCCGTCGCATGCCGATCTGGCCCTCAGCCTGAATCAGCTGGGCGTGGTCCACAACCTGATGGGCCAGTATGCGCAGGCGCTAGCGCTGCAGCTCCGGGCGCTGCCGATGGCCGAGCAACACATCGGACCTGACCATCCCGACACTGCCACCGTGTTGTCGGATCTGGGACAGACCCACAAGGCGATGGGCCAGCTCGACAAGGCCTTGCCGCTGCAACAGCGCGCGCTGGCGATCCGCAGCAAGGCCCAGGGTCCGGACCATCCCAACACCGCCAGCACGATGATCGACGTCGCGATGATCTACACCCGGATCGGACAGTACGAGACCGCGCTGCCGCTGCAGTTGCGGGCGCTGGCAATCGACGAGAAGGTACTCGGCCCGGAGCACCCCGTCACGTCGCAGGCGCTGAACAACCTGGGCTTCATCTACACCAGGCTGGGCCAGCACGATCTGGCCGTTCAGGCCCGAGAAAAAGCGCTGGTGATCAACGAAAAGGTCTACGGCCCCGAACACCCCGAAACAGCCTACAGCCTGGCCAACCTGGCCACCAACTACGAGGGGCTGGGCCAGCACGACAAGACGCTGGCGCTGCGCCTGCGTGCCCTAGCTATCCGCGAGAAAGCACTGGGCCCCGAGCACTCGTTGACGGCGGGCGTCCTGAACAACGTGGCCAATAGCCATTTCAACCTGGCGCAGTTCGATCAGGCCTTGCCCTACCTGATCAGGGCCCTGGCCATCCGAGAAAAGGCGCTGGGTCCAGAACACCCCGATACCTATGTGATCGTGAACAATCTGGGCTCGACCTACCGCCTGCTGGGTCGGTATGAGGAAGCCCGGCCCTTGCAGCAGCGGGCTTTCATGGCCTACCTGAGGGCTTTCGGCCCCGACCACCCGACCACCGCAAAGATCCTGAGCGGCCTCGCCTACTCGCACCAGGGCCTGGGCGACCAAGCCCTGGCGATCGCGATGCTCAAGCAGACGGTCAATGCCTACCAGGCTATGCGTGAGCAGGCGGCCCGCATGGGCAGCGCCGAGTTGCAGAGCTACACCGCTTCGGTCTCTTATGCCTACCAGGACCTGGCCGCAGCACTGACCGAGCAAGGCCGGCTGCCCGAGGCGCAGATGGTGCTGGACATGCTCAAGGAGGACGAGCAGTTCGACTTCATCCGGCGCAGCCCGAGCGCCGACCCGAGGCGCACCCGCATCGGCTACACCCCGGCCGAGCAGGACTGGACCGCGCGCTACCGCAAGATCGCCGGCCAACTGGCCGCGCTGGGTGTCGAGGAACTGACGCTGAAAAAGCAGGCGGCCAAAGGCCTGAACGCAGAGCAAAAGCAGCGCCAGCAGGCCCTGGCCGCCGACTTGGCCGTGGCGCAGTCGGCCTTCGCTGACTTTCTGAGCCACATGCGCGAGGACTTCGCCCGCAAGGGTCTGGCGCGCGAGGTCGAGCTGGCCGAGTCCAGCGTCAAGGCCTTGGGCGAGCTGCGAGGCCTGCTGCGGGGCCTGGGCGACGGCGCGGTGCTGCTGCAGATCTACCTGACCGACGACAAGGTCAACCTGCTGCTGACCAGCCCGGGCGTGCAGCTCGCTCGCAGCAGCCCGGTCGGCGCCAAGGCGTTGAACCGCCAGATTGCCGAGTACAGGCGATTGCTGCGCGACCCGAAATCCGACCCGCTGCCCGCCGCGCAAGCGCTCTACCAGCTGCTGATCGCCCCGGTGGCGCAAGACCTCGAGCAAGCCGGCGCGAAGACGGTGATGCTGTCGCTG
>CAMCTC010000045.1 GCA_945878355.1 Bordetella parapertussis | reverse complement strand
CAAAGTGGCAAAGCCACATTTGCTTGAGAGAGCCGGATCGATCACATTCAAGTGTATATGATGATAATATACGTCAATGATCGATCTTGAGCGGATCACCGGCTTCGATTGGGACGACGGCAACGCCCGCAAGAACGACAAGCACGGGGTGGGTCAGGCGCAGGCCGAGGAGATCTTCTTCAACCAACCCTTGCTGATGCTGGATGATCTGCTGCACCGCGAGCAGGAGGCCCGGTACCACGCTCTGGGCAAGACACTCGATGGGCGTCTGCTGCACGTCAGCTTCACGCTGCGCGGTGGCGGCACCCTGATCCGGGTGATCTCGGCGCGCGACATGCACCGCAAGGAGAGGAGCGTCTATGAACAAGCCCGCTAAACCACCGCCCAGGTTCAAGACCGAGGCGCAGGAACGCGCGTTCTGGGAGGCCGAGGGTCGCGATTCCACCCAGCACCTCGACTGGGCAAAGGCGCAGCGGGTGGTCCTGCCCAAGCTCAAGCCCTCCACCAAGACCATCTCCCTGCGCCTTCCGCAGCATCTGCTGGATGCCATCAAGGCGGCGGCCAACGCACGCGACGTGCCCTACCAGTCGCTGATCAAGGTATGGCTGCAGGACAAGGTCGAGCAGTAAAAGCCGCTTTCAAATTCTGTTACTGATGTTCCGACAGTTGATCGCGCGCGCCAGCGCCGCCTGCAACTGCAGCAGGGTTTTGAAAAGACCGCTGAAATCCGCCCTGACTGTCAGACCTTGAACGGGCACACCGGCGTACGGTGGGTATGGAAAAAGATGTCAGTGTCTGTTCGGCCTGGATTTTTTTGAATCATGTGCCTGTCCATGGTTCTACGGCGACCGGGGCCGCTTTGGTCGCCCAATGTCCATACCCGATGTTGGCTTGCGCAGTGGCGTGGGCGGTGGGAGGAGATCATCGAGCTTGGTCTCTAAGGTTGCCTTTTCCGGCCGCAGCTCGAGTAAAGCGCATGGTCAGCCGAAAGCGGTTGGCAATAGACAGCTGCAACGTCGACGTGCCGTTTCCGGGGTGCCTCGCAGCCTATGTAGGAAACTTTCGTGTCTTCTTGATTCGACAGGGTGAGAAGGACCGCCAGGTGGCGGTCGGTTCCGAAGGTCGTACTGGAGCGAATCCACCGCCGCCTCTTCAGTCTGCTTGAGCGAATCGAGAAACCTGACTGCCTCCACTCTGGCCTCGACCCATTCCTGAAGCTCAGATCCTTGAGAAGCTGGCATTCGCGGTGCGCAGGTTCCATCGCCTGGAGGGGATACTGGCCACCCTGCGTTTTCGCGCGTTCTTAAGTGGGCGGGCGGCTTCGGCGCTGATACACGGTGAACGACGCACCGTGCCATCCATGGGCAAATTTCCGTCACCTTGATGCTGCTCAAGCGCCCGTGAGGGACTGGCTCACATACTGGGTCGGCAAGCCTGGAGCCAGCAATAACCATGTTCCGCCAACGCCAACAACTACGCCGATGGGCGGCCCGCGTGCTGCTCGTGTGGCTGTTCAGCGTCGGGGCGGGCGCTGCGAATGCATGCATCACCACGGGGCCGGTAGCGCCTGTTGTTGCAGTGGCCAGCCATCTTGTGGCCGTGGCGGACGCCCACCACAACCTTGTGAGCCACGACCATGTACAGGCCGATGGCGCCAGCCTGCCGTCGCAGATTGACGGTCTGCCGACGCATCTCGGCAAGCTGTCCAAGGCGAACTGCCGGGACTTCTGCGACAAGGCCACGGTGTCGATTCCGCCGCTGAAGTCGTCGCTGGACGACGTTCAGTCTCATGCCGTGATGGCAATGACGGCCGTGACCGTGTTGCCGATGCCAGCCTTTGCGCCGGTGCAGTTGCGGGTGCGGCGCCTGGATGGCGTGCAGGCCCCGCCGATCCTCATCGCGTTCCTGCGTCTGGCGCTATAGCGCCTGACACTGGCAGACAGCCGCCACGGCTGCGCTGACCAGTGCACACCCGCCTCCAGCTGACCGCCACCGTCCGGTGGTGATCGCGAGCAACGGGCTCCTCCTCTCGTTCGACCCTGCCTCGCCCATGGCGAGACGGTCCATCGAACCCATTGCATCCCTCCTTCTGGAGTTCATTGTCATGACCGCGATCCGCACGCTCTTCGTCTGTGCCCTCTTCGCCTCTGCAGCACTGGCTGCTTCGGCTCAGACCCAACCTGCTGCGTCGACGGCGCAGACCCAGAAGCTGCCGAAGCCCAACCACGGCGCTGAGAAGAACAACTGATGTGTACGCGCCCTTCGTCGACATCGCCAGGAGCCCCTTGATGATCAAACTTCAACACTCGGCCACGAGGCCGCTGAACTTCGGGTCGGCGGTCGAGACGACGGCGACCAGCCCTGTGCTCGGACGAAGGTTGCGCGACCTGTTGTTCATCCTCCTGACCACCACGGGCTTGTCAGGCACGGTGTTGGCGCAGGAAGCGCCCTTGGGGGCAGACCTCCCGGGCCTGCTGGCCCACGCCAGCGCTCAGAGCCCCGAACTCCGGGCCATGCAGGCGGAGGCCGATGCTGCGGCTCAGCGCGTTGGCCCCGCTGGCGCGCTGCCCGACCCGGTGCTGCGCGTCGAACTCATGAACATCAACAATTACGGCACGGACGCATCACCCAGTATGCTGCCTTGGAAGGTCGGCGAGACCAAGTACACGCTGATGCAGTCGCTGCCCCTGTGGGGCAAGCGCGAGCTCAAGCGTGATGCCGCCTCTGCCGATGCGCGCCAGGCCGATGCACGCAGCGACGCTGCCTGGGCCGAACTGGCCGCGCGCATCAAGGCGACCTACGCCGAGTATTACCGCGCTGCCGGCAACGAGCGGCTCTCGAATGAAGTGCTCGGCCTGATGGCTCGGCTTGAGCGGGTCTCGCAAGCCCGCTACGCCGGTGGACTCGCCGGCCAGTCGGATGCGATCCGGGCTCAGTTGGAGCAGACCGCGATGCGCGCCGAACTGATCGCGCTTGACGGTGAAAAACGGCAGATCCGGGCCAAGCTGAACGCGCTGCTCGCCCGCGACAGCGCGGCGCCGCTGGCCGATCCCCTTGTCTTGCGTTCGATCCCGCCCGTGGCGACAGCCGATGCCGCCGCGCTGGCCGAGCGCGCCCGTGCCCGCAACCCGCTGATCCAGGCCGAACTGGCCCGCGTGGCGGTGGCCCAGAAGAACCGCGACCTCACTCAGCGCAACCGCTACCCGGACCTCACCGTGGGCGTGTCCCCGTCGCAGATGGGCTCGCGCATCACGACCTGGGGCGTGATGGTGGAGATGAACATCCCGCTGCAGCAGGCGTCCCGCCGCAGCCAGGAGCGCGAATCCGAGGCCATGGTGTCCGCAGCGCGGTCCCGCGCCGAGAGCCTGTCGCAGCAATTGCTAGGCGACCTCGCCGTCAACCTGGCTGGCCTGGAGGTCGCACGGCGCACCGAGGCGCTGGTGAAGACCCAGCTGCTGCCGCAGTCCGAACTGGGCCTGCGGTCCGCGTTGGCCGCCTACGAGAACGGCAAGGCCGAGTTCTCGATGCTGCTCGAAGCCCAACGAGGCATCCGCAAGGCACGGCAGGAGATCCTCAAGTCACAGGTCGAGGCGCAGATGCGCCTGGCCGACATCGAACGCATCCTGGGAGAAGACCTGTGAAGACCACCACCACCGTGCTCGCGACCGCGACCGTCATTGCCCTGCTCGGGGCGGTCGGTGCGGGCAGCTACTGGCTGGGTGCACGCTCGCTGCCGCAGTCTTCCGAGACCTCGGCGGGCAGCGCTGCCTCCGCAGCCGCCTTGGCACCCAAGCCGCGCAAGTTGCTCTACTACCGCAACCCCATGGGATTGGCCGACACGTCGCCGACACCGAAGAAGGACCCGATGGGGATGGACTATGTCGCGGTCTACGAAGGCGAGGACGAATCGACCCCGGGCGCCGATGCCGCGTCACCCAACCAGGTTCGCATCAGCACGGAGAAGATCCAGAAGCTCGGTGTGCGCACCGAGCCCGCCGCGATGCGATTGCTCGGCAAGACCGTGCGCGCTGCCGGCCGCATCGAGCCCGACGAACGCCGGGTGTTTGCGGTTACCGCGAAGTTCGAAGGCTACGTCGAGCGCTTGCACGTCAACGCGACCGGGCAACCGGTGGCCAAGGGTCAGCCGCTGTTCGAGGCCTACAGTCCCGAGCTCGTGTCGGCCCAGCGCGAGTACGCCATCGCGGTGCAAGGGATCGAAGCGATGAAGGACGCAGGCGCAGACGCGCAGGCCAGCATGCGGCAACTCGCCGACTCCAGCCTGGCGCGGCTGCGCAACTGGGATTTGTCGCCGTCGCAGGTGACGGCATTGATGGAGTCTGGCCAGCCGCAACGCACGATCTCGTTCCCATCGCCGGTCTCGGGCATCGTGTCGGAAAAGAAGGCGCTGCAGGGGATGCGCTTCATGCCTGGCGAGATGCTCTACCAGGTGATCGACCTCTCGTCGGTCTGGGTCATCGCTGACCTGTCGGAACAAGACATCGGCCTGGTCAAGAGCGGCGCGAAGGCGCGCGTCACGACGACGGCCTACCCCAACGAGGTCTTCGAGGGCCGCATCACCTACATCTACCCGACGTTGAAGCCGGATACGCGCAGCATTCCTGTGCGGGTCGAGATGGCCAACCCGGGCGGCAAGCTCAAGCCTGCGATGTTCGCGCAGGTGGAGATGTCGGTGGGTGGCAAGTCGCCGGTGCTGACCGTGCCGGACTCGGCCGTGATCGACACCGGCACACGGCGCATCGTGTTCGTGCAGGTCAAGGAGGGCCGCTTCGAGCCGCGAGAGGTCGACATCGGTGGCCGAGGCGAGCATCACGTCGAGATACTCAAGGGTGTGAAAAATGGCGAGCAGGTCGTCGTCGCGGCGAACTTCCTGATCGACGCGGAGAGCAACCTGAAGGCGGTCTTGGGGGGCTTTGGCAGCCCGGCCAAGAGCGCTGACGCAGCTGCCTCGGGTGGCGCGGCCATGGCACCTGCTGCTGCGCTTGCCCCGACGCCTGCCACGATCGGCCACAAGGCCGAAGGCAGCGTCGACAGCATCGACCTCAAGGCTGGCACGCTCAGCCTCAACCACGGCCCTGTCCTGACCCTGAAGTGGCCGGCGATGACGATGGAGTTCAAGGCGGCGAATGCATCGCTGTTGTACGGCCTGAGGCCAGGCCAGGCGGTGCGCTTCGAGTTTGTCGAACGCAAGCCTGGCGAATACGTCGTGACGGCCATCTCGGTAGCCCCCGGCGCCGCGCCGCCGGCCAAGCCGGCTGCACCGGCCGCCACCTCGCATTCCGGCCACTGAGCAGAGCACGCCATGCTGTCCAGAATCATCCAGTGGTCAGGCAAGAACCCGTTCTTGGTCCTGCTCGCCACCTTGTTCGTCATCCTCGGCGGTGTCGTCGCCGTGATGAAGACGCCGCTCGACGCGCTGCCCGACCTGTCGGACGTGCAAGTCATCGTCTACACCGAATACCCGGGCCAGGCGCCGCAGGTCGTCGAGGACCAGGTGACCTATCCGCTGACCACGGCGATGCTGGCGGTGCCGAAGTCGAAAGTGGTGCGCGGCTTCTCCTTCTTCGGCGCGTCCTTCGTCTACGTCATCTTCGAGGACGGCACCGACATCTACTGGGCGCGCAGTCGGGTGCTGGAGTACCTGAACTTCGCGTCGAGCCGCCTGCCCAAGGGCGTGTCGCCCTCGCTCGGGCCCGATGCCACCGGCGTCGGCTGGGTTTACCAGTACGCGCTGCTGGCCAAGAACAAGAGCCTGGCCGAGTTGCGCACGATCCAGGACTGGTACGTGCGCTACCAGCTCACCAAGGCGCCGGGCGTGGCCGAGGTGGCGTCGCTGGGCGGCTTTGTGCAGACCTACCAGGTGACGGTCGATCCGCTGAAGCTGCGCAGCTTCGGCATCCCGCTGATGAAGGTCTCGCAGGTGATCCGCGACTCCAACCGCGATGTCGGCGGCCGCGTCGTCGAGATGGCCGAGACCGAGTTCATGGTGCGCGGCAAGGGTTACCTGCGCAACAAGGCCGACATCGAGCAGCTGGTGGTGAAGGCTGAGGGCGGCACGCCGGTGCTGATCCGCGACATCGCCCGCGTGGAGATGGCGCCCGACGAGCGACGCGGCCTGTCCGAGCTGAACGGCGAAGGCGAGGTCGTCTCGGGCATCGCGATGTCGCGTTTCGGGCAGAACGCGCTGGAGGTGATCCACAACCTGAAAGCCAAGGTCACCGAGATCTCGGCCGGCCTGCCCGAGGGCGTGACGATCCAGGCCGTCTACGATCGCTCCGACCTGATCCATCGCGCCATCGCCAACCTGCAGCGCACATTGCTGGAGGAAAGCCTGATCGTCGCCGCAGTCTGCGTGATCTTTCTGATGCACCTGCGCTCGGCGCTGGTGGCGATCCTGATGCTGCCGGTGGGCGTGCTGATCTCGTTCATCGCGATGCACTTGCTGGGCATGAACTCGAACCTGATGAGCCTGGGTGGCATCGCGATCGCGATCGGCGCGATGGTGGACGCAGCCATCGTGATGATCGAGAACGCGCACAAGCACCTGGAACGGCTTGACCGCATGAAACCAGACCACACGGTCAAAGATCGGGCCGAAGCGATGCTCGACGCCTGCAAGGAGGTGGGGCCGGCGCTGTTCTTCTCGCTGCTGATCATCACCGTGTCGTTCCTGCCGGTGTTCACGCTGGAGTCGCAGGAAGGGCGGCTGTTCTCGCCGCTGGCCTACACCAAGACCTTCTCGATGGCCGGTGCGGCGCTGCTGTCGGTCACGCTGGTGCCAGTGCTGATGATGCTGTTCATCCGCGGCAAGATCATGCCGGAGGCGAAGAACCCACTGAACCGCTTCCTGATCTGGGCCTATCGGCCGATCATCGCCTGGGTGATGCGGTGGAAGAAGGTCACCATTGCGCTGGCCTTGATCGCGTTGGGCGTGTCCTGGTACCCGGCCTCGAAGCTGGGCAGCGAGTTCATGCCTACGCTCAACGAGGGCACGTTGCTGTACATGCCGTCCTCGCTGCCGGGCATGTCCATCACCAAGGCCGCCGAGGTGCTGCAGACGCAGGACAAGATCATCAAGAGCTTCCCCGAGGTGAGCTCGGTCTACGGCAAGGCCGGCCGCGCCAACACCGCGACCGACCCGGCGCCGACCGAGATGTTCGAGACGGTGATCAACCTGAAGCCACAGCAGGAATGGCGCACGGGCATGACCACCGACAAGCTGATCGCCGAGATGGACAAGGCGCTGCAGTTCCCCGGCATGTCCAATGCCTGGACGATGCCGATCAAGGCACGCATCGACATGCTGTCCACCGGCATCCGCACGCCGATCGGCATCAAGGTCTTCGGCAAGGACCTCGGCGAGATGGAGAGGCTGGCCAAGGAGATCGAGGCCGTGGTCAAGACCGTGCCGGGGACGACTTCGGCCTTTGCCGAGCGGCTGACGGGCGGCAGCTACCTCAACATCGAACCCGACCGCGCGGCGCTGGCACGCTACGGGCTGTCGGTGGGCGAACTGCTGGACGTCATCGGCACGGCGCTGGGTGGCGAGATGGTGACCACCACGGTCGAAGGCCGCGAGCGTTTCGGCGTCACCGTGCGCTACCCACGCGAACTGCGCAGCAACCCCGAGCAGATCGAGCGCGAGGTGCTGGTGCCGATCATGGGCGGTGCGATGGTGCCGCTCGGGCAAGTGGCCAAGGTGGTCGTTGCCAGGGGCACACCGGGCATCCGCACCGAGAACGCGCTGCTGTCGGCCTACATCTTCGTCGACATCCGCGACCGCGACATCGGCTCCTACGTGGCCGACGCGCGCAAGGCGGTGGCCGGCCAGGTCAAGTTCCCGGTCGGCTACTACATCACCTGGAGCGGCCAATTCGAGGCGATGGAGCGCGCAATCGAGAAGATGAAGATCGTCGTGCCGGTGACGCTGCTGCTGATCTTCCTGCTGCTGTACCTGAACTTCAGGCGCCTGGTCGAGACCTTCATCGTGATGCTGTCGGTGCCCTTCGCGCTGGTGGGTGGCGTGTGGCTGATGTGGATGCTGAACTACAACCTGTCCGTGGCGGTGGCGGTGGGCTTTATCGCACTGGCCGGTGTGGCCGCCGAGACCGGTGTCGTGATGTTGATCTACCTCGACCATGCCTGGGAACAGGCCCGCGTTCGCTGTCGCGCCGAAGGCCGCGTTCCTGGGCCGGTCGACCTGTACGGCGCGGTGATGGAAGGCGCGGTCGAGCGGGTGCGCCCGAAGATGATGACGGTCGTCGCCATCATGGCCGGCCTGCTGCCCATCATGTGGGGCAGCGGCACCGGCTCCGAGGTGATGAGCCGCATTGCCGCGCCGATGGTCGGCGGGATGATCTCGTCGACGGTCCTGACGCTGTGCGTCATCCCGGCGCTCTACGCCCTCGTCAAGCAGTGGCAGTTGCGGCGGGAAGCCGGTCAACCCGATGCAGAGCTCGCCGCCGCCGAACCCCCATTGCCCTTGGAACCTACAACCACTTCGTGAGGACCCGATCATGAATCGACGCCGCTTCTTCAAGAGTGCCGCAGCACTCGCCGCCCTGTCCGCACGGTCCGCACTGCCCGCGTTCGCGGCGCTGGCAGGACCCGAAGTGCAGGTCTTCAAGAGCCCGAGCTGCGGCTGCTGCGGCTCCTGGGTCGAGCACATGCGCACGGCCGGTTTCACGGTCAAGGTGACGGAGGTCAACGACACCACCGCTGCGCGCAAGCGCCTCGGCCTGCCCGACCGCTACAGCAGCTGCCACACGGCGACCGTCGGCGGCTACGTGCTTGAAGGGCATGTGCCGGCCGCCGAGGTGAAGCGCCTGCTCGCGTCGAAGCCGAAGGCCATCGGCCTGGCCGTTCCTGGTATGCCGCCTTCGGCACCCGGCATGGATGTGCCAGGTCGCAAGGACCCGTACGAGGTGCTGCTGGTCGATGCCTCGGGGCAGTCGAGCGTCTTTGCGCGCTATCCGAAGTGAACTCCCCGTGACGATGAATGCCTGTCGCCGCCCTGCAATGCATCCATGATCTTCGAGTTCATTGAAGACATGGTGAACATGGGCTTCATCGTGTTCTGCCTCTATGCCGTGTTCCGTTCGTACGTGCACGGGCGACAACCAAGCTGGTCGATGCTGCTGGAGCGACGTCGCCTGGCCGTTGTGTCTGCGCTCGTCCTGTCGGTGCTGGCTCTCAAAGTTACCGAGGACGTACTTGGCGGTGAGTCTGGCCCGATCGACAGAGCCATCCTCGTCTTTGTCCACGCCCAGGTCGCATCCGCCATGACGACCGTCTTCGAGGGCATCACCTTGAGCGGATCGGCCTGCGCGCTGGTCCTTGTGGTTTCGGCGGCCACATTGGCCCTCTGGTGGGTCAAGCGCTGCCACGACGCCCTGTTGCTGGGCGCGTCACCCTTGATCGAGGCCGAAATCGTGTCCATCGTGAAGAGTCCCCAACATGGCGCTGCGCTTCACTTCGCCGCCTGGATGTCGGTCACCACGAATCCCGTGTCGGACTTCTGGACGACGAAGCGGACCTTGTCGCCGGCCTTGAGCGTTTCGAGAACGCTGGCGTCCTTCACCTGGAAGACCATGGTCATCGGGGGCATGTCGAGGTTCTTGATCTCACCGTGCCTGATGGTGAGCTTCTTCGCATCCTTGTCGACCTTGCGGATCTCACCCTCGGTCATGTCGGCAGTCGATGCCGCTGCAGACTGGTGTTGGGTCGAGTGGTCCTTGGCTTTCTGCTGTGCCAGGGCCGGCGTCGCGAGTGCGACGAGAAGGGCTGCGATGGTGATCGTCTTCATGATGGGGAGGCTTTCGATACGGCGAGCGAATGGGAGGAGGTCGGCGTGGCAAGGGCTGAGCTTCACTTGGCGGACACGGTGATCTTGCCGACCATGCCCGCTTGGTAGTGGCCGGCGATCAGGCAGGCGAAGTCGAAGTCACCCGTCCGGTTGAAGGTCCAGATGATCTCGGCCGTCTTGCCTGCCGGGACATGGGCCATGTAGGGCTCGTCGTGCTCCATGTTCGGAAACTTCAGCATGAGCGCGGCGTGTTCTTCGAGTTCCTTCTTGGTGCCGAGCACGAACTCGTGCATCACGGCGCCAGAGTTCTTGATGATGAGTTTGACCGTCTCGCCCTGCTTGACTTCGATTTTGTCGGGCGTGAAGCGCATGTTGTCCGTCATCCTGAATTCGACGGTCCGCATGCCGGCCTTCGCATTGCCGGCGATACCCCAGTCCTTCTGTTCCTTCTTGACCGGGCCGGCCTTCTTGTCGTGCGGCTTGTCGGTGTGGGCCAGCGCAAGCCCGGAGGTGGCCAGCGCGGCGGCCAGCAGGAGTATCTTGATCAGTTTCATGGGTGTCCTATTCTTTGGATCGGTTGATCGCTGGTCGTTGAATCAGCCCTCACGCGTGAAATCGCGTTCGGGCCTTCGCCAGCCAAGCAACGCCTTCCGGCGTCGCATGTGCGGGCTCAGTGGCCAGAGTGCCCGCCAGCAGGCTTGCGAACCTTGACTTCGGTCTCGGTGGCTGGCTTGGCCAGCGGCGGCATCGAGCCCGTGCCCTCGGCCTTGAAACGCGCCGGGTCTGGGAGTGAGCCGGTCCACTCGTAAGCCACTTCGCCGGGCGGGTGCGCATACCAACCCGGGTCCTTGTAGTCGCCGCGCTTTTGGTCCTTGCGCACCTTCACGACGCTGAACATGCCGCCCATGCCGACAGCGCCGAACGGGCCTGTGCCGGTCATCATCGCGGCGGTGTTGTCGGGCAGCGGCATCTCCATCTCGATCATGTCGTGCATGCCGCGCTCGCCCATCACCATGTAGTCGGGCACGAGTTGCGTGATCTGTTGCGCCACGCTGCGATGGTCGACACCGATCATGGTCGGCACGTTGTGCCCCATCGCGTTCATCGTGTGGTGGCTCTTGTGGCAGTGGAAAGCCCAGTCGCCTTCCTCGTCGGCCAGGAACTCGAGCTGGCGCATCTGGCCCACCGCGATGTCGGTTGTCACCTCGGGCCAGCGGGAGCCTTTCGGTGTCGGCCCGCCGTCGGTGCCCGTCACGGTGAACTCGTGGCCGTGCAGGTGGATCGGGTGGTTGGTCATCGTCAGGTTGCCGATGCGCAGGCGAACCTTGTCCCCTCTGCGGACCACCAGCGGATCGATGCCTGGGAAGATGCGGCTGTTCCAGCTCCACAGGTTGAAGTCGAGCATCGTCATGATCTTGGGCGTCGCGCTGCCGGGCTCGATGTCGTAGGCGCCCAGCAGGAACACGAAGTCGCGGTCGACCTCGTCGATCAGCGGGTGCTTCTCCTTCGGGTGGGTGATCCAGAAGCCCATCATCCCCATCGCCATCTGCACCATCTCGTCGGCATGCGGGTGGTACATGAAGGTGCCGGGGCGCCGGGCCACGAACTCGTAGACGAAGGTCTTGCCGGGTGCTATGGGCGGCTGCGTGAGGCCTGTGACACCGTCCATGCCATTGGGCAGGCGCTGGCCGTGCCAGTGCACGCTGGTCACCTCGGGCAGCTTGTTGGTGACGAAGATGCGCACCCGGTCGCCTTCGACGACCTCGATCGTCGGGCCCGGGCTCTGGCCGTTGTAGCCCCACAGGTGGGCCTTGAAGCCGGGCGTCATCTCGCGCACCACCGGCTCGGCCACAAGGTGGAATTCCTTGACACCGTTTTGCATGCGCCAAGGCAGCGTCCAGCCGTTGAGCGTGACGACCGGGTTGTAGGGTCGGCCGGTGCTGGGCACCAGCGGCGGCATGGTGTCGGGCCTCAATTGGATGACGGGTTCGGGCAGCGCGGCCATCGCCACCTTGCTGACGGATGCGGCGGTGGCTGCAGCCGTGACGGCACCAGCGCCGCCGATGAAATTGCGTCGGGAAACCATGTGATCTGTTCCTGGGTTCAGTGCGCAGCGTCGCCGCTGGAGCCGGCCGCCGAGGCGGGGCCGGCGGGCGGCGTGAGGCTTGGCTTGCCGATGAGGGCCATGTCGAGGTCGGCCTGCGCGAGCCAGAAGTCGCGCTTGGCCTCGATGGCGGCGTTGACGCTGGTGATCTGCGCTCGCGCGTCGGCCAGCAGTTCGAAGACGCCGATCAGCATGCCGTTGTAGCGCAGCAGGTTCTCCTCGGCGATCTGTTTGCGCAGCGGCACGATCTCGTCCTGGTGGTGGCGCGCAATGTCGTATGCAGAGCGCCACGCACCGTAGGCTTCGCGAACCTCCGACCGCGCATTGATGGCGGTCTCGGCAGCCCGGTGCACGGCCTGCATGTAGACCCCCTCCGCACGGGCCACGCGCGCGCCACCCCAGTCAAACAGCGGCAGTTCGACGCCGATCTCCCAGCCACGCTGCGTGGGGCCCTCGTTGGCGCTGTTGCGCAGCACGCCGAGCTCGAGCACGTTGATGAAGCGTGTCGTCTTCGTCAGTCCCAGGTTGCGGGCGGTTTGCTCGGTGGCCAGCTTGGCCCCCTGCACGTCCAGTCGCTGCGCCAGCGCAACACGCTCGATGTCTGGACGGTCCGCCAGCTGTTGAGGCAGGTCGGGCAGGCGATCTGGCAGCAAGAACCGTGTCTGTGCACCCCACAAGCCGAGCAGGCGAATCAACCGCTCGCGTGTGGCGCGCTGCGCCTGTTCGGCACGGGCCAGGTTCAAGGCGGCGTCAGCGTAGAAACTCTGTTCGCGGGCGCGCCGGAGCTTGTTGAAGTTGCCGACCTGCTCCATGCGGCGCGCGAGTTCGGCGCTCGCCTCCGCGGCCTGCAACACCCGCCGCAGGTAGCGCACCGTTTCCTCAGCAGCGAGTGCCGTGACCCAGGCCTTGCGCGTGTCGGCCGCCACCGCCAACATGGTCATCGTGACCATGCCCTTGGTGACCTCGAAGCGCCGGGACTCCATGGCGCTGATCATCGGCATGGCGATCAGTCGCGCGAGCTTGAAGTGGATGCCGCGCTCCAACTCGACCTCGTCGCCGCGCCGGAGGCGGCTGAAGCTGAAACCGGGGTTCGGCACGCGCCCAGCCTGCGCGACTTCGGCTTCCGCGATGCCGAGGTCCTGGAAGCTGGCCTGCAGCCCGCGGTTGTTCAGCAGTGCGATCTGGACCGCGTCGTCGGCCGACAGCGGCTTGGCCAGCAGTTCACCCACGCGCTGGTCGATGCCGTCCTGATCGGCAGCGGTGCGGGCCCAGCGGACCTCCTTGCCGAGCCGGTCCTTGGCGGCCTGCTCCACGGTGTAGAAGCCGCCATCCGGGCTGAAGGAGGCACAGCCAGCGAGGGTGGCCACGCCAGCGAGCAGAGCCGCGAGCCGCCAACGGGGTCGGACCGCCGGCGGATTCAAATTGGTTGGGGTGAAAGCGATGGTCGTCATGGCATCTTGTGGCCGCCATGCCCTTGCGGCATGGACATGGCCTTGGGGTCTGGTTTGGCGGGCGCTGCGGCAGGCGCCGACGGCGCTGGCTCGGGCTGCTGCGCCTCACGGGCGTATGCACGCCAGCCGCCGATGCGCGCTGCGGTTTCGTTGGATTCGCGCCAGGGGATCGCCTTGTTGTCGCCAGCGCGCCGATAGCGGCTGAATGCCGATTCGTAGGTGACCGCCGGCACGGCGACGCTGGCGTCGAGTGGATCGGCCTTGCGGGCGGTGGAAGGCGGTGTCTGGGCTGTGGCGGCGAATGCCAAGGCACACAGCGTGGCTGGCGTCAGCCATCGCAGGATTGAAGCGACCATCGTGTCCTCGTGTCCTCGTATAGGAGTCAGGAACTCCCCTGCCGACGCGGCAGAGAATGACTGGGTCCGGTGGCAGACGGCGTGCCAAGCACGCCGGTCGGACCCCGGCTACACGAGGAGGGTGCGCGGTGGTCGGTCGGGTCCGTCGGGCGCAAAGGCGTCGACGGTGACCAATTCTTCTTCGAAGACCGCAGGCGCGGCTTTTGCTCGCGGCAAACGAGGGATCGCGCTGGGCAGTGCGGAGCTGGCGCAGCACGAGGCGCACGAACTGCACTTGTACTGGGCCAGATCGGACAACTTGCCGGACTGCGCCTGGGCCTCGGCGGCCGTGTCCTGGTCCGCCAGTGTCGAAACATCCGTCGCGTCGGCGTCGTGACGGTGGGCTGCGCTGGCATCGTGGCCCGCATGCCGGTGTTGGGTCGCTTCCATCGCGGTCCCCATGCGCTCGTGACTCGACCCGCAATGCGAAATGGTCACGCCCGCCATTCCCTGTACGGGAAGCGCGATGGCGATGAACCAGACGATCAGGAGCCGGAGCCAGACCTGCATGGCGTTCACTCTATCTGATTCGGTCCGAACGCGGTTCGGCGTGCTGGATCGTCCGCGAGCGCATCGCTGCGCGAAACCATGCCGGCCACGGGACTTGGCGACGGTGGGTGCGTCCTCCTTGCCCTCCTCGGCCAGATTCTCCAGGATGGGGCAATCCGGACCTTCAGTCGGGCCCTGCTGTCCCTCCGCGACCCGTCTTTGACAAAAACGGGTCCGAACAAACCTGAACACGTCCCTGGGCTCACCAGTCCGGTGTCGCTGTCCATGCCCACCTATGTCTGGGTAAACAGGAAGTTCAGCACGTCGCCATCCTTGACCACGTACTCCTTGCCCTCGGCGCGCATCTTGCCGTGGTCCTTGGCGCCTTGTTCGCCTTTGAAGGTGATGAAGTCGGCGAAGGCGATGGTCTGTGCGCGGATGAAGCCGCGCTCGAAGTCGGTGTGGATCACGCCCGCGGCTTGTGGCGCGGTGTCGCCGATGTGGATGGTCCAGGCGCGCACTTCCTTGACGCCGGCGGTGAAGTAGGTCTGCAGCCCCAGCAGCTTGAAGGCGGCGCGGATCAGCCGGTTCAAGCCCGGTTCGTCTTGCCCCATCTCGGCCAGGAACATCGAGCGGTCTTCGTCGCTCATCTCCGACAACTCGGCCTCGGTCTTGGCGCAGATCGCCACCACCGGCGCGTTCTGCTTGGCCGCGTACTCCTTCAGCCGTTCCAGGAAGGGGTTGTTCTCGAAGCCGTCCTCGGCGACGTTGGCGACGAACATCGCCGGCTTGGCGGTGATCAGGCACATCGGCTTGAGGATCGCGAGTTGTTCCTTGGAGAAATCGATGCCGCGAACCGGCTGCGCCTGGTCGAGCGCGGCCTGGCATTTCTCAAGCACTTTGACCAGCGCCGCGGCCTCCTTGTCGTTGCCCGAGCGCGCGGCCTTGACATAGCGGTGCAGACTTTTCTCGACGGTCGACAGGTCAGCCAGGCAGAGTTCGGTCTGGATCACCTCGATGTCGTTGATCGGATCGACCCGGCCCGTGACGTGGATCACGTTGTCGTCCTCGAAGCAGCGCACCACGTTGACGATCGCGTCGGTCTCGCGGATGTGGCTGAGGAACTGGTTGCCCAGGCCTTCGCCCTTGCTGGCCCCGGCCACCAGGCCGGCGATGTCGACGAACTCGACGATCGCCGGCACCACGCGTTCGGGCTGGACGATCAGGCTCAACGCGTCTAGCCGCGGGTCGGGCAGTTCCACCACGCCGACATTGGGCTCGATGGTGCAGAAGGGGTAGTTCTCGGCTGCGATGCCGGCCTTGGTCAAGGCGTTGAAGAGGGTGGACTTGCCCACATTGGGCAGGCCCACGATGCCGCATTGCAGGCTCATGGGGGGCTTTCGACAGGAGGGAGGGCCGGCGCCGATGGCGCTGCGCAGCCGGTGATTTTATTCGGTGCGATCAAGCCGGGTCCGGGTTTCTACAATGCGCCCGATGACGACCTTCGATGTGTGCATCCGTGGCCGTGGCGCAGTGGGGCTGGCGCTGGGGCTGGCGTTGGCCAGACAAGGCTTGCGGGTCGGGCTGATCGGTGCCGGAGATGCTGGCGCCGCGCCTGGGGCGCTGCCGGATGTTCGCGCTTATGCGCTCAACGCGGCGTCGCGCGCGCTGCTGACCGAACTCAAGGTCTGGGATGCGCTGCCCGCCGATGCGATCACGCCGGTCGACGACATGCATGTCGAGGGCGACAGCGCTGGCGGTGTGATCGATTTCTCGGCTTGGCAGCAGGGCGTCGACGCGCTGGCATGGATCGTCGATGCGGCCGAACTCGACACTGCGCTGCGAACCGCCGCACGATTTGCGCCGCACCTTGTCTGCTTGGCTGATGGGACGGCCGAGGCTGCCGGCGCCGCGCTGAGCGTGCTCGCCGAGGGCAAGGCCTCGGCTGGCCGACAGGCGCTGGGGGTTCGCTTCGATGTCCAGGCCTATGGCCACACTGCGTTGGCCGCCCGCTTGGTGTCTGGCGATCCCCACCTCGGCATGGCAAGACAGTGGTTCCGCTCGCCCGATGTGCTTGCGCTGTTGCCGCTGGACCGTCCCGAACCCGGACGCAGCTACGCGCTGGTTTGGTCGGTGCCGGCGGTTCGCGCCCAGGTCTTGCAGCAGATGCCCGTGGCCGAATTCGAGGCCGCGTTGGCCGACGCCACAGGCGGTGCGGCCGGCCAGTTGCAACTGGCCACCGGGATGGCGGCTTGGCCGCTGGCACTGGCCCAGGCCGATCGGCTGTGCGGTGCCGGATGGGTGCTGGTGGGCGACGCCGCGCACCTGGTCCACCCGCTGGCTGGACAGGGCCTGAACCTGGGGCTGGCCGACGTCGCGGCGCTGGCCCGGGTGATCGCCGAGCGTGAACCTTGGCGCGCGCTCGGCGACGAGATCTTGTTGCGCCGCTATGTTCGCGAGCGTGCGCTGCCGACCCGCGCGATGGCTTTGCTCACCGATGGTTTGCTGCACTTGTTTGCCCAACCCCAACCCGCGCTGCGGGAACTCCGCAATCGCGGCATGGGTCTGCTCAATCGCCTGGCGCCGGTCAAGCGCTTCCTGACCCGACGCGCACTCGACGCCTGAAAACCACCCTGGACTCCTGATGAAACACCTGATGACCCAACCTGGCACTGTGCGGGCTGCGCTTGCGACCGTCTTGATGGCCGGTTTCATGGCGCTGCCTGCGTTGGCCGACGAAGCGGCGATCCGCAAGAACCTGCCCGAGCGGCTGCCCACTTTCCCCAAGATCGACGAAGTCAGCAAGACGCCGATGGCCGGCTTGTACGAGGTGCGCATGGGCACCGAGATCGTCTACACCGACGAGTCGGGTCAATTCCTGATCCAGGGCTCGCTGATCGACACCAAGACCCGTGCCGACCTGACCCAGGCCCGCATCGACAAGCTGACGGCGATCGATTTCGCCACTTTGCCGTTCAAGGATGCGGTGCTGATCAAGCAAGGCAGTGGTGCGCGCAAGTTGGTGGTCTTCGCAGACCCCAATTGCGGTTATTGCAAGCGCTTGGAAAAAGACATGCTCGCACTCAAGGATGTGTCGATCTACACCTTCTTGCTGCCGATCTTGGGACCGGACTCGACCACCAAATCGCGCGACATCTGGTGTGCCAAGGACCCTGGCAAGGCTTGGCGAGCCTGGATGGTCGACGGCCAAGTGCCTGCCAAGGCTTTGGCCAACTGCGAGACAGCCGCACTTGAGCGCAACGGCGAGATGGGCCGCAAGTACAAGGTACAGGGCACGCCAGCGCTGGTGTTTGAGGACGGTTCGCGATCGCCAGGCGCGATGCCGGCGGCACAGATTGAATCGCGCATGGCCGCAGCCGCCAAGAAGGGTTGACCAGCGGCGACGGGTTTGCGTCAGCGCGGTGACAATCAGACCTCATGAGCCAAGCCGCCGTCTACCAGCCGCCCTTGTCCGACACCGCACGCCTGCTCGGGCACTTGGGGCTCGTGCCTTTCGTGTTGGGCGCAGCACTGGTCTGGGTCGTCAACGCCGAGGCCCATCCCTATGCCACGCTGGCGCTGTCGGCTTTCGCAGCGGTGGTGGTGTCGTTTCTGGGCGGTATCTACTGGGGGCTGGGTTTTCGGCTCAGTGCGCCGCCCGCCTCGCTGTTCATCTGGGGCATCGTGCCCTCGCTGGTGGCTTGGGTCGCGGTGATGATGCCGGCGTCGGCCGGACTGGTCGTGCACGGCGTGATGCTGCTCGTGTGCTACGCGGTGGACCGCAGGATCTACCCGACCCAAGGTCTTGCGCATTGGCTGACGCTGCGGTTCCGCTTGTCGGCAGTGGCTGCGCTGAGCTGTTTTCTGGGCGCAGCCGGCACCTGACGGCAGCGACCCAAGGCTTCTTGACTGCCTGACCCACGCTGAGAGCCCGAATGATTGCCTACCGCGTCGATGTTGCAGATACCCACAGCCACCATTTCCGCGTCACGCTGACCGTGGCTAGACCCGATGCCGCGCAACTGCTGTCCTTGCCGGTGTGGATTGCCGGCAGCTACATGGTTCGCGAGTTCGGACGCCATCTCTCGGGGCTGACGGCGCGCCAGGGCCGACGCGACTTGCCGATCGAGCAGCTTGACAAGACCAGCTGGCGCATCCACTGCGCAGGGCGCGCAGCGCTCACGGTCAGCTACCGGGTCTATGCGTTTGACAACTCGGTGCGAACTGCATTTCTCGATTCGCGCCGAGGCTTCTTCAACAGCTCCAGCCTGTGCTTGCGGGTCGACGGCCGTGACGCCGAGCCTCACCGCTTGCGCTTGGGGCGGCTGCCTGCGGGTTGGCAGGTGGCCACCGCGATGCCGGTCGCGCCGGACGGCGTCGGTCTGGAGTTCGAGGCGTCTGACTACGATGAACTGGTCGACCACCCGGTCGAGCTGGGCGATTTCTGGCGCGGCAGCTTCCAGGCCGGCGACGTCGACCACGAAGTCGTCGTCGCCGGCGCTTTGCCAGGCTTTGACAGCCAACGCCTGCTGGTTGACGCGCGTCGCATCTGCGAGCGCCAGATCGCTTTCTGGCATGCCGACGCCGCACCGCCGTTCGATCGCTACGTCTTCCTGCTCAACGCGGTGGCCGAGGGCTATGGCGGCCTGGAGCACCGCGCCAGCACCGCGCTGATTGCCGCACGCCGCGACCTGCCGCGCGAGCGGCCCGCGCTCGCCGGCGGCGCGCTGAGCGACGGCTACCTCAGGCTGCTGGGCTTGTTCAGCCATGAGTATTTCCACACCTGGAACGTCAAGCGGCTCAAGCCGGTCGAACTGGCGCAAGTCGACCACCAGCATGAAAACTACACCCGGCTGCTCTGGTTCTTCGAGGGTTTCACCTCTTATTACGACGATCTGATGCTGCTGCGCTGCGGCTTGATCGACCCAGCGCGTTACCTCAAGCTGTTGGCCAAGACGATCAACGCGGTCGCCGCCACGCCCGGCCGCATGGTGCAGAGCGTGGCCCAGTCGAGTTTCGACGCCTGGGTCAAGTACTACCGCACCGACGAGAACACGCCCAACGCCACCGTCAGCTACTATCTCAAGGGATCGCTGGTCGCGCTGTGCTTCGACCTGACGCTGCGCCAATCTGGCGCCAGCCTCGACGAGGTGATGCGCGGTCTGTGGCAGCGCAGTGGCGGCGGGCCGATCAGCGAGGCCGACATCGTCCAGGTGCTCGGCGCGGCGGCAGGCCGCAGCCTGGCGCGCGAGTTGAACGAGTGGGTGCACGGCACCGACGAGTTGCCGGTGGCCGAGCTGCTGCAGGCCTTCGGGGTTGAGCTGCGGCCGGAGCGTGCTGGTTTTGCCGCTGGGCTGGGTTTGCGCTTGAGCGAACAAGCGGTCAGCGGGATCCAGGTTCAGTCTGTGCTGGCCGACAGCGCAGCGGCCGCTGCCGGTCTTGCGGCAGGCGACGAGTTGTTGGCGGTGGACGGCTGGCGAATCCGCCGGCTCGACGAGGCGCTGGCCTGGGTCGCGCGCGACCAGCCCTTCGACCTGCTGCTGGTGCGCGACCAGCGGGTGATGACGCTGCGCGTGAAGCCCGATGCCTTGTCGGCGCTGGCCGACACCGTGTCGCTGCACCTGCACGACAAGCCTGGCCGCGCGGTGGCCGAGCGCCGCCGTGCCTGGTTCGGCTCCTGACCGAGGCCGCGTCCGGCGTGCCAGGTTCTGGGCGCTGACGGCTGGCGTTGCGCTGCTGCACCTGCTGCTGGTCAAACTATTGCTCGATCAAGGCGGGACGGCAGGCGACAAGCCGCCGCCCCGGATCGAAGTCGCTTTCGTTCGCGAGTTGGTCGCTGCGCCGCCACCGGCCACGCGGACCGTTCAGCCGGCTGCCGCTCGGCCGTCAGCATTGGCGGCGTCGGATGCAGCGCCTGAGCCCAGCGCGGTCGGGTTGCCTGTCGCCGAGCTGGCGGTTGCAGCGGCCGATTCGACCGCCGCCGCGCCGACGGTGCTGCCTGAGCCGGCTGTCGTGCCGCAGCCGCCTGAGCCCCTGCCCGCCCTGATGCCCGCCCTGATGCCGGCCCTGGTGCCCGCCCTGGTGTCAGCCCCGATGGCAGCCGCCGCATCGGCAAGTGCCGCCGCTGCTTTCGAGTGGCCGCCGTCGACCCAGATGAACTACCGGCTTAGCGGCCACTACCGCGGTGCGATTGACGGCAGCGCCCGGGTCGAGTGGCTGCGCTCTGGCCAGCGCTACCAAGTCAGAATGAGCACCTCGGTGGGGCCGATGCTGTCGCGCAACATCGTCAGCGAAGGTGAGATCGGTGACGCCGGGTTGGTGCCGCGTCGTTTCGACGGTGAGCAGAAGGTCTTGTTCCGCGCTGCGCGGCGCTGGTCGCTGCGCTTTGGGCCTGATCGCGTCGTGCTGTCCGATGGCCGCGAGGTCGACACCTTGCCCGGTGCTCAGGACGAGGCCAGCCAGTTCGTGCAACTCACCTGGTTGTTCAGCACGCAGCCCGAGCGGCTGCAAGTGGGCCGGTCGGTTGATCTGCCGCTGGCCATCGGCCGCAAGCTCGAGCGCTGGACCTACGACGTGGTGGCCGAGGAGTTGCTGCAGTTTTCGTTCGGCGCTGTGCCTACTTTTCATGTCAAGCCCCGGCGTGAGGCCAGCGGCGGCGACCTCAGCGCAGAGATCTGGTTCGCACCGACGCTGCAATACCTGCCAGTGCGCATCCTGATCCGCCAACCACCGGACAGCTGGGTCGACCTGAGCTTGATCTCGCCGCCCTTGCAGGCATCGGTTGTGCCGCCGGCACGCTGACGATCCTGGGCTTTGGGGTAGATTGCTGGCACCACCTCAACCCGGGCCCACCATGACCTACGAAAATATCCTCACCGAACTCCGAGGTGACGGCAATTGCCGCACCGGACTGATCACCTTGAACCGCCCGAAGGCGCTCAACGCGCTGAACGACGAGTTGATGGATGAGCTGGGTGCTGCGCTCAAGGCGTTTGACGCCGATCCGGGCGTCGGCTGCATCGTGATCACCGGCGGCGACAAGGCATTTGCCGCAGGGGCCGACATCAGCGTGTTGGCCAAGCACAGCTTTGTCACCGCTTACACCCAGGACCTGGTCACTCGCAATTGGGAGGCCATACGCTCGGTGCGCAAGCCGGTGATCGCCGCAGTGGCAGGTTTTGCGCTGGGTGGCGGTTGCGAGTTGGCGATGATGTGCGACATCGTCATCGCAGCCGACAACGCCAAGTTTGGCCAGCCCGAGATCAAGCTCGGCATCATTCCTGGCGCCGGTGGCACCCAACGTCTGCCACGCGCGGTTGGCAAGTCCAAGGCGATGGACATGGTGCTGACCTCGCGCATGATGGAGGCTGCCGAGGCCGAGCGCGCTGGGCTGGTGTCGCGCGTCGTGCCGGCCGACAGACTGCTCGATGAGGCGCTGGCTGCGGCTCAGGTCATCAACCGTCTGGGCGGGCCCAGCATGATGGCGGCCAAAGAGTGCGTGAACCGTGCTTTCGAGGGCACGCTGGCCGACGGTGTGATGTACGAGCGCAGGCTGTTCCATGCCTTGTTCGGCACCGAGGACCGGCAAGAAGGCATGGATGCCTTTCTCAACAAGCGCAAGCCCGAGTTCACCCGGCGCTGAACAGCCGCCAAAGTGCCTCCGGGACTCTCTTTCTGGGTCGCCGGTGGCCACCCCCCAGTCTGGTGATCGGGCTCGCAGCGCCTGAAACTTCTCAGGAGTTGCTTTCACAAGCCTGCGTAAGTCTCTATTTTTAAATACCTATTGGCCTCGTTTTTGACTTTCAAGACCAAGGCTAAGTGATTGATTTTATTGATTGTTTCTAGCGCGCACAGCCGCCGGGCCCCGTTTTTTACGATAAAGTGGAGGTTCGTGGGATTTAGTGGGCAAAAGTGGCGCAATTCGTTTTTCAAGGTGCGTCTGCATTGACGCTGGATGGCAAGGGGCGCATGGCTGTCCCTGTTCGCCATCGCGATGCCTTGGCCGCTTTGTCTGACAACCAGCTCACGCTGACCCAGCATCCGGTGGGTTGTCTGCTGGTTTTTCCGCGTCCGAGCTGGGAAAGTTTTCGGACCCAGTTGCTCGGCCTGCCGATGGAGGCCGACGGCTGGCGGCGCTTCTTTGTCGGTAGCGCGGTCGATGTCGAGGTCGATTCGGCGGCGCGCTTGCTGGTGCCGCCAGAGTTGCGGGCGATGGCCGGGCTCGACAAGGATGTGCTGTTGCTGGGCATGGGCCAGCGGCTCGAGCTGTGGGACGCCAGCCGTTACGGTGCGCATCAGGCCCAGGTGATGGCCGCAGGGATGCCCGACGCGATCAAGAGCTTCGTCTTCTGATGGCTGAGGACACCGACTGGCAGCACCGGACCGTCTTGCTGAGCGAGGCGATCGACGCGGTGGTCCACCGTCTCGACGGTGTCTATGTCGACGGCACCTACGGCCGCGGCGGCCACAGCCGCGCGCTGCTGGCGCGCCTGGCGCCGACCGGACGTTTGCTGGCTTTCGACAAAGACCCGGAGGCGGTGGCGGCAGGCCAGGTCTTGGCGGCCACCGACGGGCGCTTCGAGATCCTCCACAACAGCTTTGCCGACATGGCCGAGGCGCTGGCTGCGCGTGGCTTGAGTCGAGTCGACGGCGTGTTGCTCGACCTGGGCGTGAGCTCGCCGCAGATCGACAACCCCGAGCGGGGATTCAGCTTCCGCTTCGATGCGCCGCTTGACATGCGAATGGACACCAGCCGCGGCGAAACCGCGGCGGATTTTCTGGCCCGCGCCTCAGAGCGCCAAATAGCGGAGGTCATCCGTGACTACGGCGAAGAACGGTTTGCTGTACCGATTGCAAAGGCGATTGTTGCTGGCCGGGAAGGCGGCGCAGCGGTTCGAACCACTTTCGAGCTGTCCCAAATCGTGGCTCGTTCGGTCAAGACCCGTGAGCCGGGCCAAAACCCCGCCACGCGCACTTTTCAAGCGCTTCGGATTCATGTCAATGCCGAGCTCGAAGCGCTTGAGCGGGGATTGAGTGTCGCGCTGGGCCTGTTGGCACCCGGCGGGCGGCTGGCAGTGATCAGTTTTCACTCCCTAGAAGACCGCATTGTCAAGACCTTCATTGCGCGCGAGAGCCGCGAGCAGGTCGACCCACGCGCGCCAAGCCTGTACGCACCGCCCAAGGTGATGAAGCTGGTCGCGCTTGGCCGCATCAAGGCTTCGGAAGGCGAGGTGCGGGCCAATCCGCGCGCCCGTTCGGCCACCTTGAGGGTGGCTGAGCGCAGTGCTGCGCAGGACGTTTCAGCATGACGCGTTGGAACATTCTGCTGCTGCTCGCGTTGACTGCCAGCGCGCTGGTGCTGGTCAAGACGGCGTATGACGCGCGGCGCTTGTTCAGCGAGATCCACCGCGCCGAGACCGAGGCGCTGCGGCTCGAAGGCGACCACCGGCGGCTGGAGGCCGATCGGCAACTGCAGGCCACCAATCTGCGGGTCGAGCGCACTGCGCGCGAGCGCTTGAAGATGAGCACCGCGACGCCGGCCGTGACGATGTACGAAGGCCAGCAAGGATCGCCAGCCAGTGCGGCGATCGGACGCGCGGGGCTGGGCTGGTGAAAAAACCGATGAACCCTGCCAGTGTGCGTGGTGTCAACTACGCCAGCAGCCCCTTGCTGGCGAGCAAGACACCCAAGTGGCGCAGCCGCCTGGTCGTCGCGGCGTTCGGTCTGGGCTTTGCCGGATTGCTCGGACGCGCCGGCTACATCCAGGTCATCGGACCCGACTTCTTCCAGAAGGAAGGCGAAAAGCGCTACGCCCACACGCTGGAAGTACCGGCCACCCGTGGGCGCATCGTCGATCGCAGCGGACAGTTGCTGGCCACCAGTGTGCCGGTGCCCAGTGTCTGGGCCATCCCCAAGGAGTTTCAAGCCAACGTCGGACAACGCGCCCAGCTTGCACAACTGCTGAGCATGGCGCCGCAGGACCTCGAGGCCAGGCTGACCAGCGGTAGCAGCAATTTCGCCTGGCTGAGGCGCCATATCGAGACCGATGCTTGGACCAAGATCCAGGCCTTGGGGCTCAAGGGGCTGCACCAGAGCCGCGAATACCGGCGGCGCTATCCCGAGGGCGAGTCGGCGGCGCATGTGGTGGGTTTCACCAACCTCGAGGACCAGGGCCAAGAGGGCATCGAGCTGGCATTCCAGAGGCAGCTGCAAGGCCACAACGGCGCTCGCGGCGTTCTGCAGGACAGGCTTGGCCGGGTGATCGAAGACCAGGGCACCCACATCGAGCCGACCGATGGCGCCGAGATCGCGCTGTCGGTCGATGCCAAGGTCCAGTTCTTTGCCTACCAGCAGGTCCGCGACGCGGTGGCCGAGCACAAGGCCAAGGCCGGCAGCGTCGTGGTGCTCGATGTCCAGACCGGTGAAGTGCTGGCGCTGGCCAATTACCCGAGCTATGACCCGGGCGAGCGTGGCCGGCGCAGTGGCGAGCAACTGCGCAACCGTGCGCTGACCGACATCTTCGAGCCCGGTTCGACGATGAAACCGCTGGTCATGGCGCTGGCCTTGGAGACCGGCCGCATCAAAGCCGAGACCGTGCTGAACACCGCCGCAGGCAGCGTGGTGGTCAGCGGCATCCCGATCAAGGACGCGCATGGCCACGCGGCGCTGTCAGCACGCGAGGTGATCCAGAAGAGCAGCAACATCGGCATCGTGCGCATCGCGATGATGATGCCGCCGCGCGAGCTGTGGGAGCTGTACTCGGCGGTGGGCTATGGCCAGAAGCCGCAGATCAGCTTTCCTGGCGCCGTGACAGGCCGGCTGCGGCCCTACAAGACCTGGCGGCCCATCGAGCAAGCGACCATGGCTTACGGCTACGGTTTGTCGGCGTCCTTGTTGCAGATGGCGCAGGCCTATACCGTCTTCGCCCGCGACGGCGAAGTGGTCCCGGTCAGCATGCTCAAGCAGGACCACCCGGTCACCGGCAGGCGGGTGCTGTCGGCGCAAACCGCGCAGGAAATCCGCACCATGCTGCAATTGGCCTCAGGTCCAGGCGGCACCGCTCCGAAGGCGCAGACCATGGGTTACTCGGTCGGCGGCAAGAGCGGTACTGCACACAAGCAGGAAGGCCGCGGTTACGCCAGCAACAAGTACCGGTCCTGGTTTGTCGGCATGGCGCCCATCGGCAAGCCGCGGATCATCGTTGCGGTGATGGTCGATGAACCGACCAACGGCAAGTATTTCGGCGGCGATGTGGCCGCGCCGGTGTTCAGTCAGGTGGTCCAGCAGACGCTTCGCATGATGAACGTCGCACCCGATCTCGACGTCAGGTCGGGCGTGGTGGCCAATGCGATGCCGGCTGAGCGGGAGAGCTTTTGATGGCGCGCACGCTGTCAGGCCTCACCGAGGCCAGGACTTGGTTGACCCAGCGCCTGGGCGGTTCGGGCGTTGACCGGCTGCGCACCGACAGCCGGCTGTTGCGGCCAGGCGATGCCTTCATCGCTTGGCCAGGCCATGCCAGCGACGGCCGCCGCCACGTGCGTGCGGCGCTGGCCGCCGGCGCTGCGGCCTGCTTGGTAGAGACCGAGGGCGCCGAGGCTTTTGACTTCGATGCCAACGACCCCCGCATTGCCAGCCTGGCAGGCCTGAAGGCCGCGACCGGCCCGTTGGCTGCGGCCTGGTTTGGCGAGCCCGCCAGCGCTGTGCAGGTGATCGCTGTGACTGGCACCAACGGCAAAAGCAGCACGGCCTGGTGGACGGCGCAGGCGCTGTCCGCATTGGGCCAGCGCTGCGGCTTGGTCGGCACGCTCGGGATTGGCGAGCCGCCGCTGCAAGACTCGCCGTCGACCCTGGTTCACAACGGCCTGACCACGCCCGACCCGGTCACGTTGCAATTGGCTTTGCGCCGCATGGCCGACGCCGGCTTTGCCGCCTGCGCGATCGAGGCCTCGTCGATCGGCCTGGCCGAGCACCGCTTGACCGGTACGAAGATCGCGGTCGCACAGTTCAGCAACTTCACCCAAGACCACCTCGACTACCACGGCGACATGGCGGCTTACTGGGCCGCCAAACGCGCACTGTTCGCTTGGCCCGGACTGCGGGCTGCGGTGGTCAACCTCGACGACCCGCAGGGTGCCGCGTTGGCGCGTGACTGCGCTGACGCCGGACTCGACCTGTGGACCACCGCCGTGGCCGGCTCGGCGCGCCTGCAGGCCAGCGATCTGCGCTATGTCGATGGCGGCTTGGCGTTCACCGTGGTCGAAGGGCAGGCAAGGCTGGCGGTGCGCAGCCACCTGGTCGGCGATTTCAACGCCAGCAATTTGTTGTCGGTGCTTGGGGCGCTGCGCGCGCTGGGGGTGGATCTGGAGCGTGCGGTGGCTGTGCTGCCCCGGCTCACGCCAGTGCCAGGACGGATGGAGCGCGTGGCAGCCCGCCCCGGCCAGCCCGAAGTGGTGGTCGACTTTGCCCACACGCCGGATGCACTCGACAAGGCCTTGAACGCATTGCGCCCGCTGGCTGCCGCACGCGGCGGCCGGTTGTGGTGCTTGTTTGGCTGTGGCGGCAACCGCGACGCCAGCAAGCGGCCGCTGATGGGCGCGATGGCCGGGCGCTTGGCCGACCGTGTCGTGTTGACCAGTGACAACCCGCGCGACGAAGACCCCGCAGCGATCTTGGCGCAGATCCGTGCCGGTGTTGCCGACGGAGCGCATGTCGAGGTGATCGAAGATCGTCGCGCCGCGATCGACCGGGCGATCGAACAAGCTGACGCCGCTGACCTGCTGCTGCTGGCGGGCAAAGGCCATGAGGACTACCAGGAGTTGGCGGGTGTCAAGCGGCCATTCGTCGACCAGCAGATTGCCTCGCAGGCTCTTGCGCGAAGGGGTTTGCAGTGACCGCAATGATGACGCTGGCCCAGTCCCAAGCCCTGCTGCCGGGGTCGACACTGGTCGGTGACGGCGCGACGCCGCTGCTGCGCGTGCACAGCGACACCCGCAGCCTGCAAGCAGGCGACTTTTTTGTTGCGCTGCGTGGCGATCGCTTCGATGCCCACGACTACTTGGGTCAAGCCCGTGCTGCAGGCGCTGTCGCGGCACTGGCTGAGCGGGGACTGGCCGAGTCCGGCCTGCCGGGGCTGCTGGTGCCAGACACGCTGGTCGCGCTGCAACAGCTCGCAGCGGCCTGGCGGGTCCGTATGAAACTGGCACTGATCGCGGTGACTGGCAGCAACGGCAAGACCACTGTGACGCAGATGATCGCGGCTATCCTGCGCGCCTGGGTTGGCGACGCTGCATTGGCCACCGCCGGCAACTTCAACAACCACATCGGCTTGCCGCTGACCGTGCTGAGACTGAGGCAGGACGCGACGGTCTGGCACCGCATTGCGGTGCTGGAAATGGGCATGAACCACCCTGGCGAGATTGCGCAGCTCGCGACCATCGCCCAAGCCACCGTGGCGCTGGTCAACAACGCCCAGCGCGAGCACCAGGAGTTCATGCACACGGTGCAAGCCGTGGCGCAGGAGAACGGCGCAGTGATCACGGCGCTGCCGGCCGATGGCATCGCGGTCTACCCGGCCGACGATGCCCATGCGGCGGTCTGGCTTGCGCTGGCCGGTGCCCGCCGCAGCATCAGCTTCGCACTCACCGGCGCTGCCGATGTGATGTTGGATGCGACCTCGTCGCCAGTCTGGGCCAGCGATGCCGATGGCGGTCATTGGCAGCTGCGCGTGCACACACCTGTCGGCGCAGCCAACTTGCAACTGCACATCCCTGGCCGCCACAACCTGCACAACGCGCTGGCGGCCACCGCCGCCGCGCTGGCCGCAGGTGTTCCTTTGGCGGCGGTGGCGCAGGGCCTGGCCAGCTTCCGCCCGGTGGCTGGCCGCTCGCGTCTGCTGCCGCTGCACTGGGCCGGCCGTGATGTCAGCCTGGTGGACGACAGCTACAACGCCAACCCGGATTCGGTGCGTGCCGCGATCGACGTGCTGGCCGCGCTGCCCGGCCCGCGCTGGCTGGTGTTGGGCGACATGGGCGAGGTCGGCGACCGCAGCCCTGCCTTCCATGCCGAGGTGGGCGCTTATGCGCTTGCTGCGGGTATCGAAAAGTTCTGGGCCGTTGGTCAGGCCTGTGTTCATGCGGCAACGGCTTTCGGGCCTGGCGCGCTGCACTTCGCCGACGCGCCGGCGGTGATTGCCGCCATCGAGCAAGCCCCTGCGGTCGGCGCGGTGCTGGTCAAGGGATCGAAATTCATGCACATGCCCACTGTGGTGGCGGCCCTGCAGCAGCAGGCTTTGGAAGGGCTTGACCATGTTGCTTAGTCTGAGTCAGTGGCTGCTGGCGCAGTTTCCCGAATGGGGTTTCTTGCGCGTGTTCCAGTACTTGACCTTTCGCGCCGTGATGTCGGCGATGACAGCCCTGTTGATCGGCCTGTCGTTTGGCCCGATGGTGATCCGCAAGCTCACCGAGTTGAAGATCGGCCAGCCGATCCGCGACTACGGATTGCAGTCGCACCTGGTCAAGAGCGGCACGCCGACCATGGGTGGCGTGCTGATCCTGATCGGCGTGGGCGTGTCCACGCTGCTGTGGTTCGATTGGAGCAACCGCTTTGTCTGGGTCGTGATGCTGGTGACCTTCGGTTTCGGTGCGGTGGGTTGGGTCGATGACTGGCGCAAAGTGGTCAACAAAGACCCCGAAGGCATGCGGTCGCGCGAGAAGTTCTTCTGGCAGTCGCTGATCGGCGGCGTCGCGGCGCTCTACCTGGCGTTCTCGGTGTCGGAGACGACCAACCTGCGGGTGCTGGAGTTGTTCGTGCGTTGGATTCAAAGCGGGTTTTCCAACGACCTGCCGCCCAAGGCCGACCTGATGCTGCCGTTTTTCAAGACCGTCAGCTACCCACTCGGGGTGTACGGCTTCATCGCGCTGACCTACTTCGTGATCGTGGGCACCAGCAACGCGGTGAACTTCACCGACGGGCTTGACGGTCTGGCAATCATGCCGGTCGTGATGGTGGGCAGCGCACTGGGCATCTTTGCCTATGTCGTTGGCAATTCGGTCTACAGCAAGTACTTGCTGTTTCCCTACATTCCGGGGGCCGGTGAACTGCTGATCTTCTGCGGTGCATTGGCCGGCGCAGGCTTGGCTTTTCTCTGGTTCAACGCCCACCCGGCGCAGGTCTTCATGGGCGACGTGGGTGCGCTGGCGCTGGGCGGTGGCCTGGGCACGGTCGCGGTGATCACCCGGCAGGAGATCGTGCTCGGTGTGATGGGCGCGGTCTTCGTCGCCGAGGTCTTGTCGGTGATGCTGCAGGTGGGCTGGTTCAAGTACACCAGAAAGCGTTTTGGCGTCGGCCGGCGCATCTTCAAGATGGCGCCCTTGCACCACCATTTCGAGAAGAGCGGTTGGACCGAGACCCAGGTCGTGATCCGGTTCTGGATCATCACGATGTTGTTGTGCCTGGTCGGTCTGGCCAGTCTGAAGCTGCGGTGATCGAGACATGACGCCACTGGCTGACCTCCACGTGCTGGTGCTGGGCCTCGGAAATTCCGGCCTGGCGATGGCGCGTTGGTGCGCCAGCCGGGGCGCAAAGGTTCAGGTCTGGGATTCGCGCGAAGACCCGCCCCAGGCGGCGGTGTTGCGCGAGACCTTGCCCGAGATTGGCCTGCACAGCGGCCTGCCGCTTGTGGCCGACCTGGCTGGCGTGCAACTGCTGCTCAAGAGCCCGGGCCTGGCGCCTGGCGATGAGCGGATCGCACCCCTGCTGGCCGCCGCGCAAGCTCGGGGCATCGCGGTGGCCGCAGAGCTAGACCTTTTTGTCGCCGCGCTGGCGGAACTCAAGACTGAACGAGGATACTCACCCAAGCTGTTGGCGATCACGGGTACCAACGGCAAGACCACGACCACCGCGATGTGCGCTTTGCTGGTGGGTCGATGCGGTTTTCGGGTCGCGGTGGCCGGCAACATCGGGCCGACGATGCTCGACACGCTGGCCCAGGCGCTGGCCTTGGAGCCGGTGCAGCCCGCCCAGGTCGAAGAGACTGGCCTGCTGGCCACAGCTTGCGAAACGCCTATCGATGCGTCGATCACCGAGTCGATCGAGCCGACGGGCGAGATCGCCGCCCCCTGTCTCGATACGCTGTTGCCAGGCCCGCTCGTCGATGCGGCCGATGCGGCCGATGAGCTTTCGGCCGTGGATCCTGAGCCTTCGGTCAGCGTACTTGCCGGACCGGTGTTCAAGCACTTGCCCGAGGTCTGGGTGCTCGAACTGTCGAGTTTCCAGCTCGACAGCGTGCAGGGTTTCGAGCCCGACGCCGCGACCGTGCTCAATCTCAGCCCGGACCATCTGGATTGGCATGGCTCGATGGCCGCTTACATTGAGGCCAAGGCCAAGGTCTTTGGCGAGCGCAGCGTGATGGTCATCAACCGCGATGACCTGCAGGTCGAAGCCATGGTGCCCGCGCCTGTGCTCGTCAAAGGCGGGCGAGGCCGACCGACCCGATCGGTCGGTCGCAAGGTGTTTCGTTTCGGACTCGATGCACCGCAGCGGCCGGGTGATTTCGGTCTGGTGGTCGAGAACGGCATCGCCTGGTTGGTGCGGGCGCGCGAGGTCGACGAGACACTCAAGCGTCGTCGAGGTGAAGATCAGGACGAAGAGATTTACCTGCAGCGGCTGATGCCGGCTGACGCGTTGCGCGTGCGTGGCCGCCACAACGCTGCCAACGCGCTGGCTGCGCTGGCATTGGCCTGCGCGATCGGTTGCCCCTTGGCGCCTATGCTGCATGGTTTGCGCGAGTACCGCGGCGAGCCGCACCGGCTTGAGTTTGTCGCCCGTGTCGGTGATGTCGAGGCTTTCGACGACAGCAAGGGCACCAATGTCGGCGCCACCGTGGCTGCGCTGTTGGGCCTGGGCGCTGATCAGGCGCCGGCCAAATTGCTGGCGATCCTGGGTGGCGACGGCAAGGGTCAGAATTTCTCTGCGCTGGCTCAACCCGTGGCGCGGCATGCCAGGGCAGTGGCCTTGATCGGTCGTGACGCTGGTGCGATCGACGCTGCGTTGGCCGCCGACCCGACCTCGGCCGCGGTGCCGCGTCAACGCCACGACAGCCTGGAGGACGCGGTGAATTGGTGCTTCGACCAGGCGCAGGCAGGTGATGCGCTGCTGCTGAGCCCAGCCTGCGCCAGCCTCGACATGTTCCGCAACTACGGTCACCGGGCTGAGGTGTTCGTGGCTGCGGTGCAGGCCCGGGCCGCCGAACGCGGCGAGGCGGTGCTGTGAGCAAGCTGGCTGAGGCGATCGGTCTGGCGCCATGGATGCAGCGCCTGCAGGTCTGGCGCAGCGAGCGCGAGAACCGCTTGCCGATCCGCGACTGGGATGGCCAAGCGACCGATCAACCGACCCGGATCGCCGGCTTCGACTCGGCGCTGGTGTGGTGCGTCATCGGCTTGCTGACCTTGGGTCTGGTGATGGTCTATTCGGCCAGTGTTGCGCTGCCCGACAGTCCCAAGTACGCGCGCTATTCGCCCACCTTCTTTCTCAACCGCCATGCGCTGTCGCTGGGCATCGCGTTTGTGGCCGCGCTGCTGGCAGTGCAGGTGCCGGTCAAGGCATGGGAAAAATGGGCGCCCAGGATTTTTTTGTTTTCGCTGCTGCTGCTCGCCGTGGTGCTGATTCCGCATGTGGGCAAGGGTGTGAACGGTGCGCGGCGCTGGCTGCCGGTGGGCGGGATGAATTTCCAGCCTAGCGAATTGGCCAAGTTGGGTATGGCGATGTACGCGGCGAGCTACATGGTTCGCAAGATGGACGTCAAGGAGCGGTTCATCCAGGCGGTGTGGCCGATGGCACTGGCGCTGGCTTTCATCGGTGTGTTGCTGCTGGCCGAGCCTGACATGGGCGCTTTCGTTGTGATCGCGCTGATGGCGCTTGGTGTGCTGTTCTTGGGCGGCGTCAACGGCAAGATGTTCTTCCTCAGCCTCACGGTGCTGCTGGCGGCGTTCGGGATGATGATCGCGACCAGTCCGTTCCGACGCGAGCGCATCCTGGCTTTCATGAGCCCCTGGGACCCGGTGTATTCGGCAGGCAAGGGCTACCAACTGACCCACTCGCTGATCGCTTTCGGTCGCGGTGAGGTTTTCGGCCAAGGCCTGGGCAGCAGTGTCGAGAAGCTCCATTACCTGCCCGAGGCGCACACCGATTTCTTGATGGCGGTGATTGGCGAAGAGTTGGGTTTCATTGGCGTCGCGGTGGTGATCTTGGCGTTCTTCTGGCTCACCCGCAGGATTTTTGTGATTGGTCGTCAGGCGGTGGCGATGGACCGCGTCTTTGCCGGTCTGATGGCGCAGGGCATCGGCATCTGGATCGGCGGCCAGACCCTGATCAACATGGGTGTCACGCTGGGTGCATTGCCGACCAAAGGCCTGACGCTGCCGCTGCTGAGTTACGGCGGCTCGGCGATCCTGATGAACCTGATCGCCCTAGCAATCGTCGTCAGAGTGGATATTGAGAACAGACAGCTCATGCGCGGAGGCCGCGCATGAGCGCCCTGCCCGGCACGGGCAGGGCGGCTGCGCGCAGCGCAGGCTGTCTGCTCCGGCGTAGCCAAAACAGGCAACTCATGCGCGGAGGCCGAGCATGAGCGGCGTGCGCAGCACGGCGCGGGCGCGCAGCGCACGATGCCGGTTCAGGCGAAGCCAGAATCGTCAATTGATGCGCGGAGGCCGCGCATGATGCCCCACCTCGTGATCATGGCCGCTGGCACTGGCGGCCACATCATCCCCGGTATCGCGGTCGCCCGCGAACTGCAGCGTCGCGGCTGGAGCGTGAGTTGGCTCGGCACCACCACCGGCATGGAGAACCGTCTGGTGCCGCCGACCGGTATCGCGTTGGATCGCTTGGCTTTTAGCGGCATGCGTGGCAAGGGCTTGCTGCACAGCCTGGGCGGCGGCTTGCGGCTGATCCGGGCTTTCTGGGACGCTGCGGCTGTGCTGCGCCGGCGCGGTGCCAGCGCGGTGCTGGGCATGGGCGGCTATGTGTGTTTGCCCGGAGGCCTGATGGCCAGCCTGCTGCGCAAGCCGCTGCTGCTGGTCAATGCGGACGCTGCGCTGCTGCTGTCGAACAAGGTCTTGCTGCGGTTCGCCGACCGCGTGGCCTTTGGCTTCGAGGGTCCTGCCGCGGCGGTCCGGCAAGGCTTGGTCACCGGCAACCCGGTGCGTGCCGAGATCGAGGCGCTGCC
>CAMCTC010000044.1 GCA_945878355.1 Bordetella parapertussis | reverse complement strand
AGCAAGATCGAACAACTCCTGACCCAGATCGCGCAAAGCAAGCTGGGCATCGAAACCCTGGAAACCCGCAAGTCGGACAGCCTCGACTTCCACGACGTGGCGGTTTGGTGCCTGCGCGACGCCCTTGAAGCCGCGTTCAACGCAGGCGTCGAACAGGGCCGCAAGGCGGCGAAGTCGGACAAGGCCAACAACTGATCAAGAACCGTCGAAGCCAAGCAGAAAGCGCTTGGCTTCACTCCCGAACAGCGCGTTCATCACGTCACCCCATCAACCCCTTGCACAAGGAGAAGCAAATGACCACCACCCAACTGACCCCGGCGCAGCACGCGATCCTGGCCTACGCCCTCGAACACACCGACGGCAAGATCGACTGGTTCCCCGAAAACATCAAAGGCGGGGCACGCAAGAAGGTGCTCGATGGCCTTTTCAACCGCGCGCTGATCACCTCCGACGGCACCCACTGGTTCGTTGCAGCCGAGGGCTACGACGCGATGGGGCGCGCCCGGCCTGCGCCTGCGCCAGTGACCGCCGACTCCGAACTCGACGCAGCCGTGACGGCAGCCGAGGCCACGTGGGCGCAAGAAAAGGCGGCCGCCAAACCTCGCACCCGCGAGAACAGCAAGCAGGCCACCGTGATCCAGATGCTGCGGCGCCCCGAAGGGGCAACGGTGCAGCAGATCTGCGAGACCACCGGCTGGCAGGCGCACACGGTGCGCGGCACCTTTGCCGGAGCCTTCAAGAAGAAGCTTGGCCTGACCATCGTCTCGGACAAGGCCCAAGGTGGCGAGCGGGTCTACCGGATCGCCGCAGAAGCCTGATCGCCACGCCAACACCCAGGAGAACATCCATGAGCACCATGACCATCACCATCGAACGCACGCCTCGCACCCTTCAGTTTGGCGACACCACCTTGCAGGTCGAGGAGTTGAGCGTCCGATTGCCGTTTGCCCGCAAGCCTGCCGACTTGGACGAAGTTGGCGGCCAGGGTCAGACCAAGGTCTACGTCACCGAGACGAAGGAACTCACCGTCGACGAGTTCGATGCCTTTGCCCGCAGCCTGTTGGTATCGCGCGACTGGCTGCGTGGCAAAGGTGGCGGCACTTGTGACGGCTATCTTTGCGTCGAGGTCACCGCACCGGGTCGCCCCTACCTTTACGTGAATCCAGAGGGCGGCGACTACGCACGCTACGTGGCCCGTCTCGGGTGATCGAAATAGATTGAGAAAGAAGCCAAGAACAGCTTGGCTTCTCAATCGAACAGCGCGTTACTACGGGTGTCGCAACGATCAACCCCAAGGAGCCAGAGATGAACACCAACCAACAGATCCCCGCCACCCAGAACGAAGCCTGGGGCTTCTGGGGCACGATGAACGAACACGCCAGCACCGCGTGGCCCCTGGCGATGAGGGCCATCTCGGACGCCACCAGCCAGCCCCTCGAATCAGTCCAGGTCTTCCTCGACAGCCGCCACGGACGCCACTTTGCGGACGATGTGCAAAACGGGCTGTACCAGGGCCAGACCCTAGCGGACGCGATCAACGCCGCCACCCAACAGTGGATGGGCTGGACGATTGGCCGCCAGACCAGCAAGCAGTACGGCATCCCGCGCGGCCTGCCTTACCTGACGGGCTTTGTGATTCACTGCGAGATCAACGAGGAGTCGCTCGCCGCCTGATCATCGAACAGCGCGCCATCCGACTCGCGGGTGGCTTGCTTGCCAGCCCATTCCTGCCAGCGCCGCACGATCACGTCCACGTACTTAGGGTCGAGTTCGATCAGCCGTGCCAGCCGCCCTGACTTTTCGGCGGCGATCAGCGTCGTGCCGGAGCCCCCGAACGGGTCGAGCACCACGTTGCCCGGTCGGCTCGAATTGCGTATCGCGCGCTCGACCAACTCCACCGGCTTCATCGTCGGATGCAGGTCGTTCTTCTGCGGCTTCTTGATGTTCCAGACGTCACCCTGGTCGCGGTCGCCGCACCAGTGACGCTGCGCGCCCTCGGGCCATCCGTACAAGATTGGCTCGTACTGGCGCTGGTAGTCGGCCCGGCCCAGCGTGAAGGTGTTCTTGGCCCAGATGATGAACGTCGACCACTTTCCACCGGCGGCACGGAACGCTGCCTGCAGCACATCCAGTTCGCTGGACGACATCGCCACGTAGATGCCGCCCCGGCAGTTCCCGATGGTCGGCGTCAACGCCGCCAGCAGGAAGTCGTAGAAGCCGTCGCCGAGGTTGTCGTTCAGGATCGCGCGATCCTTGCCGCGCATCTTGTCCTTGGCGCTGTTGGCGTAGTTCACGTTGTACGGCGGGTCGGTGAAGACCATATCCACCGGCTCGCCATCGAGAACCCGGTCGTAGCTCTCAGCCACAGTGGAGTCGCCACACAGCAGACGGTGGCCACCGAGCAGCCAGACATCGCCCGGGCGCGAGACGGGTGTCTCTGACACCTCGGGCACCGCATCGTCATCGGTTTCGCCTTCGCCATCCGGCTCGTCGCCCGCCATCAATTCCGCAAGTGCATCGGCATCGAAGCCGGTCAGCGACACGTCGAAGTCGTCATCCTGAAGGGACGCGATCTCGATGCGCAGCATCGCGTCGTCCCAGCCCGCGTTCTCGGCGATGCGGTTGTCCGCGATCACCAGGGCCCGGCGCTGCGTCGCGCTCAGATGATCGAGCACCACCACCGGCACCACCGCCAGCCCGAGCTTCTGCGCAGCAGCAAGCCGTCCGTGCCCGGCCACGATGACACCATCGCTACCGGCGAGGATCGGATTGGTGAATCCGAACTCGGCAATCGAGGCAGCGATCTGCGCCACCTGATCGTCCGAGTGGGTGCGCGCATTGCGGGCGTAGGGCAGCAGTTTGGCGGTCGGCCACTGCTCGATCTTGTCGGCAAACCACGAGGCGGTCATTGCGCTACCTCCGTGGTGGCCAGACGTTCACTGGCGACGTCATCGAAGGATTGGCCGGTGGCCAGCAACGTGACGGGCACGCCGGAGTGGTTCTGCTGGAAGCGCTTGATGGCGACGTCCACGTACTCCGGCGCGATCTCAACGCTGCGACACACACGACCGGTGCGCTGCGCGGCCAGCATCGTCGTGCCGCTGCCGCCAAAAGGTTCGAACACGATGTCGCCTGCGTCCGTGTAGGCCTCGATCACGAACTCCGGCAACGCCACCGGGAACACAGCCGGGTGGTCGATGTCCTGACCGATCTTGCCCTTGTGACGCATCACGCGGATCACCGAGTCGGGAATCCGGGTGTCCTGCGTCGGCTGCCCCTTGTGCGTCCAGCCGCCGACCTCGCCGTCCTTGCCGCGCATCGCCGTGGACGAGCCATCGGCACGCAGGTGCGACTCCTGGCCCGCGTGCTTGCAGGGCACGATCTTGTTGGGCTTGCGGCTGGCGCGGTTGAAGTGAAATACGAACTCGAAACTCGGCGCAAAGCGACCAGCCCAGTCTCCGGGCATCCCCGGTCCTTGATCCCAGACGTACCACGCGAAGCGCCGCCAACCCTGCGTGCGCATCCAGCCAAGCCACGCATCCCAATACGGGATGACTTCGTTGTCGCGGTGGATCAACCCGAGGTTGACCAGCACCTGGCCGTCGTCGGCCGTTGGCACGTTGGCAAACACGCCGCGCATCAGGCCATCCCAATCCTTGACACCGCCGCTGGTGTAGTCACGCTGGTTGCCGTAAGGCGGTGAGGTGAAGCACAGCCGGGCCGCATCGCCCTGCATCAGCGTGGCGACTGCTGTCGGGTCGGTGGCATCGCCACAGATCAGACGGTGGGAGCCGATGGCCCAGACATCGCCGGTGCGGGACACCGGCACCACAGGGGCATCCGGCACATCATCAGCAGCGTCCGGTTCGTCGGCATCTGCCTCCTGGTCGGCGTCATCGGTTTCCACCTCGTCAGCGAGCAAGGCCTCGATCTCAGCATCCTCGAAACCGGTCAACGCAAGGTCGTACCCGGCCTCGGACAGCTCGGCCATCTCCAGCGCCAGCATCTCCTCGTTCCAACCGGCGTCGAGCGCCAGCCGGTTGTCAGAGATGACGTAGGCACGCTTCTGCGTGGGCGAGAGGTGCGCCAGTTCTATGACCGGCACCTGATCCAGCCCGAGCTTGCGCGCGGCGGCCAGACGACCGTGGCCCGCGATGATCCCGTTGTCGCCGTCCACCAGAACCGGATTCGTCCAGCCGTACTCGACGATGCTGGCGGCGATCTTGGCCACCTGCTCATCCGTGTGCGTGCGTGGATTACGGGCGTAGGGGATCAGCGCCTCGACCTTGCGGTACTCGACGTTGAGCGTGTTCAGAATCGGTTCCTCAAAAGGAAAGCCCGCCGACGGAAAACCGTGGGCGGGCTCGTGATGGGTGCGGACTGGTGCGGGTGCAAACTGCAAACCCTGCAAACCTTGGTTTGCAGTCGGACGCTAGACGACTGCCGCGCTCGCGCCCCCCGCATTGCGATTTGGGAAGGAAGGACCCCTTTTGCCTGGGCCTATCGCCTCAACCGTCACCGCTGTCCAGAAGATAGCCGAAATACTACCCCCGACCGGGCTGTTTTGTTGCAGGGCTGGCGGGCCTCGAAACGGACAAGCAAGGCAAAGCAGGGACAAGCGCGGCAAGCATTACCCTAAATTGCCCACGTTTTTGGAAGGCAACCGCACGCCTTCGCTGTTGAGGTTCGCAGCCACGATCTCCATTGCCCTCTGCCAACGCCGCCACGCCGTCGTCCGGTCGCAGGCAAAGCGAATCGTGATGTCCCTCCAGCCGTAGCGCTTGGCCCGCATCCACACGAGATGGCGCTGCTCGACCTCGAGCCACTGCACCCAGCGCATCGTCTCCAGCATCCGGTCGATGGCCTCGGGGCTTGGTGGGAAGGGTCGGTACACCTTCTCGTCGGCAGCAAAGGCTTCCCACTCCTTGCGAACGAAGGCGGGCCAACAATTGAAGTAGCCCTGCACACGTACAGGGGGCAGGCGTCGTCCGGTGGTGGCGGCCTCTTCGAAGCGTGCTGCCACGTCGTCGCTTGTCCACTCAGCCATGACGCGTCCCTCCCAGCCCGTACAGACGTTCACCAATGCGTCGCACGATCTCGCGTTCGATGAAGTCCAGACGGTCGTCGGACGCGTTGACCACCAGGATGTGTTGATCACGCCAGCCACGTTCCTTGATGACGTCCAGATCGGTGGCTTGTGGCTGCAGCCGACCAAGGGGGCAGCGGTATTGGGGTGTCGGAACCTTCACGTCACACCTCCTGCGTCTCGACTGCCCAGTGCAGCAGGGCCAGTGCGTCGGCTTCGTTGTCGTCGACTGGGGTGTGACCACGCTCGCGGACGGACGTGATCATTTCGTCCTTGCCCGCGTTGCCTTTGCCGGTTGCGTGCTTCTTGATCGTGCCGACCGGAACGCCCTGGTAGGGGATGTTGTGATGTTCACACCACGCAGTCAGGTGCCCCATGAATCCGCCGTAGGCGTGCGCCGCGTCAACGCCAGCGTGCCTCCGAACTTCCTCGAAGAACACCGCGTTGATGTGATTGCTGACCGACAGCAGTTCGTTGAGCCAGCGCTTGAATCGAAGGAAACGCATCCCGCCGCCTTCAAATCGCTGCGGCTTGAAGTGCTCCGTGCCGCTGGTGATGGTGCCGTCCAGGTGCTGCAGAGCCCACCCGGTGTGTGTGCCCAGATCAAGGGCCAGGATTGTCGTGTTCATGCTTTTTATCCTTTCGCGCTTCTGTCTGACGCAGCCGACGCAGTCAGTCGAAACACTCCATGAGGTGCGCGTCACGCACGCGTGTAGAGAGTTACGAGGAACAGCGTCAGCTGCGTCAGACGATGCGGTTTCCATAGAGATCAGTTGTCGGCATAAGGCGTGTAGGCGGCCGTGGGCGGGGTCTTGAGCCCGATCCCCTGAAACCCGCGCACGCCCATGCCGTTGCGCCACTTCTCCACGCCCCTGGTGATGAGCAGATCGGAGAAGCGGCGTTGCGAGCCGATGAATTCACCCGCTGCCTCGGCCCACAGCTTCCAGTCGTTGAACAGTTCGGCAGTCAAAGACTTCGCAGTGGCCACACGAACGCAGCGCTCATCCAGCCACCGGCCCAACGCGTCCTCGGCTTCGAAGTACTCCTCAGTGGCGTCGACGACTTGCTGCGGGAGATCGAGACGTCCCAGGCGTTGCCAGTCGAGGCATCCCTGTACCGCCCAGGCCAGGATGCCGTCGCGCTCGGCCAGCAATTTCTGCTGCAGGTGCTTGTCTCGTCGCTCGGGCGGCACGGTGATCGTGAAGGGGATCAGGTGCAGCCGTCGCTTCATCGCCTCGTCAATGTTGCGAATGGCAGGCTTGTGATTGCCCGCGACGAACAACTTGAATTGAGGGAAAAACTCGAAGAAGTCCTGCCGCATAAAGCGCGCAGAGATCTTGTCGCCCCCGGTCAGGTTCTTGACCTTCGACTCTGCCCAGCGCCGCCCCTGCTCGGTCTCAATTGCCGCCACGAAGCGCGCCCCACGCAGACCGGCCATGTCGGTCGGATGCCGGTCGGTGCGCGTTTCCATAAACGTGTCCATCGGCGCGTTGGTGGCGTAATCGCCGAGGATGGTGGCCAACGTGTTCACGAACACCGACTTGCCATTCGCGCCAGTGCCGTACAGGAAAAATAGGGCGTGCTCCCGGGTAGATCCGGTCAGCGCGTAGCCCACCATCCGCTGCAAATAGACCTGCAGCTCCTTGTCACCACCCGTGACCTCATCGAGGAACTGCCGCCAAGTTGGGCAGTCGCCACCGGGTGTGGCCGTGGTGATCTTGGTCATCCGGTCGGCGCGGTCGTGTGGGCGTAGACGTCCGGTCTTAAGGTCGACGACGCCACCAGGTGTGTTGAGCAGCCACGGATCTGCATCCCATTCGTCGGTCGTGGCCGCGTGCCTGCGATCCGCCCGTGCCAGCCGTTCGACACCGCCCACGGTGCTGGATGCCGCAAGTTTGGCCGCGACCTTGGGGTTGTTGGCGTTGATAGCAGCGTGACGACAGACGTGGCGGATGAGATCGGCGGCAGCCAAGGTGTCCTCGGTGCGCCAGCGGAGACCATCCCAGACCAGCCACCGACCCCAGCCCGCGACATAGCGCCAGTCGCGGTGATAGCGGCGCGTGAATGACAGCGCCAGCGCGTCCTCGGTGCCCCATACCGAGTCCTCGATTCCGCCACCAGCGCTTGTCGGATCGCGCTCGGGGTCGTCCGATATGAGATGCATCTGAAGGCGCGGGCCATGAGCAATGAAGCCCGCGACATCGAAGCCTTCGTTCTTGGCATCGGCCGCATCCCAGCCATCAGCAGCGTCCTCGGGCGGGTACAGGATGTAGCAGGACTTTGCACCAGCCAGCAGCAGCGCCTGGGAGGCTCGATCCGCGTATTCCCAACCCGGCTTGTCCTTGTCGGGCCAGATGAGCACAGATTTGCCTGCCAGCGGCGACCAGTCGGTTTTGTCAACCGGCGCGTTGGCTCCGTGCATCGCAGTGGTGGCACAAATGCCAAAGCCGATCAGCGTCTGTGCGCACTTCTCACCTTCAACCAGGACGACTGTGTCTACCGACAGGAGCCCCGGCTGGTTGTAAAGCGGACGTGTCTCAGGCGGAGCCATCTTGCGTCGCTTGGCATCCCACGGCCGGAACTCCTTCTTGCGACCGGGTGGGTCGTAGCGGTAGACGACCGCAATCAGCTTGCCTGTGGCGTCCAGGTAATCCCACTTGGCCGTGGCTGGACCGAGATCGTCGACCGGTACTTCCTTCTTGACTTTACGCATCGGTAGCGACCGCGAGCGCCCGAGCAGGTCAGCAGCGGCGTCCAGCACGCGGGGAAAGTCGCTGTGAACGTCGATGCCGCAGTAGCCGCCGATCAGCGCATAGATGTCGCCGCCTGAGTTGTCGGCACGATCCGTCCACAGACCGACCTTCTCACCTTCGAGCACCACCTCTAGGCTGTCACCTGGACTGCCGAGGATGTCGCCGATCAGGAACTTGCCACGGCGCTTCTTGCCAGCCGGAAACATCGTGGTCAGCACCGACTCCAGTCGCGCCAGCAGTTCGGTGCGAATCTCGTCTCGTTCAGACTCCCTGTTGCGCTCCGCAGATTGGGTTGTGTCGTTGAAGTCGATCATTCGGCTCCCTCGACAGGTGCGTCCGCGTCCTGGACATCACGGCCCTGGACGGCGGTGGTAAGCGTGGCCCACGCAGAGAGATCGGACAGGCGGTAGCGCACCAGACCGCCCATCAGGTAGTGCGGAATCCGGTACTTGGTGCGCATCGCGTGATCGGCGAACCAGTAGTACGGCAGGCGCAACGCGGCGGCCGCCTGCTTGGCATCGATCATCGGCTCGATGCCGGTGGCCGGGGTGTTGTTGTCGGTCATGCTTGTGTTCTCCAGCAGCGGTCTTGCCACGCGCACATCCGGCACTCGAAGTGGGTCGGATCATTGAAGGCGCGCGGCAGGAGTTCGCCTGCTTCGGTGGCCGTGATGACCTTCACCGCCCGATCCGACATGCGCTGGGCCAGGGCTGCGTCAAAGGGCACGGCCTCGGTGTAGATCTCCATCGTGTCGGCGTTGAGCGCCGTGAAGATCGCCGGGTGCTCGTGCAGTTCGAGATAGGCTTGGTAGATCGCCACTTGCGCGGCGTAGACGGGCTTGGCCACGGCGAGCCGGTTCTTCTCCAGCTCGCGCCAGGACTTCGAGCCCAAGCACTTGTTTTCCCAGAGCGCCGGGTAGGCAAAGCCCTCCGGGCCATCGACGATGACACCGTCGATGTGGCCCTGCAGACGGCCATCAGCCACGCAGAAGCCAAACTGCTCGCCATCGGCCCTGCGGGTACGCAGGTCGAAACCGGCGTCGCGCAGCCACGCGACCATGCAGTCCTCCATGACGTGGCCGCGCTCGAAGATGCGTAGCATCCGGCCCGGGGTGTCCCGGCCGTGATCGACGGGAGCCTTGGCGTACTCAAACTGCAGCGCACGCTCGCAGGCAGCGCCCAACCGCGAGGCACCAAGGTACTGGCGCTCGGACTGCTTGGCTCGGGCCCGCTGCATCCCGGCGTCGACCAGCGAGGTAATCTGCCCCGAGATGCTCGACGTGGAGTTGAAGTCCATCATGGCTTCTTCCCCTTCGGTTCTTCCCAAGGCAGGTCGTCCTCCAGATCCGCGAACGGATTGGCTGCACTCGGAGTCATGGGATCGGGCGTCTGCGTCATGCCGCGCACGGGCGGGTACTTGCTCGCCTCGTGGTGTTCAACCATCGCCTCGGTGTAGCAAGTGACGATGGCGTCGATCACCTGCAGCGCCTCGGCTTCGGAGTAGTTGCCCAGCGGTTTGGTGAAACCGATCTCGCCCGCCGCCTCGCCGAAGGACTTGAGGCACTTGCGCATGGCGGCCAGCTCGATATCAGAGGGATCGATCATGGTGACCCCCTTGATGTCGGTGCGACCATCCTTGGCGCGCAGCCAGTTGCCATACATCGCGTGGAACGCGGTCTGGCAGCGCTGCGAGCAGAACACCCAGTCGATGGGGTAGCGCCGAGGATCGCCGACACCGTGTCGGTTGTCGGTGTGACCGAATCCCCGGGCCTGTCGTTTGCAGACCCAGCATTTCACGCCACCTCCTCAAAGTCTTCCGCGAGCAGGCCCAACTGCAGCGAGCCGCCTGCGAAGGCCGCTTCGCAACGGCGGTCGAAGTCGCGGTAGCAGGTTGAGCTGCGCGCAATCGCGGTCACCGCATGAATCTGCGTTTCCAGACGTGCGAGGCCCTGATCGGACAGCCACTGGTGGTGCTTTTGCGAGATGCCCTTGCGAGCACGGATCTCGTCAATCAGCGTGGCGGGCAACACCGGCCCATAGACCCAGCGCTGCGTGATCTGGCCAACAACGTGGGGCGGGTTCTGGTCGTGGCCCTGGTACTTCCAGCCAAACAGCCGGTAGAGGGCGCGGTAGTAGTCCGGGTGGAAGCGGCGCTCCCACGAAGAGCACGACTGGCGCAGCAGCTTGGAGATCAGTTCCTGCAACGCGTCAGGCGCGCGGTGGTACTGGTAGCCCGTCGCCTCGTCGATCAGCGCGACCTCGCCGGTGGTGGCCAGCGCGCGCATGATCTTCATGCAGTTGGGCACGATGCCCTGGCGGGCCTTGTGCAGCGTGCCGTTGATGGCGGCGCTGACCACCGCCGACGCGACGTCCGCAATGATCCCCGCCGGGAAGAACTGCGCCTGCCGACCTGATGGCAACAGAATCGGCTCACGAGTTTTCTCCAATGCCGACAAGGAGTTAGGCGCGAAATCGGCCAGAAACCGGGCAAATCGGCCACCCTTGTGCGTCTCGTGGAAGCCCAGCAGCTTGGCCAGTTGGCGACGAACGTAGCCGCGCTCGCCGCCCTTGAGGACGACGGCCTCGCATTGCAGATCGCCGAAACGCACGACGCCGTAGTGGCTGGCAGTGAAGACGGTTGTATTCATGGCCGCTTCCTCACTGAGCCCAGGACGGTTTGCCCGTCACTGGCGCGCGTTGCGGGGTAGGCGCGGCGTAGGCAGGAGCCGCTTGCGCCGGAGCGCCGGAGTTGCCACCGCCCGGACTGCCCTTCGGCGGCACGCCCTTCAATTTGGCGTAGTCGGGGTGATCGGGCTCGACTGCCAGCTTGACCACGTTGCGGTCTTGGCCCTTGGCGTCCTTCTCGATGTCGACGCGCGCCAGGAACTCCAGACCATCCAGTTCGGCGAAGCCATTGATGCGGCGCGCGGCGGCGGCCTGCGGGCTGTTGTCCTGCGGGTGGACGTTGCGAGCACTGTTGAGCGCGGCGCGGATGAAGCTGCGCCCCATCTGGCCCCAGGTCGGACCCTTCTTCGAGAGAAGTCCGACGTTGCTCCACATCTTGCGTTTGACATGGTCGCCAGCGGTGACCACGAACTCGGCGGCCAGATAGATAGACCCTGTCTCGAACGACTCGGTGGCGTAGCCGCCACCCCAGCCTTGTTCGGGGTCGTCATAGCCACCCGGTTTGATGGTCATGCGCACCGGCACGACGGTGCCCTTGGGGATCAGATCGAAGCCGGATTGCTGAGAGTCGGCGTCATTGAAGTCATTCCATGCGGTCATTGCGATTACTCCTGAGATTCGATGTGTGCGGGGTTGGCGGCGCTGGCGGGCGTGGGAACTGCGCCCGCGCACTTGGCGATCAGCGCGCCGAGATGCGGCGGCTCCAGCAGGTCGAGACGACCGCTGCGGTCTTTGGCCGGGAAGCCGTAGGGATTGACGGTGTGCGTGACGAAGGCGCGGTAGGAGCTACCGTCCTCGGCCTTGATCTCGGCCAGCGTCACGACCTCATCGACGATGCCGGGCAGCTCCAGGCTGGTCTTGCTGCCTTCGATCTGCGGGACGAACACCTTGCGATTGAAGTCATCCAGTCGCTCATCGAGGATCGCCACGAACACCACGTTCTTGCCACGGGCGTGCTGCAGGTGGGTCAACGCGCCGATCATTTCCTGGCCGAGCAGCCCGTAGGCCGCGCGCAGATCGGGCTTGCCGGAACGATCACTGACCGCCCCGGGCTGCGTCTTGCACCACGCAAAGCACTGGCGAGACAGTTGCGTGATCGAGTCGAGGAAGAAGGTCTGGTAGCGACCGAGCTGCGTCGCATCGCCAAACTTCTCGATGACGTGGTCGTAGTGCGCCTGCGAGAACGCGCTCTCCGGCGGTAGCGACTTGTCGGGGCCTGCGAGGAACACGAAGAAGTCGCGGCTCTCGGGCCAGGACGCCGGGCGGATGGTGTCGCCCGGCCAGTCGGCGACAGCCAAGTCGCCTGCCTCGATGTCAAGGAACAGCGTGGTAGCGGGGTCGAGGTCTTTGAGCCGGGACGTCTTGCCGATGCCGGACTTGCCCAGCATCAGCAGCTTCACGCCCTTGCGCTCGGCCATCCGCTCGACGGCGGACACGATGGGTAGCCTCTTCATGCCTCACCCCCATCGGTGCTCAGGGTGAAGGACGGCTTGCCGGAATCGACTGTGCGGGCGGCCGCGAACTGCTGCTGCAACGCAGGTGGCCAGTTGATGTACCGGGACTCGGACACTGAGAGCTTGACGTCGAGGTAGCCCTCGACCTTCTCGCCCGAGGCCACGATGCGCTCGGCGATTTCGCCCAGCTGCTTCTGGTTCCAGCTGACCTTCTTGGGCAGCTCGAACTTGATGTGCAGCGGGCCATCGCTGATGTGGGCGGTACCGAAGTCACGGCCGGATTCACGCAGCGCGGCGCGTGCCTGCTCGCCGTAGCACTGCTCCAGCGCCGCGTCGAACTTGGTGCGTGCCTTCTTGAGCCAGTCGATGGCGGCGTCGAGGTTCTTGTCGACCTCGCGCTTCTGCGCGGGCGGCAGCGCGGCCAATTGGCTCACAGACATCTCGGCGATGTCGACAGGGAAGATGGTCAGATCGCTCATGGCCGTCCTCCTCACTGGTACGCACGAGTGAAGCTCGAGTAACGCGAGACGCGGCGCTCGAAGGCTTCGATTTCGTGCAGGAGGTAGGTGACCCGGCGACCGAGCTTGCAGTAGATCGGGCCAAGCTGCTCTTGACGCCAGCGGCGCAGAGTCTTGACGGAGAGCCCCCAGCGGATGGCGAGCTCGTTTTCGTCGAGCGCGATGCAGGCTGCACCGCCGGGATTCATCCGGCGGGGATTCCGACCGGATTCGATTGATGGAACTTGAGTTTGCATTTCGATGTGCCTCCTAGATGAAATGGGCACATCGAAGTCTCCGCACGGGTTTATGGCCCGTGTCTGGTTTGATTTATGGGCGCGTTTATGTGTTGCGTCGCAGTCGGTATTTGCCGCGCTTGACCAATGCGATCACGTCCTCGCGTTCAGCCTTTCCGCCGAAGGCGTCATCGAACGACTGGTAGCCGGTATTGGCGATCCTGTTGACCTCGGCCCAGGACACCTCTGGCGCGTTCTTCCCGTCGGCACTCCACATCTGCTTGACGATCTTGGCGCGCTCCGCAGACAGCTCACGCGACTCGGTGAAGTGGGGCAGCTTCAGTCGATTGCCTTGGAAGAACTCAACCGGCTCTGGCGCACCGCTGGGCGTGACGTAGCCACGCAGCACCCTGTCGAATGCGCTCGCGTCGAAAACGTCCTGGCCGTCGTCCACGCGAACGAACTCGTCCAGCACGCGCATGACATGGTCACGGGGCAGATCAACGGGATCTCGCTGATGCCGCAATACGATGCCGCCACGCGACCAGATTGGGTCGCTCAACACCGAGGTCATCGCGGCAACAGGAGCACGCTCCCACGCTCTGGCAACGAACACCGGGGCAAAGTCGTGTGTGCAAGCGATTCGTACTTCCCCGAGGTGCCACAGGTGGCCCGGCACGCGATGTCGACGGTCGGATCGTCGTCGATCTTCGATGCCGATCAAGGATGCCAAGTCGGCGAGCCACGCATCCACTTGGAAGGTATACAGCGCGATGTCGGCAAGAGGTCGCTCAACCGTTCGTGACCGCTGCTGGGGACTGCGGTACCGGTACACCGCCGCGTCGTGATCGATCTCAACCTCGACTTCCTGCTCAGAATCCAGGACGGGCACCATCAGATGTGTGAGGTAGTCCTCTTCCGTGATCCATCGTCGCTGCAGAAACGTTGGTCTGCATCGCCCGAGCTCGGCCGCCCTGACGCGGGAATCGACCCGGGGCAGCCGCTCCAGCGCTGCCAGAAAGCTCAGATGTGCCGACTTCGCGGTAGCGTCATCAGAACTCACGGAGCACCCCAATTCGCGTGAGCTGTTCCAGCACGCGCTTGCGGTCATCCTCGGTCTTGCTCTTGTCGTTCAGGCCGTTCGGCGACGTGATTTGGACAGCAACGTTGTGGGCCTTGCGGTGCGGCTGTTTGGCCATTCGGAACACCAGCTTCACCTGCGCCAGCGTGTATCCCGTCAGGTCGTCGATGCCATAGTCGTCATAGGCGACCTGATAGATCTGGCGGGTATCACGCCGATCCTTGCCGATCAGCATCGTGCTCGACAGGTGCTGGATCAGATCACGCCCATTGGCGGCGTCGGTGGTTTGCTGCTCGAAGGGCCGGGCGACTTTGATCTGCAGGATCGAGATTTTTTCAATGCCCGCCACACGCTCCTGCTCAATGCGCTTGAGCATCGCTGGTGTCGAGAAGCCGAACAGGTCGAACTCGCGCATCGGCATGTCGTTGATCTCCCCGTCGCACGCCAAAACGACATCGCGGAAGATGGTCGCCAGTTCACGGCGCACCTCACGGTCTTCGCAGAACACACCGAGCGCACCGGTGCCGGGCTCCCACGAGAAGCTGGCCGACATCGCTGCAGGTTCTTCGTGCTCGACCACCTCGCCGTTGGCAACCTGCCGGAAGTGCGCCGTCGATCCGTTGAAAGTTGCAGTCAGGGTGTGCAAGAGCACGGGCGCGACCTCGTCGGTGTCTTTGCCGCCGCAGCGGTCGGCATGCGCAAGATCACGGCGCGTGAACTGCTCGATGAGGATTTGGTCAGAAGCCACTTGCGGGAACAGCGCCGAAATGCGCCCGCGCAACACACCCTCAACATCGGCATCAATGCTCGGCACCACGCCTTTCGGGCCGAGGTAGTGGCTGGAGTAGTTCTCGCTCTTCCACTGGCGATGCATCACCTGCAAGCGCTCGGCGTTGTCGAAGCGCTGATCGCGCTTGGCACCGACCTCCGGAAAATCCTGCCGCAGACAGAGGTGCAGGGCCCGGCTATACCGGTCACTGGGCGTGGCCAAGACGGCAGCGTCGCTGGCGTCTTGGTCGTCAAGGAGGGATTGGACGGCCTGCGTGCCGTATTCGTCATCGAGCAGCACCACGCGCTCGGCCGCACGCTCGATGTGCTGCTGGACGTCCGAGCCAAGTTTGGCGACGGCGTGGAACATCGCCTTGCGGGACTGCACCGCGAGGATGCCTTTGGCCGCATCCGTCAGCGCTGCCAGTTCCGGCAGCGAAGTGGCGCTGGCACGTTCGACCAGGAGCAAGGCGAGGCCGGGACGCTTGGCTTTGCGCACCACGGTGACGAAGTGCTCCATGCACGGCAGGATTTCCGGGCCATCGTCCGATTGACGGGGTCGCACCTGCTTCGAGGACTGCTGCTGCGCGGCAGTCGACTCGTCGTGTTCCTGGGCGGTGATCTGTTCGTCTGCTGGCATAGGCAATTTCCTTTTCTAAACGAAGTGCGCGATTGCGCGAGTGGTTAACTGAACGGTTCAAAAAATGCCGACACGCGGTCGGCGGCGAGATGAAGGCGTTGATCAGACGATCTTGGCCCCCGGCTTTAGAAGACCATAGCGCTCCATCCGTACCTGGATGAAGCGTCGGTTGACGCCGAAGCGCTTGGCCACGGCCTTCTGCAAACATTCGATGTCGAAGAACCCGATATCTCCATCAGCCGTCAGGTGAAGGCAGGTGCCGGGCAAATCGGGATCAAGCGACGGGCTGCGGTGGATCGTCACACCGTGTTTCGGAGCCAACTCTTCGACCGCCAGATTCAGGCGTTGGCGCGGCACCAGCAACGACCCCATGAACTCGTTGGCACGCAGCTCGGCGAAGTATTCTTCCTTGGTGGTGTGGCCTGGAATTGCCAGAGAGGGGCTCGCAGCCGCCTCGACGACGGGCTGGACTTTCGCCAAGTGCTCCACGTCACGGGTGGTCGTGCGGTAGGCCCGCCGCGCCGCGTCGCTGGGCTCATCGAACAAACCCGGCCCCTTGCTGGCATCCACGATCCATCCTGGCGCATCGAAGATGGCGTGGCCGAGCTCGTGCCCGAGGGTGCTCAGTACCAACTCCTCGCTGGCGTTCACGCCAACCGGTGACACCGACACCATCGCGGTGTCCGGCACGCCTGGATCGTACTCACAGATGCCCAGGACAGGGTTCCCGCGCTCGTCATGCACGACGTCACCGGTGCCGACGAACAGGTCGAAGACCACGCCGTTGATCTTCAGGCCGGAGATGGCGCTCAGGGTGGCGAGCGAGATGGCATCGGCAGCAGCATCCACCAGTTGCTGGCGGGCCAAGACGGCGATGCCCTCAATCTCGGAATTCTTGATGTAGCTGGGGCGTTTTCGGTCGCAATGCCGGTAGCCAAGAGTCAACACCGGCATTCACTTGTCCCCCGTCGCTTGCTTGCGATACATCCGTACCAGGCCCCCCACGTCGTCGCGCATGTCTGGCGGAAGGCGGCTGGCCTCAACAAAGGCGTCGTCGACATTCTCGCCAAGGATTTCTGCCGCCTTGCGGATCAGCTCGTCCTTGGGCGGCTTCTCGATGTCGCGCTCTATGCGCGACCAGTAGGCAGGGGAGATGTCCAGCTGCCGGGCGAAGTCATTCATCTGAATGCCCTTCGCCTCCCTCTTCTGTCTGATGTAGGCACCAAATGCCATGTTGTGACCCAATTGCGTGATTAGTTAATTGACGCCATCGTATCGAGCAGATCGGCGCCTGTCAACTGTTTCGTTAACGCGCAATCCGGTTCCCTGCCAGACAGGCACCACAGGCCTGCCGGGGCATCGAGGCCACGCCACCAGGTGTGCCCGATTACCCGGAATTGCCATCCGCTTCGGAACATCGCGCACATCATCTGTGACGGTTGCAATTCCTCGGAGCCGTCATGAAGAACCTCGAACTCGCATCTCCCTCGGAGATGTCCGCCAGCGCCCGCGCTGGTGAAATCACCGCCATCCTTGCGGCCGCCATCGTCCGCACCGTCGTCGCAGAAGCGCCAAAACAGAGAGAAGTTGGCCTTGGCTTCCTGCCCGACCAGCGCGTTCATACAACCCCCTATCAACAGGAGAGTTTGTGATGAACGAGAAACAAGCATCAGTCGCCGCGCGGATCGCGGAGCTATCGAGCCTGCCCATCGCCGAGTTGTGGCCAGTGTGGGATCGGTACTTCAGCAGCCGCCCCATCAACCCCAACCGCGTCTTCATCGAGTCGCGCATCGCCTACAAGATGCAGGAGGAAGCCTTCGGCGGTCTGGCGCACAACACGCGCCAGCGCCTGGAGGCCATCGGTGCCAAGCATTCCAAGATCAAGCTGCGGGCACGGCCGCGCGACACCAACTTCGCGCCCGGCACGGTGCTGCTGCGCGAATGGGGCGACCGCGAGCACAAGGTGGCGGTCACCGCCGAAGGTCTGTTCGAGTACGAGGGCAGCACCTTCAAGAGCCTGACAGCCGTGGCCCGGCAGATCACCGGCACGCACTGGTCGGGGCCACTGTTCTTCGGCCTGACCGGCAAGGCAGGTGCGCAATGAGCGACGCCACCCAAATCGCCTCTCCCAAGGCACGCAAACGTTGCGCCGTCTACTGCCGGGTGTCGTCGGACGAACGCCTTGACCAGGAGTTCAACTCCATCGACGCGCAGAAGGAGGCGGGCCACGCCTACGTCGCCAGCCAACGCGCAGAAGGATGGATTCCGGTGGCCGACGACTACGACGACCCCGGCTTCTCCGGCGGCAACACGGACCGGCCGGGGCTAAAGCGCCTGATGGCCGACATCGAGCGCGGCCAGATCGACATCGTGGTGGTCTACAAGATCGACCGCCTGACGCGTAGCCTTGCCGACTTCTCCAAGATGGTCGAGGTGTTTGAGCGCCACGGCGTGTCGTTCGTGTCGGTCACGCAGCAGTTCAACACCACCACCTCGATGGGTCGGCTGATGCTCAACGTCCTGTTGTCCTTCGCTCAGTTTGAGCGCGAGGTCACCGGCGAGCGCATCCGCGACAAGATAGCCGCCAGCAAGCGCAAGGGGATGTGGATGGGTGGCGTGCCCCCCCTGGGCTACGACGTCGACAACCGCCTGCTGGTCATCAATGAAACCGAGGCGGCGGTGGTGCGGCGCATCTTCGAGGAGATGTTGACCATCGGCTCGCCCACCCAGATTGCTGCCAACCTGACTTTGGATGACATCACCACCAAGGCCTGGACGACGCAGGACGGTCAGACGCGGGCGGGCACGCGCATCGACAAGAAGTACCTGCACAAGCTGCTGCGCAACCGCATCTACCTTGGAGAGTTGTCGCACAAGGGCAGTTGGTACCCAGGTGTGCATCAGGCCATCATCGATCCAGGACTGTGGGGCCGGGTTCACGAGGTGCTGGCCAAGGATGGCCACACCCGGTCGGTCGAGACCAAGATCAGGTCGCGCACCGACGCGTTGCTGCGCGGCCTGCTGTACGCACCCTCGGGCGAGCGGATGTACCCGACCTACTCGCGCAAGAACGGGCGCAAGTACCACTACTACGTGTCCAAGTCGGAAGCGCGGTTCGGCGCGCCGGGCAAGGGCTACGAGCGCCTGCCTGCGCTGGAGATCGAGGGGGCGGTGGTGGCCCAGATCCGCACGGTGCTGACCAGCCCGGAGACCGTGGCGTCGGTGGTGCGGCACATTCAACGCAACGGGGCCCAGATCGACGAGGCCACCACCGTGATGGCGATGGGACGCCTCAACAACGTGTGGGATCAACTGTTCCCGGTCGAGCGCCACCGCATCGCCAATCTGATGATCGAGCGCATCGACCTCGTCCACGCGGGCGAGGTGCAGGGGATCAAGGTGAAGTGGCGTGAGGTAGGTTGGAACGCGCTCATCGAGGAGTTCGCCCCGGACAGCATTGGTGCTGAACTGCTGGAGGTCGAAGCCTGATGGACGAGTCGATGGAAACCTTTGTGCCCCTAACGTTTCGCCGCCGGGGCGTCCAACGCGTGGCTGCCGACGACCGGCACATCCACGACGTGACACTGCTCGACGGTGTGGCACGGGCCTTCTACTGGCAGCACCTGCTGGACACCGGCGCGATGCAGAGCGGGTCGGCCATCGCCCGCGCCGAGAAGCTGCACCACTCGGTGGTCAACGAACTGCTGCGCCTGACCCTGCTGGCCCCCGACATCATTGAGCAGTTCATGGCGGGCAAGCAGCCACGGCGGCTGACGCTGATGTGGTTTCAGCGAAACCGCCTGATGGTGGACTGGCACGCCCAGCGCCAGCTCATGGCCAGTTTTGAGGAGGATGTGTGAGCAAGAAGCATCGCGGCCACGCCAGGGGCGACCCAGTGACGTATCAGACGCCGCTGCCTGCTGGCGGCGTGCAGATGGAAACCTTCCTGCCCTGGACGTTGGTGCGCAGGGGTTTGAAGAAGCAGGTCATCACGCCGTTCGACGCGCCGCAGGAGTTCCTGGACGAGGCCCGCCGTGAGCGGCAGGTTCGCGAGATGGCGCAGGACACCCCCTTGATGCGGGCACTCGGCCTCGCGCACCACTGGCAGCGCCTGCTGGACGACGGACGGTTCAGTTCGATCACCGAGATCGCCGAGGCAGAGGGACTCGATCTCGGTCGTGCAAGCCGGATCGCCCGATTGGCGCAATTGGCACCGGACATCGTGGAAGCCTGCACCACTGGCGTGGCTGCGCACTTGACATTGGAAAGCGTCGGGCGACGCGCCAACCCGCTGCGATGGGACGAGCAGCGCGAACGCCTGCGGTTCCGGTGATCAACCGGCGCAGCAACTCCCCTTGCCGCGCTCCTGAATCGGCGGGCACGGCACGGTGCCGTAGGAGCAGTACACGCAGCAGTCGCCCTGCTTAGGTTTGAGTACGGCGTGACACTGCTCGCACTCGTAGAACCACTGGCAGGCGTCTGTGGGCATCGTCTCGGTCTTGGCGTGGCCGCACTCGGGACAGGTCAGCGTCGATTCCAAGATCACCGCAGTCACTTGGCACTCCCCACCACGGTCGAGGGGTACCCAGCATCCTTGGTGGCGCGCTTGAGAGCCTCGACGTCGGTCTTCGCGTCATCGAATGTCACCTTGGCTTCGCGGCTATCCAGATTCACGTCGGTCTTGCTGACGCCCGACACTTTGGTCAGAGCCTTCTTGACCGTGATCGGGCAGGTAGCGCAGTTCATGCCGGGCACGGACAGCGTGACGGTCTGGGTCGCAGCCCACAAGGGCGAGGCGAAGGCGGCAAATGTGGCCAGCGCAACAAGCTTCTTCATGACAACTTCCTTTCAGTAGAACCAGGGCGCGATCAGCGGGAATCCGAGGGCGAGGACCACCAGCGCCACCACGATCCAGAACAGCACCCTGTAGCTGCGGTTAACCGATGGCAGCGCACAGACCTGCCCCGGAGCGCAATCCGTGGCCGGTCGCCAGATGCGACGGCAAGCGAAGAAAAGCGCCACTACCGCCGCGCCGATGAACAAGGGCTGGTAGGGTTCGAGCAGCGTCAAGTTGCTGATCCAGGCTCCGGAAACGCCGAGCGTGATCAACACCAACGGGCCGAGGCAGCAGGTGGAGGCCAGGATGGCGGCAAGCCCGCCAGTCAACAGCGCGCCGCGTCCGCCGCCTTGTGTCTCTGTTGGTCGATCTGTACTCATGGGTTAAGCTTACCTCCGTACCTAAGTACGGAGTCAAGCACCATGAGCGAACCACTTGAAACACTGACCATCGGCGTCCTGGCCGATGCCGCCGGGGTCAACGTCGAGACGATCCGCTTCTATCAACGCAAAGGCTTGATGCAGGAGCCCGACCGGCCCCTGGGCGGCATTCGTCACTACGGTGAGCCGGATCTGGCGCGAGTGCGCTTTATCAAATCGGCCCAGCGCCTGGGATTCAGCCTGGACGAGGTCGGGGATTTGCTGAAGCTTGAAGATGGATCGCATTGCACCGAGGCGCGCGAGCAGGCCGAGCACAAGCTGGCAGACGTGCGAACACGGCTTACCGACCTGACGCGCATCGAGCGCGTGCTGGCGGATCTCGTAGAACGCTGCTGCGCCACGAATGGCAATGTCCGCTGCCCATTGATCGCAGCATTGCAGGATGCATGACATGGAACTCCTGAAAGTCGCTGTGCTGTTTGCCGTGACCGCTGTCGCCGAGATCGTCGGCTGCTACTTGCCATGGCTAGTCATCAAACAGGGCAAATCCGCGTGGCTGCTGATTCCCGCCGCTCTATCGCTGGGACTGTTTGCGTGGTTGCTCACATTGCACCCCACTGCGGCGGGACGTACCTACGCGGCCTATGGTGGGATGTACATCGCCGTGGCACTCGTGTGGCTCCACTTCGTTGACGGCATTGCGCTCACACGCTGGGATCTGGCCGGAGCAGGTATCGCGCTGGCGGGCATGGCCCTCATCGCACTACAGCCCACGGCAACGGCGTAGTGATCAGACAGTTTTTGCTCTCGGTCGCCTGGTCTTGACCAAGTGAAAACTACAACCCGAGGACTGCAAACCCGCGCCAGTGCAGGAATCGGGCAGTTGACCGGTCAAGAGGCCGGCAGAGAACAGAGAGGGAAAGACGGGGAAGTCGCGGCCGGAAAAGGGCGCAATCGCAGGTTGGCGGTCAAGAGGCCGAGGCGCGAAACCGCGCCAACACAGGGGGAACGGGCAAAAAAAATCCCAACCGGATAAGGGTTGGGATTTCACATTATGGTGGAGCCGGGGGGAATCGAACCCCCGTCCGCAAGCCATCACCGGCCAGTTCTACATGCTTAGCTGTCTGATTTGAGTCTCATGTCCCAGGCCGCGCAGCAGCACGCTGCCTGGTCCACCAGTCACTTGGTTCTCGTCCCATGCTGAATGACGCAGCACAGCACCAGCCAATGTGTATGACTTCGCAGCCCTTGCCTTGCGGCTCAGGCCCGGCCCATCGGCCAACCGTTGCGAAGCTCACCGGTTTTTAAGCGGCGAGGGCGTACGAGGTATCGTTCGCAGTTACTTTGTTTCCAGTGGTTTTACGAGCGAACTGGTGCTCGGCATGCCCTGAACCGACTCCGCACCCACGTCGAAGCCAGGTCGGCCCCTGGTAACACTGATTTTAGGCCAGTTTTAGCCATTGCAAGAGCTGACCCGGCGAAGAAAGCACATGGTCGGCGCCCCAGTCTGCCACTGGCTGGTCCAGACCCAGGTAACCCCAGGACGCGGCAAGCGTGACCATGCCGGCAGCGCGACCAGCCAGCACATCACGCATGTCATCGCCAACATAGGCGCAAGCGCTCGGCGCGATGCCCAGGCGTCGCGCTGCCTCGAGCAAAGGCTCCGGGTGCGGCTTGGCAAAAGGCGTCGTGTCACCGGCGATCACCACCGCCGCACGCGGCGCCAAGCCCAGGCCTGCGACGATGGGCGCAGTGAACCGCGTCGCCTTGTTGGTGACGATGCCCCAGCGCCGGCCGGCAGCATCGAGCCGGTCGAGAACGGGACGAATGGCTTCGAACAAGTCGGTGCTGCGAAGCAGCCGTTCCGCGTAGAGGTCGAGGAAGGCATCGCGCAAGCCAGCAAAGCGCGCATCGGTAGGCTGCACGCCAAACGCCACGCCCACCATGCCGCGGGCGCCGGAGCCCACCATCGGCCGCAGCGCCTCATAAGGCAGCGGCGCCATCCCGCGTTCGGCGCGCAAATCGTTGGCTGCACCCGCCAAATCCGGCGCGCTGTCGACCAGCGTACCGTCCAGGTCGAACAAGACCACGGTTTCAGCCCTCGTCATGGCTCGGCCCGGCAGGCCAGCAGGTAGTTGACCGAGGTGTCGTCTGACAACCAGTAGCGCCCGGTGACCGGGTTGTACTGCATGCCCTTGAAGCCTCGGTTCGACAACCCGGCATCGCGGCACCAGCGCGCCAACTCACTCGGGCGGATGAAACGCGAGTACTCGTGCGTGCCCTTGGGCAACAGCTTGAGCAAGTGCTCGGCGCCAACGATGGCCTGCGCAAAGGCCTTGGCGTTGCGGTTGAGGGTCGAGAAAAACACCCAGCCACCGGGCTTTACCAGATCGGCGCAGGCCCGCACCACAGACGCCGGATCGGGCACATGCTCGAGCATCTCCATGCAGGTGACGACATCAAAGCTGGCCGGCACCTCGGCGGCCAGGACCTCGACGGCCACCTCGCGATAGCGCAACCGGTCTTGTCCAGCCTCCATCGCGTGCAACTGCGCTACCCTCAAGGGCTTGGTCGACAGGTCAATACCCAGCACATCGGCGCCGCGCGCAGCCATCGACTCGCTCAAGATACCGCCGCCGCATCCCACATCGAGAGCCGTCTTGCCGGCCAGTCGGGCTTGGGCGTCAATCCAGTCCAGGCGCAGCGGGTTGATCTGGTGCAAGGGCCGAAATTCGCCGTCGGGGTCCCACCAGTTATGGGCAAGCTCGCCAAACTTGGCCAGCTCCTGAGGATCTGCGTTCAGGGTTGTCATGGTCGAATCGTAATGCCAGCGTCGAGCGCCTGCGTCGGTTGCGATGGTTTCTGATGTGCCAGGTCGGCGCTGATCGCCACCCATAAGCGAAAAACCCCGCCGAGGCGGGGTTTGGTGGCAGTCTCGCCTGGGGCGAGGCCTGCATCGCGAAGCCCGAAGGCCTGCGCTTTACTTCTTGGCGCGGGTACCGACCACTTCGATTTCGACGCGACGGTTCTTGGCGCGGCCTTCAGCGGTCTTGTTGTCAGCCACGGGCTGCTTTTCGCCCTTGCCTTCGGTGTAGACCCGGTTCTTCTCGATGCCCTTGCTCACCAAATAGGCCTTGACGGCTTCAGAGCGAGCCACCGACAGCTTCTGGTTGTAAGCGTCAGCGCCGACCGCGTCGGTGTGACCAACGGCGATGATCACTTCGAGCGCGACGGCCTTGGTCTTGGCAACCAAGTCATCGAGCTTGGCCTTGGCTTCAGGCTTGAGCACCGACTTGTCGAAGTCGAAGAAAGCATCAGCTGCGAAGGTAACCTTCTCGCTCACCGGTGCGGCACGCGCAACGACGGGCGGTGGCGCCGGCTTGGGAACAACCACCGGTGCCGGTGCGGCAGGTGCCGGTGCCGGAGCCGGGGGAGGAGCTTGACGCGGCGCCGGTGCCGGCGCAGGCGCAGCCGGCTTCAGGGCGCCGTCGCACTTCGGGTCTGCCGTCGCAGGTGTCCAGTTGGCATCGCGCCAGCACAACTCATTGGTGCCGTTCTTCCAAACGGTACCGTCCACCGCACGCCAGTTGTCATTCGCCGCTGCCTGCGCAAATGCCATCATCGGCACGACGAGCGCGGCCGATGCGAAAAGCGCCGCCACTTTGTTCAATTTCTTCATGATTATCCTCTCGAGGGAAGCCGCAGGGATCTGCGAAGCATCTAAATCGGAAGCAAGAAAGCCGGAAATGTCCCGGATGGCAAGCCATCACCACCGATTCCCCATTGTGCCATAGGGTATTGAGAGGGCCGATCTTTCAGCCTGGCAGGCGCCGGCGGCTGCCAGGCTGTTGCACCGCCGCGACAGCCTTGGGCCCATTAGAATCATGGGTTGCCGCGCCGACTGGTTTGCGGCAGCACCTTCTCCAACGGCGCCGCCACGCCAGAACCGCATGACGCCCTTCGCCAAGGAAACACTGCCCATCAGCCTCGAAGAGGAGATGCGGCGCTCGTATCTGGATTACGCGATGAGCGTGATCGTCGGTCGTGCGCTGCCTGACGCGCGTGACGGCCTCAAGCCAGTCCACCGGCGCGTGCTGTTCGCGATGCACGAACTCAACAACGACTGGAACCGTGCTTACAAGAAGAGCGCTCGCATCGTCGGGGACGTGATCGGCAAGTACCACCCGCACGGCGACACCGCGGTGTACGACACCATTGTTCGCATGGCGCAAGACTTTTCGCTGCGCCACATGCTGGTCGATGGCCAAGGCAACTTCGGCTCGGTGGACGGCGACAACGCGGCGGCGATGCGCTACACCGAAATCCGCTTGTCCAAGATCGCCCACGAGATGCTGGCCGACATCGACAAGGAAACGGTCGACTTCGCGCCGAACTACGACGGCTCGGAAAAAGAGCCTACCGTGCTGCCAGCGAGGCTGCCTAATTTGCTGGTCAACGGCTCGACCGGCATTGCCGTGGGCATGGCGACCAACATTCCGCCGCACAACCTCAACGAGATCGTCGACGCCTGTCTGCACCTGCTGAGGAACCCACAGGCGACGATCGACGAGTTGATGGAGATCGTGCCGGCGCCCGACTTTCCCACCGCCGGCATCATCTACGGCGTTCAGGGTGCGCGTGAAGGCTACCGCACCGGCCGCGGCCGGGTGATCATGCGGGCCAAGTGCCACTTCGAGGACATCGACCGCGGCACGCGCCAGACCATCATCGTCGACGAGTTGCCATACCAGGTCAACAAGAAAACCCTGCTCGAACGCATCGCCGAGCTGGTGCACGAGAAGAAAATCGAAGGCATCAGCCACATCCAGGACGAGAGCGACAAGTCCGGCATGCGGGTGGTGATCGACTTGAAGCGCGGCGAAGTGCCCGAGGTGGTGCTCAACAATCTGTACAAGCAGACCCAGCTGCAAGACACCTTCGGCATCAACATGGTGGCGCTGATCGACGGTCAGCCACGGCTTTGCAACCTCAAGCAACTGCTCGAGGTCTTTCTGGAGCATCGCCGAGAAGTCGTGACCCGGCGCACGGTGTATGCACTGCGTCGCGCTCGCGAGCGCGGCCATGTGCTCGAAGGCCTGGCGGTGGCGCTGGCCAACATCGACGAGTTCATCGAGACCATCAAGACCTCGCCGACGCCGCCAGTGGCCAAGGCCGCATTGATGGCCAAGAGCTGGGACAGCTCGATGGTGCGCGAGATGCTGGTGCGTGCGACAGCGCAGACGCCAGGTGGGCGAGAAGCCTACCGGCCCGAAGGCCTGCCACCGAGCATGGGCCTGCAGGCCGACGGCCTCTACCGATTGAGTGACGACCAGGCCGGCGAGATCCTGCAGATGCGGCTGCAGCGCCTGACCGGACTGGAGCAAGACAAGATCATCGGCGAGTACAAGGAGGTGATGTCCGAGATCGCCGACCTGCTCGACATCCTGGCCAAACCCGAGCGCGTGACCTTCATCATCTCGGAAGAGCTCAGCGCCGTGAAGCTGGAGTTCGGCCAGACCAAGCTGGGCGCGCGCCGCAGCCAGATCGAGCACAACGTGCAGGAGCTCGGCACCGAGGACCTGATCACGCCCACCGACATGGTCGTCACGCTCAGCCACACCGGCTACATCAAAAGCCAACCGCTGACCGAGTACAGGGCGCAAAAGCGCGGCGGCCGTGGCAAGCAAGCGACACAGACCAAGGACGACGACTGGATCGATCAGCTGTTCATCGCCAACACGCACGACTGGATCCTGTGCTTCAGCGACCGCGGTCGGGTCTATTGGCTCAAGGTCTGGGAGGTGCCGCAGGGCTCGCGCAACTCGCGCGGCAGGCCTATCGTCAACATGTTCCCGCTGCAGCCGGGCGAAAAAGTCACCGTCGTGCTGCCGCTCACCGGTGAATTCCGCACCTTCCCGGCAGACCATTTCATCTTCATGGCCACCGCGCTAGGCACGGTCAAGAAGACCGCGCTAGACGAGTTCAGCAACCCGCGCAAGAGCGGCATCATCGCGGTCGACCTGGACGACGGCGACCACCTGATAGGCGCGGCGCTGACCGACGGCAAGCACGACGTGATGCTGTTCTCAGACAACGGCAAGGCGGTACGCTTCGACGAAGACGATGTGCGCCCGCTAGGCCGCCAGGCACGTGGCGTTCGCGGCATGAACCTCGAAGACGGCCAAAGCGTGATCGCGATGCTGGTGGCCGAGGACGAGGAACAGAGTGTGCTGACGGCGACCGAAAACGGTTTCGGCAAGCGCACCAACATCGTCGAGTACACCCGCCACCTGCGCGGCGGCAAGGGCATGATCGCGATCGTGCAGAGCGAGCGCAATGGCAAGGTGGTGGCAGCGACGCTGGTGCGACCAGCCGACGAGATCATGCTGATCACAGACCGCGGCGTGCTGGTGCGGACCCGGGTCTCAGAGATCCGCGAACTCGGCCGCGCGACGCAAGGCGTGACGCTGATCGCGCTGGACGACGGCAGCAAGCTCTCGGGCTTGCAGCGCATTGTCGAAAACGACGCCCATGATGCCCTGCAAGGCGACGCCGATGAAGGTGCAGACGGTATGCCCGACGGGTCCGCCGACCAGGCCCCCGGCGCAGGCGAGCCGCCTGATTTGAACAATCCTTAATTTAGATGCCCATGACCCCACATTTGATGAAGCACCATTCCTGGCTGACCCGCGCGGCGTTGATCGCCACGCTGGCAGCGGTCTCAAGCCTGAATCCGGCTCAAGCAGCGACCTCGCCGGCCAAGAAGGAATTGACCCAAAAACTGCTCAAACTGCGGCAGTCAGATTTTGAAGGCTTGGGGCAACAAATCGCAGGACAAATCGTCACACCGGTCGGCCATCAAGCAAGTGCTTTTCTGCAGGCAAACGTGCCGCCCGAACGCCGAGACGCGGTGGCCAAGGAGATCCAAGTCGAGTTCAACAAATTTGGCAACGAGGTCGGCCCGCTGCTGGGTGAGCGGGCCGTCAAACTGGCGCCTGCCGTCGTCGGCCCCGTGCTGGAGGAAAAGTTGAGCGAAGAGGAGCTCAAACAGGTGATCGCAGTACTGGAATCGCCCGGTTTTCGCAAATACCTTCAATTAGCGCCCGAACTGCAGCGCGTGCTCGGCCAGAAACTGGTGGCCGATACCCAAACTCTCGTTGAACCGAAGATCAAGGCTCTGGAAAAGACACTGAACACCAAGCTCAACGCCGCAGTGCCGGCCAAAGCGTCTTCAGCATCTAAGCAAGCGGCTTCGAGCACCAAGAAGTAAACCTGCCGCTGTGAGGATTGCTGCTCGCAAGGGCAGCAGCGCCTGCATCGCGCCATACCCGCTGCCCGAAATGCGACGAGGCGGCTGACCTGAAAGACTGCACCCAGTTCATGGCTGACCTCCCCAAGCAAACCCTTGTCTCGCCCGCCGCCAACCAGCCTGCGTTGCTGGCGCTGCGTGAACGAATCGACAGCGTCGATCGCGAACTGCTGGCGCTGCTCAACCGGCGCGCCGGCTTGGCGCTGGAAGTCGGCGAGATCAAAAAGCACGAGGGCTCGGTGGTGTTCCGCCCTGAGCGTGAGGCCCAGGTGATCGACGGGCTCAAAGCGGTGAATCCTGGCCCGCTCAAGAGCGACAGCGTGGCGCCGATCTGGCGCGAGATCATGTCAGCTTGCCGGGCCTTGGAAACCCCGACGCGTGTCGCTTTTCTGGGGCCTGCCGGCACTTTCAGCGAAGAAGCAGCGCTCGGATTTTTCGGCAGCTCGATCGTTCGGGTTCCTTGCGCCAGCTTCGACGAGGTGTTTCGCGCCACCGCCGCCGGCGCAGCAGACTTTGGCGTCGTGCCGGTTGAAAACTCTACCGAGGGCGTGGTCGCACGGTCGCTGGATCTCTTCCTGAGCACGCCGCTGTTCATCATCGGCGAGACGAGCCTGATCGTTCGACACAATCTGCTGCGCCGTGACAACCAGTTGGCGAGCATCAGCGCGGTGTGCGCGCATCCGCAAGCGCTGGCGCAATGCCATGGCTGGCTCAGTCACCAACTGCCCGATGTCGAGCGTCGGCCGGTCTCCAGCAATGCCGAAGGCGCGCGACTGGCTTCGCTGGACCCGCAACTCGCGGCCATCGCCAGCACCCGAGCGGCCAGCGAATTCGGCCTTCACGTGGTCGCGCCTGCGATCCAGGACGACGCCCACAACCGCACCCGCTTTGCCGTCGTAACACATCCCGATCGCCACCCGGCACCCCGTCCGTCAGGCCACGACTGCACCAGCTTGGTCGTCAGCGTGAACAACAAGCCCGGCGCGGTGCACGACCTGCTGATACCGCTCAAGGAGCACGGCGTGTCGATGACGCGCTTCGAGTCGCGCCCAGCACGCTCAGGCCAGTGGGAGTATTACTTCTACATCGACATCGAAGGCCACCCGGACGAGCCACGCGTGGGCACCGCGCTGCGTGCCTTGCGCGAGGCCTGCGCCTTCTTCAAGGTGTTGGGCACTTACCCGATTGACGCGCATTGAGCGCGGTCGTGCCGACCGAGCGCATGTTCAAGCAACTCGCCCTCATCGGTTGCGGCCTGATGGGCGGCTCGTTCGCGCTGGCCCTCAAGCGCGCGGGCCTGGTCGAGCAAGTGGTCGGCCACAGCAAGTCAGCTGCCAGCACCGCGTTGGCTCAGCGCTTGGGCGTGGTCGACAGCTGTGCCGAGACCGCGCTGGCAGCTGTATCGGGCGCAGACCTGGTGCTGGTCGCCGTGCCGGTGTCGGCGACCGAAGCCTGCCTGACCGCGATCCGCCCAGGCCTGCGGGGCGACGCGCTGTTGATGGATGTCGGTTCAACCAAGTGCGATGTGGTCAGCACCGCGCGCCGCACGCTTGGCGAGCAGCTTGGACAGTTCGTGCCAGCGCACCCGATTGCCGGCAGCGAGCAAGCCGGGGTCGCCCATGCAGACGCCGGCTTGTATGAAGGCCGCCAGGTGATCCTCACACCACTGGCCCAAACACGTGACGACCTGGTGCGAAAAGCGGACGCAGTCTGGACCGCGATCGGCGCCCAAGTGCGACAGATGAGCCCAGAGCGGCACGACGCGGCTTTCGCCGCAGTCAGCCACCTGCCCCACCTGCTGGCATTCGCATGCTTCTCTTCAGTCGCCGATCAGCCCGATGGCCTAGACCATCTGTCGCTGGCCGGGCCCGGCTTCCGTGACTTCACCAGGATCGCCGCCAGCGATCCGGCCGTCTGGCGCGACATCTTGCTGACCAACCGGGAACAAGTGCTGCTGCAAAGCCAGCACTTTCGTTTGACGTTGGACGCGCTCGAACATGCCATGCTGGCCGGCGATGCGCAGGCCTTGGAAGACCTGATCCGCAAGGCTTCGAGCGCCCGCAGCGCCTGGCAGATCGGCGGCGCGGCACGCTGATCCTCAGCTGCCGGTCCGGGCCGGCGCAGCTTTCCATCGAAAGACCATGTACAAGACCTCTTTTCTGGATCTGCCGCCGCTGCGCAGCGCGACCGGCAGCGTGCGCTTGCCGGGCTCCAAGAGCATTTCTAACCGCGTGCTGTTGTTGGCGGGTTTGAGCGCAGGCACCACGATCGTTCGCGACCTGCTCGACAGCGACGACACCCGGGTGATGCTCGACGCGTTGCGCCAACTTGGCTGCACCCTACAGCCACAGCAAGACGGCTCAATGGCGGTCATCGGCCTGGGCGGACAGCTGCAAGTGCACGCGGCAGCGCTGTTCCTGGGCAATGCCGGCACGGCGATGCGGCCGCTGGCCGCCGCGCTGGCGGTGCTTGCTGCGCTGCAAGGCGGGCGCTTTGAGTTGAGCGGCGTGCCGCGCATGCACGAGCGGCCGATTGCCGACCTGGTCGACGCACTGCGCCAGCTGGGGTGCAATGTTGATTACCTCGGCAGCGCGGGCTACCCACCGCTGCTGCTGCGCGGCGAGGCGGGCGGCAAGCTGCAGACCCAGGCCGAGATCCGGGTGCGGGGCGACGTCTCGAGCCAGTTCCTGACCGCGCTGCTGCTCGCCCTGCCCCTGGCCAGCGCCAGTGCTGCGGTGGTGATCGCGGTCGACGGCGAACTGATCAGCAAGCCCTATGTCGACATCACGCTCAAGCTGCTGGCGCGCTTCGGCATTGACGTGGATCGCCAGGGCTACCAACGCTTCACGATCGCCCAGGGCAGCGCCTACCGATCGCCAGGCGTGATCCATGTCGAGGCCGACGCCTCGTCAGCTTCGTATTTCATCGCGCTGGGCGCGATCGCCGCCACCGAAGCGCCATTGGTGATCGAAGGCCTGGGGCTGGACTCTATCCAGGGCGACATCCGCTTCGTCGAGGCCGCACGCGCGATGGGCGCAGTCGTGCATGGCGAGCCAGGACGGCTGACGGTTGGCCGCGGCGCCTGGCCGCTGCGATCGATCGAGCTGGACTGCAACCACATCCCCGATGCGGCGATGACCCTGGCGGTGATGGCCTTGTACGCTGAGGGCACGACGCGGCTGACCAACATCGCGAGTTGGCGGGTCAAGGAGACCGACCGTATCGAGGCGATGGCCAAGGAGCTGAGCAAACTGGGCGCAACCGTGAACCAGGGCGCCGATTTTCTCGAGGTCACCGCGCCCAGTGTCTGGCGAGCGGCCAGCATCCACACCTACGACGACCACCGCATCGCGATGTGCCTGTCGCTGGCCGCATTCAACCCGCTGGTGGCAAACCGCGGCGTGGCGGTACGAATCCTCGACCCGCATTGCGTGGCCAAGACCTTTCCGGATTACTTCGAGGCCTTGTTCTCGGTCGCTCAAGCAGAGGCCGAGGACATCCCGGTGATCACGATCGACGGTCCGACTGCGTCAGGCAAGGGCACGCTAGCGGCGGCGGTGGCGGCACGCCTGGGCTGGCATCAGCTTGACTCGGGACTGCTCTACCGCGCCACCGCGTTCGCCGCCCAGCAGCTGGGCTTGGCAACCGACGACGAAGCGGGGCTGGCCCATGTCGCGTCCGGTCTGGACCTGCGTTTCGACGGCGAGCGGGTACTGCTGAACGGCAGCGACGTGGCCGAAGAACTGCGACTCGAAGCCGTCGGCAGCCTGGCCTCCAAAATCTCGGCACTGCCCGGAGTTCGCACCGCACTGGAGGCGCTGCAGCTGGGCTTTCGACGCCTGCCCGGCCTGGTAGCCGACGGCCGCGACATGGGCACGGTGATCTTCCCAGCCGCCCCGCTCAAGGTGTTTCTCACCGCCAGCCCCTCGATGCGCGCCGAACGCCGGCACAAGCAATTGATTTCAAAGGGAATTTCTGCTAATCTCGCAGACCTTCGCGCGGATCTGGAGGCGCGTGACGAGCGGGACAAAAACCGCTTGATCGCACCTTTGAGGCCCGCGCAAGACGCGCTGCTGCTCGACAACTCGGGCCTGACGATCGAGCAATCGGTCGCCAAGGTCCTGGACTGGTGGGCACAGCGCGGGCCGTTCCAAGGCCTTGATCGGCACTGAGACAGCTGCAACAAGCCCGCCCAGCCGATGCTGGCGCCACAAGCAAGACCTGGCACCAAGCAAAGACGGGGCGACATCAGCTTCAAAACCGCAACCCCGGTTGCACTCACCCCGCCGGCCACTTCTCACTTGGTCTTCGCCGGCACCAAGGACCCGATTCAATGTCAAAAATTTCACACCAGACCCAAGCCCGCATCCAGGCTCGTCCCGCGACCCCTGCCTACAGCGGCATGGAGAACTTCGCATCGCTGTTTGAAGAGTCGCTGGCCAAGAGCGATCTGCGCACTGGCGAGGTCATCTCGGCCGAAGTCGTCCGCATCGAGTTCAACCACGTCGTGGTCAACGCTGGACTCAAGAGCGAAGCCTATGTGCCGATCGCCGAGTTCAAGAACGACCAAGGCGAGCTCGAGGTCGAAGTCGGTGACTTTGTCTCGGTCGCGATCGACGCGATCGAAAACGGCTACGGCGACACCATCCTGTCGCGCGACAAGGCCAAGCGCCTGGCGTCATGGCTGTCACTGGAAGTGGCGCTGGACAGCGGCGACTTCGTCACCGGCACGGTCTCCGGCAAGGTCAAGGGCGGCCTCACGGTGCTCGTCAACGGCATCCGCGCCTTCCTGCCGGGTTCGCTGATCGACACCCGCCCGGTGAAAGACTTGAGCCCGTACGAAGGCAAGACCCTCGAATTCAAGGTCATCAAGCTCGACCGCAAGCGCAACAACGTGGTGCTGAGCCGCCGCGCTGTTGTCGAAGCCAGCATGGGCGAAGAGCGCGCCAAGCTGCTCGAGACCCTGACCGAAGGCGCGATCGTCCACGGCGTGGTCAAGAACATCACCGAATACGGTGCGTTCGTGGACCTGGGTGGTATCGACGGTCTGTTGCACATCACCGACATGGCATGGCGCCGTGTCCGTCACCCGAGCGAGGTGGTCACGGTTGGCCAGGAACTGTCGGCCAAGGTGCTGAAGTTCGACGCCGAGAAAAACCGCGTCTCGCTGGGCATCAAGCAGCTGGGTGACGACCCGTGGCACGGCGTGTCGCGCCGCTACCCGAGCAACACCCGGCTGTTCGGCAAGGTCACCAACATCGCCGACTACGGCGCGTTCGTCGAGATCGAACCCGGCATCGAAGGCCTGGTGCACGTCTCCGAGATGGACTGGACCAACAAGAACGTCGCCCCGGCCAAGATCGTCGCACTGGGCGACGAGGTCGAGGTCATGGTGCTCGAGATCGACGAAGACAAGCGCCGCATCAGCCTGGGCATGAAGCAGTGCAAGGCCAATCCTTGGGAAGAGTTCAGCGGCACCGTGCACCGCGGCGACAAGGTCAAGGGCCCGATCAAGTCGATCACCGACTTCGGCGTGTTCGTTGGCCTGGCCTCGGGCATCGACGGTCTGGTGCACTTGTCCGACCTGTCTTGGCACGAAACCGGCGAAGCCGCTGTGCGCAACTTCAAGAAGGGCCAGGAAGTCGAAGCCCTGGTGTTGGCGATCGACGTTGAACGTGAACGCATCAGCCTGGGCATCAAGCAGCTCGACGGTGACCCGTTTGCCAACTACACCTCGATCAACGACCGGGGTGCACTGGTCATCGGCAAGGTCAAGACGGTCGACCCGCGCGGCGCTGAAATCCAGCTCAACGACGATGTCACCGGCTATCTGCGCGCTTCAGAACTGAGCCGCGACCGTGTCGAAGACGCGCGCAACCTGCTCAAGGAAGGCGATGAAGTCAGCGTGATGATCATCAACGTCGACCGCAAGGCACGCTCGATCCAGCTTTCGCTCAAGGCCAAGGACGCCGCCGACCAGCAAGAGCAGATGACGCGCTTGTCGCAGACCAGCGAGCGTGAGAACGCCGGCACCACCAGCCTGGGTGCGCTGCTGCGCGCCAAGCTGGACAACCGCGAATAAGGTCTTCGCTGCACGGAGGCTGTGCCAAGCCCGACCGGTGAAATATCCGGATCGGGTCTGGCGCTGTGTTCAACGGCTCGCTCGGTTGCCTTTGGCGACCTGTAAGCTGCCAGGGTCAAAGCCCACCGATGAGCAACAGACATGACCCGAAGTGATCTGGTGAACCAACTGGCCGAGCGCTTCGGGCAGTTGACGCAGCGCGACAGCGAGTTCGCCGTCAAGACCATGCTCGATGCGATGAGCGACGCCCTCGGGCGCGGCCACCGCATCGAGATCCGTGGCTTTGGCAGCTTCTCGATCAACCGCCGTCCGCCTCGGCTCGGGCGCAACCCGCGCAGCGGTGAAAAAGTCATGATCCCCGAGAAGCTGGTGCCGCATTTCAAACCGGGAAAAGCCTTGCGCGAATCGGTCGACAAGAACTTGCCCGCGAGCAACGAAGCACCCGGTCTCTGAGTCCCGGCAAAGCACCAACACAGGCCCCGCTCGGGGCCTGTTTTCATGGTGGACAGCGAAACCGCCAGCTGACCTGACCTACCTGGCCGGCGCTGCTCCGTAGAATGGCGGCTCCATGCGAATGATCCTCTGGGCCCTTCGAGGCTTCATCTTTTTCACCTTGTTTGCCTTCGCGCTCAACAACGAGCAGCCGGCGGTGGTGCACTGGTTCTTCGGTGCGCAGTGGAAGGCACCGATGGTGATCGTGGTGTTGGTGGCATTTGCCGGCGGCGCGTCCTTCGGCGTGCTGGCCATGGTGCCCAGTTGGTGGCGTCACAGACGCGTCGCGCGGCGCCATGCGCCGCCGCCAACAGCGCCCAAAAGCAAGGACAACCTGCCAATAGCAAGTTCTGAGGTCAGCCCTGAGCACCCGCCCAGGGAGGGACTGTGACCAGCGATCTGCATCCACGGGGGCCCAGTGGAGCTTGACGGCCCCTGGCTGCTGATCAGCCTGCTGGTAGCACTGCCTGCGACATTCTTGCTGGGCTGGCTGGCATCGCGCATCGACTTGCGCCAATGGCGGCGCGCCGACCGGCAAGCGCCCAAAGCCTATTTCAAAGGTCTGAACCTGCTGCTCAACGAGCAGACCGACAAGGCCATAGACGCTTTCATCGAGGCCGTGCAACACGACCCCGACACCAGCGAGCTGCATTTCGCGCTGGGCAATCTGTTCCGCCGCCGAGGCGAGTTTGAGCGCGCGGTGCGGGTGCATCAACACCTGCTGCAACGCGCAGATTTGAGCGCTGGCGACCGCGAGCGGGCGCAGCATGCGCTGGCCCAGGACTTCATGAAGGCCGGGCTGTTCGACCGCGCCGAGGCGGCATTCCGGGCGCTTGACGGCACGCCTTTCGAAACCGAGGCACGACTGGCGCTGCTGTCGCTGGC
>CAMCTC010000043.1 GCA_945878355.1 Bordetella parapertussis | reverse complement strand
CAGGGAGCGCCGGGCTGAAAGTCGAGCAAGCTGGGGGCTTCGGGTCGCGTAAACCGGTGGACCTGTCTTGGCAGCCTGGCCCGCAGCACGCTGGCAAGCGCGTTGCGAACCAGCACCAGATCCACCAAATCGAACTGCAAGACTTCCGCGTCAAGATAACTCAGCGCGCTGGCTTCGTTGGCCTCGACCAGGGCTTCGAGCTGGGGGTCGCCCGCCTCAACCTGCAAGCTCAGGCTGTCGCGTCCGGCATCGACGCAGCACAAGCCGGCGTTCAGGCTGGCGCCTGTTGGGCCAGCCAGCAGTACCGGGCTCGAGCGGTCGCGCAACTGCTGCAACAGCGCAAGCCGGTTGCAGTCATACGCGTCACCTGATGCTTGCCATGACTCGCCCCGGGTGGATGTCATCGGCACTGCGGGCCGGGTCGCGATGGCAAGCAGGGGAGGGTTCATGGGCGCGCGGCGCTGCCGTCAATGCAAGGTCTTGGACCGGTTGCCCATGCGCTGGTCCAGATCCTCAAGCCATGGCTCTGCCAGATGGCGTATCTCCGCGTCGTTGACCAGCACGCGCTTCATGATGCGCGATTTGAGCTGGGTCTCGTCGCCGCTGAGCCCTTGCCCTCGGGCGGCGTTCTTGAGCTGGCTGATCAGCAGCACGCAAGCGCCCTCGAGCTTGATCACATGGTCCCAGTTGCCGGCGCGGGCAGCGGCGAGCATGTCGGCGCTGGCTTTCTCGATCGCCTCGTAATAGCTCAGGAGTGGACTGTTCATGGCTTGACTCGCTGCAGGGTCGAATGTTTTAGTTCCTGGAAGCGGCATCGGCTTGATCGGCGATGGCCGCCCAGGCTTCGCGCAACGGCGCGACCAGTGCCAGGCATTCGTCCAGAGCGGCTTCGTCGCCGCGCAGATTGGCCTGTGTCAGGCGCTTGCAGACATAAGCGTAGAGGTCGGCCAGGTCGGCGGCGAGTGGGCCCCCGCCTGCCATGTCTAGCGCCGATCGCAGACCCTCGTCGACGATGCGCACCGCGCTGCCGATGGCCAGGCCTTTGGCAGCGACATCTTGCTGGCGCAGCGCGCCCTTGGCTCTGTGAACGGCGGCGATGAAACCATCGAACAGCAGCATCACCAGGCCGTGGGCCGATGCGCCGGCGACCATGGTTTGCACACCGACCTGGTGGTAGGTGCCGGCAAACTGCCGGCTTCGGAGGCTGGGCTGGGCGTGCGGTGCGCTGAACATGTCGGTCCGGGCTGGTTCTCGATATTGAATTTATCGGAGTTCAGCGCCTGGACTTGAGTGGTCCGCTTGGGAGCGGTTGCCGCTGCTCCAGCGTGGGTCTGACAGCCTTGTCTGAAGGCATGCTAGGCGCGCGCTGCCAGCCGCGGTCTGGGTTCGCTGGCAATAGTCTTCGAGTTGCGCATATGGTCTTGCGAGGGCGCGCATCGCGCGCCTGCGGATCAGAGCGTCGACTTGTTCGACTGCGTGATCTGTTGCGTCATGTAGGTGCTCAGCGCGTTCAGGTTGGCCATCTGGCTGTCCAGCGCCGAGTACTGGGCTTGCAGCCTGGCTTGGGTCTGATCGAGGCGCTTTTGCATCGCTTCCTGTGACTTGCTGTTGCGCGTCGTCCAGGCCTGGATGCTCGCGGTGCGGGTCGCGAACATGCCATCGCTGCTGAGTGCGGCGTCGGCCAGGCGCTTGAAGCGCCGCGCGAAGCCCGAGTCGGCCGACCCGCTGCCATCGGTGATGAGCAGCTTGCTCAACTCGGTCAGATGGGCTGCCGCGTTGTCAAGCTTGGCGTTGTCAGCGGCGAGGGTGCCATCGGCCTGCATCGTGATGCCGATGTCCGACAAGCGCGACCAACTCGAACTGGCGCTGCTGCCCTCGTTGATCACCTGGCGCAATTGCCGCTGCAGCGCCAGCGTTGCCTGGTCGCCCTGCAATGCGCCGCCGGTCTTGCTGCCCGCGCTGTACGCGGTCTGGCTGGCAATGAAGCCCGCCAGCGTGTTGAAGGCGCTGACGAAACCGGTGATCGCCGCCTTGACCGATGCGGTGTCGCTGGCCACTGTCACCGTCACCTCACTGGTGGTGGTCTTGCGCAGGTTCAAGGTCAAGCCATCGACCACGTTGTTGAGCGTGTTGCTGGGCGAACTCAGCGCGATGCCGTCGACGCTGAGTTCGGCGTTGGCAGCGCTGGTGGTTCGCAGCATCGGCGAGCCAACCACGCTGGCGTCAAAGGCCAGCGCTGACAGACCGGTCGCGGGGTCGCCGTCGTCGATGTCTTCGCTGGCAATGATGCGGAAAGCGTTCTCGGCGCCGCTGTCTTTGGACCGCAGGCTGAGCCTGGCGCCCGCTGCATCGCTGACGATGGACGCGGTGACACCTGCACCCGCCGCATTGATCTGGTCGCGCAAGCCGCTCAGGCTGGTGCTGGCAAGATTGATCGTCACCGGCGAGCTGCCGGCCTTGGCGCTGAAGCCTGCTGCCGGCGTGCCGCTGCCGTAGCTGCCGAGCTCGATGGTCAAGCTGCCTGCGCCGAAAGCGCTGTTGGTGAACGCGGTGCTGGTGAGGGTCTGGCCCGCGGCCAAGCGGCTGACCGCGACCGCATGGCTGCCCGTCACCGCGTCGTTGCTGGTCGACACCGAGACCGCTGCGGGGTCGGTCGATGTGGCCGTGGTCGCGGTCCACAGCGCAGCCGACGTCAGCGCGTTGGACTGGGTCTGCAACGCGGCAAAGTAGGCTTGTAGCTTGCCCACGGTCGACAGCTGGTTGCCCAGCGTGCTGGCCTGGGTTTTCAGCGCGGTCAGGGGCCGGCTCTCGACCGCCATCATTTTCGTGATCAGTCCAGCGACGTCTAGCCCGCTGCCAATGCCGGTCGAGCTGATGCTGCCGCTGTTGACGAGGGATGTGCTCATTGCGCAGAACTCCTTCTTCAGCGAGGTATCGGCGTCGGTCGATCCGACTTGAGCCGGGATTCAAGACCGGCGCGGCTCGTTGCGGTTCTCGCGCTCTTTCAGCCCTGCAACAGCTTGAGCACCTGCTGGGGCAGCGCATTGGCCTGCGCCACCATCGCGTTGCCGGCTTGCTGCAGGATTTGCGAACGGCTCAGGTTGGCCGTCTCGGCGGCGAAGTCGGCGTCCATGATGCGCGACCGTGCGGCGGTCTGACTCTCGACCGAGACCTGAAGGTTGGAGATCACCGAGTCGAAGCGCGACTGCGACGCACCCATCGTCGCGCGCTCGTTGCTGACGCTGTTGAGCGCAAGGTCGATGTTGTCGATCACGCCGTGGATCGCCGCCAGCGATGCTGTGGCATCGATCAGCGACCGACCGCTGCCGATGCTGTCGGTGCCAGCGACGGCGGTGATCGTCGCGTCCTGGGTCAGGTCGTTGGTGGTGATGTCGATGCTGTCATTGCTGCTGGTATTGGCGCCGACCTGGAAGCTCATCGCGCCGGCGTCAGCGGCCAACACATGCTTGCCGTTGAAGGTGGTCGCGCCGAGCACGCGCTGCACCTCTTTGGACAGTTCGCCAAATTCCTTGTCCAGCGAATCCTTGTCGCTGTTGGAGTTGGTGGCGTTGGAGGCCTGCACCGCCAACTCGCGCATGCGTTGCAAGGAATCGGCGACCTTGCCCAGCGCGCCTTCGGCGGTCTGCGCCATCGAGATGCCGTCGTTGGCGTTGCGCACCGCCGCGTTCATGCCACGCACCTGCGCGCTCATGCGCTCGGCGATGGCCAGCCCGGCGGCGTCGTCCTTGGCCGAGTTCACGCGCAGCCCCGACGACAGCCTTTGCATCGAGGTCGACAGCGATGTCTGTGACGAACCCAGGCTGCGCTGGGCATTGAGTGAATTCAGGTTGGTGTTGATCGTCTGCGGCATGTTGGCCATTCCTCACGTTATGACGACTGCCGGCCTGCACAGCCGGTGATCAAAGGCGAATACGGCCCAAGGGCCGCCTGCCGCCTGCCGCCTTCGACGTTGGCCTCGACCACCTTGGCGATGGCTGTGGCCGTACAAGGCTTGTGCGGCAGCTCAAGCATCGAGGCCTATTGTGAGAAATGTCGCTTGCTTTCAATGCCAGGAAATGGGGCGAGATGCGACCCCAGTTCGTCTCGCCGCGCACCAGTTGGTAGAGCCCCGTCGACTGCTGCCGGCGGGGTTTGGGGGCGAAACGCTGCGGCGCCTGAGGCACCTGACTCATCGACCGGTCACGTTCTGCGTCGCCCTGCCGCCAGTCTCGGGCGGCTTTGTTTTCAGCGCCGGCTCAGACCTTGGCAGCGGCGCAGAGCCGGTTTCATCGAAGCAGCGTCAAGACTTGCTGCGGCAGTTGGTTGGCCTGCGCCACCATCGCATTGCCGGCTTGTTGAAGGATCTGCGAACGGCTCAGGTTGGCCGTCTCGGCAGCGAAATCGGTGTCCATGATGCGGCTTCGAGCGGCGGTCTGGTTCTCGACCGAGCTCTGCAGGTTGGCGATCACCGAGTCGAACCTCGACTGCGACGCGCCCATCACCGCGCGCTGGTCACTGACCGTGCTGATGGCCAGGTCGATGTTGTCGATCACGGTCTTGATCGATGCGGCAGTGGCGGTCGAATCGATCACGGCCCTGCCGGCACCGGTGTTGTCGGTTCCAGCCACTGCGGTGACCGTCGCATCAGTGGTCAGGTTGGTGGTCGTGATGTCGATGGCGTCGTTGCTGCTGGTGTTGGCGCCGACCTGGAATTGGAAGGCCTTGGCATCGGCACCCAGCATGTGCAGACCATTGAAACTGGTGCCGCCGATAACGCGCTGGATTTCCTTGGCCAGTTCGCCGAATTCCTTGTCGAGAGAGTTCTTGTCACTGTCGGAGTTGGTGGCGTTGGCCGCTTGGACTGACAACTCGCGCATGCGTTGCAACGAATCGCTGACCTTGCCGAGCGCGCCCTCGGCGGTCTGCGCCATTGAGATGCCGTCGTTGGCGTTTCGAACCGAAGTGCTCATGCCGCGTACCTGAGCGGTCATTCTTTCAGCAATGGCCAGTCCGGCAGCGTCGTCCTTGGCCGAGTTGACGCGCAGGCCTGAAGAGAGCCGCTGCATAGACATCGCCAGCGACGACTGCGATGTGCCGAGGTTGCGCTGCGCATTGAGCGAGTTGAGGTTGGTGTTGATGGTCTGGGGCACGGTAATTTCCTTTTGGCTGCATGAATCCCGGCAAATACGCCGGCGTCACTCGGGTGGCGGCGAAAGTACCGTCACCACCTTTGCACGCAGGACCGGGGTCAGGCCCCGTGTCCGGCACGCCCGCGCCAGTGGCCGTAGGTCTCGGACCTCAGGTCCTTGTCCATCGGCCGGCTGACCGGACCGCGAGGGTCTTGCAGACCGCCCGTTGGTGTGGGTATCGGCGCGCGATATTCGTGACTTGAGTGTTTCTTGGTTGGCAACTTGGCAGTCTGTCAAGCGCTGTATTTGCGCTTGATCGACAAATTCGTCACGCTTTGTTCGCCATCCCGGTCTCAAGTGCTGGATGGCAGATCAGCAAGTCTTTTATTGGCAGCCAAGCTGGCTTTGAAGACATTTCAATGGCATGCTGCGCCCCCCGAGCAAGGCCGCCGCTTGTAGGAGTTTTGATGACAGGCTGACCCGAAGAAACGAGACCGAAGATGACGAATTGGCCTGATGTTGCGGGCTTGTTGTGGTCCATACAGTCTGTTTCATCCCCACCCCCTCAACCCCAACGGAAACAGCGCCATGAACACCGAGCAAATCCTCGCCGAAATTCGCGAAGCCAATCTGTCTTATCTGATGCTGGCCCAGACCCTGATCCGCAGCGACCGCGACCAGGCCTTGTTCCGACTCGGCATCAGTGAGGACAGCGCCGTGATGATCGACGCGCTGACGCCGACCCAGGTGATGAAAGTGGCCTCTGGCAACACCTTGCTGTGCCGCATGCGCTGCGACGACGACCTGGTCTGGAGTCTGCTGACCAGCCATGGCCAGGGCGCTGCGAACGAAAGCATCTCGCGCCTGCACGCTTCGATCCTGATGGCTGGACGCCATCAGGAAGCTGCATGACCGCAAGCCTGGTCATTGACCCACAAGTTCCAACAAGGAGTTCGACATGCGCGTCAAGAGCATCCTGACCGAAGCCAAACAGATCGACACTGCGGTCGCCTTGATCCGGCTCGGTGCCCGCTTGCAAGTGCTAGAGAGCGAGACCGACCTGAGCTACGAGCGCTTGCTGCGCCTGTACAAGGAAGTCGCTGGCAAGAGTCCGAGCAAGGGCCAACTGCCGTTCTCGACCGACTGGTTCATGACCTGGCAACCCAACATCCACGCCAGCCTGTTTCTCAACATTCACGAATACCTCAACAAGGTCTCAGCGCTTGACGAGATTGACAGCGTGATCAAGGCTTACAAGCTCTACCTGGAGCAGATTGCTGCCCAGTCCTTGGAGCCGCAGCTGTCGGTCACCCGGGCCTGGCGCTTGGTGAAGTTCGTTGACAACGGCATGCTGACGATGACCCCCTGCAACCGATGCGGTGGCCACTTTGTGACCCATCCCCACGAGATCGCCCGGCATTACCGCTGCGGCCTGTGCAACCCGCCGGCGCGGGCAGGCAAGGGCCAGCACGCGGGGTCGATCCGCCTGCCCGACGCGCCCAAGTGTCTGGCGGCCTGACGTTGAGCCATCGGTAGCGAGAGGCGGCTTCTCAAGCTGCAGATCAGCCGACCGATAAGCATGGCATGCCGCCCGCTCCGGGTCGGCGCCGCAGGCCAAGCTCGCATCCCAACATGTTCGTCATCGTCGGCTGGTTACTCGCACTGGGTTGCATCTTCGGCGTCTATGTCGCGCATGGCGGCAATATCGGCGTGATCCTGCACGCCTTGCCGTTCGAACTGATCACGATTCTCGGTGCCGCGCTGGGTGCTTTCCTGGCCAACAACCAGATGAAGGTCGTCAAGGCCTCGCTGCGCGGATTGGGCCAGTGCTTCAAAGGTGGGCGCTTCAGCAAGACGCGCTACATGGAGTTGCTCGCGCTGATGTTCGACATCCTGCAAAAAGCCCGCAAAGAGGGTTTGATGGCGATCGAGAAAGACGTCGAGAGCCCGCAGGAATCGCCTCTGTTCCAGAAATACCCGACGCTCGCAAGCGATCACCATGTTATCGAGTTCATCACCGACTACCTGCGGATGATGGTCTCGGGCAACCTGAACGCCCACGAAATCGAGAGCTTGATGGACAGCGAGATCGAGACCCACCACCAGGAGGAGCACGCGGCGGTGGCGGCGATCGCACGCCTGGCCGGCGGCCTGCCGGCCTTCGGCATCGTCGCGGCGGTGCTGGGTGTCGTCAACACCATGGGATCGGTCGGTCAACCGCCTGCGGTGCTGGGCGGGATGATCGGATCGGCATTGGTCGGCACCTTTCTGGGCATCCTGCTCGCTTACGGTTTTGTCGAGCCGCTGGGCGGCCTGCTCGAGCAGAAGGTCGAGGACGCGAGCAAGGAGTTCCAGTGCATCAAGACCACTTTGCTCGCGAGCATGCAGGGCTATGCACCGCAGGTGGCGATCGAGTTTGGCCGCAAGGTGCTGTTCTCGGGCGACCGGCCCAGCTTCACCGAGCTTGAAGCCCACGTGAAGAAGAAGTGAGGCGCGACGATGGCAGGGGATGCGAAACGGCTGCAGCCGATCATCGTCAAGAAGATCAAGAAAGGCAGCCATGCGGCGCACGGCGGCGCTTGGAAGATCGCTTACGCCGACTTCGTCACCGCGATGATGGCTTTCTTCCTGCTGATGTGGCTGCTGGGCAGCACCTCGGAGGGCGACAAGAAAGGTATCGCTGATTATTTTCAGAGCCCGCTCAAAGTGGCGTTGCTCAACGGTGGATCGGGGTCGGGCGATTCGTCTAGCCTGCTCAAAGGCGGTGGGCAAGACTTGACAAGGTCTTCTGGCCAGGTCAAGCGCGGCGATGTGACTGCACCTCGCAACACCATCAACCTGCAAGCCTTGCGTCAGGAGCAACGCGCTGCCGAAGCTGCGCAGTTGCAGGCACTGAGCCAGCAGGTGGCGACCGAGTTCAAGAACAACGAGAAGCTCGCCAAGTACGCGTCACAGATCAAGCTCGACATGACGCGCGACGGCCTGCGGATCCAGATCGTCGATGCGATGGCGCGGCCGATGTTCGACTCGGGCAGTGCGCTGGTCAAGCCGGGTCTGCGTGAGTTGTTGCGGGTGATCGGCGGCGTGCTGGCCGAGGTGCCGAACCGGTTGACGGTCGAAGGCCACACCGACGCGCTGCCGTTTGCGGGCGGCGACCGCGGTTACAGCAACTGGGAGCTGTCGGCCGACCGCGCCAACGCGTCGCGGCGTGAATTGGTCGCCGGCGGCCTGACCGAGCAGCGGGTGCTGCGCGTCATCGGCCTGGCCAGCAGCCAGCCTTTTGACCACCAGAACCCCAACGAGCCGCAGAGCCGACGCATCGCGATCATCGTGATGAACCGCGATGCCGAGGAGCGTTTCTACCGACCCGCCGCCGAGCGGCTCGACCCGGCGGCCCCGGAAGATGCCCAGACCACGGCGGCCGCAACCCGGCCCGAAAAACCGGCGTCGGTGTCAAGTCCGGTGGTCACGGGCCGATAAGCCGGCAAGCCCCATCGCCACGCCGCCGAATTCACTGCATCCAAGAGGAAAGACATGAGCCATGCTGCCGAACTCAAGTTTCTGGTTGTCGACGACTTTTCGACGATGCGCCGCATCGTTCGCGGCCTGCTCAAGGAGATGGGCTGCAACAACGTCGACGAGGCCGAGGACGGCGCGGTGGCTTTGCAGCTGCTCAAGACCAGCCGCTACGACTTCGTTGTCAGCGACATCAACATGCCCAACATGAATGGCTTCGAGCTGCTCAAGGCGATCAAGGCCGAAGACAGCCTGCGCCACATCCCGGTGTTGATGGTCACTGCCGAGGCGCGCAAGGAAGACATCGTGCTGGCCGCGCAGAGCGGTGCTGCGGGCTACATCGTCAAGCCCTTCACCAAGGCGACGCTGGAAGACAAGGTCGGCAAGATCTTGCTGAAATTGGCCGCCACGGCCTGAACGCTCAACCGGAGCCGTCGATGAAGATGGATGACCTGACCGACTTGCTGCACCGGCCCGCTGCGCCGGCCTCGCCTGAAGTGTTCCAGCAGCTTGGCGCGATCACGCGCTTGCTGCACGACACGATGCAGCAACTCGGCGTGATGCCCAAACTGCAGGTCGCAGCCGACGGCATCCCCGATGCCCGAAGCCGCCTGAGCTACATCGCCAGCAAGACCGCGGCAGCGGCCGACAAAGTGCTGAACTCGGTCGACCAGGCCAAGGCCGAGCATGCGGCGATCGCCGAGCAGACGCGCAGGCTGGGCGCCGCGCTGCTGGCCGACCCGGTCAAGGCGGTGGCTTCGGGCGCGGTCTTCAACTTCGTCAACGATGTCGAGGCGCGCACCCGGTTGATCGACGCACACCTCACCGACATCATGATGGCGCAGGACTTTCACGACCTCACAGGGCAGGTCGTGGCCAAGGTGGTGGCGCTGGCCAACGACCTGGAAGACAGCCTGATCAAGCTGCTTGTGCAGGTGGTGCCACCCGAGCAACGCGAGAGGGTCGACTCCAGCGTGCTGAACGGCCCGGTGGTCAACCCCGAGGGCCGCAGCGATGTGGTGGCAGACCAGGGCGAAGTCGACGAGTTGCTGGCCAGCCTGGGGTTTTGACCGCCTGGGCTTGTCGACTGGTTCAGCGGCCGCGCCCGTTCGGCGCACGAACTGGGCCGCTTGGCGCCGCCAATTCCGAGGCTCGTCGGCGGCGGCCGAACTCTAGCATCGTGAGACCCTCCGCCTCGCTTGAAATGGCCCGCCATGCCCAGCCCTGTTGCCCTGCGTCCCGATGCCTCGAATCCCACGACTGCGCAAGCCTGGGCTGAGCTCACGCTGACCGATGTGGTGAACCGGGCCCAGCGTCTGCAGCAAGCCGGCGACGACGCCGCTGCGGTGGCGCAGTACCAGGGCTGGATCGCTGATGGCCCGCCCGCGCTGCGCCATGTGGCCTGTTTCAACCTGGGCACCTTGCTGGGGGCTGCGCATCGCGACGCCGAGGCCGAAGCGGCTTATCGCCGGGCGGTCGAGCTGCAACCAGACTTTGCGCACGCCAGGCTCAACCTGGGTCATTTGTTCGAGCGCGCCGGTCAGCCCGAATCGGCGTTGGCGCAGTGGCGCGAGGTGCTGGCCCGCAGCGCACCCGTCGAGCTTAGGATCCACGCCTGGAACAACCTCGGTCGCTTGCTGGAAAAGTTGCGCCGCTACCCCGAGGCCGAAGCCGCGCTGCGCGAGAGCCTGTTGCTCGACCCGCGCCAGCCCAGCGTGGTCCAGCACCATGTCCACCTGCGTCAAAAGCAATGCGCCTGGCCGGTTTACCAGCCTTTCGGCGAGCTCACTTCCAACCAGTTGCTGACCGGCACGTCGCTGCTGGCGATGATGAGCGCCAGCGACGACCCGACGCTGCAGTTGCTGGCGGCCACCCGCTTCGTGCAGGAGCGGGTGCCCAGGCTGGCGGCCGCGCCGCTGCATTGCGGTATGCCGCCTCGCAGCGGCAGGATCCGGATCGGTTACCTCTCGGGCGACTTGCACCTGCACGCGGTCGGTTTGCTGGTGCCCGAGCTGTTCGAGTTGCACGACCGGGAGAAATTCGAGGTCTGGGGCTTTTGCTGGACCCCCGAGAGCGCGCAGCCTCAGCAGCGCCGCTTGCGTGCTGCGCTAGACCATCTGGTGCGGCTGTCTGGCGTCGACGACGGCACTGCCGCGCGGCTGATTGCCGAGGCTGGCATCGACGTGCTGGTCGACCTGCAAGGGCTGACCGCCGGCGCGCGGCCCGCGATCCTGTCCCACCGCGCAGCGCCGGTGCAGGTCAGCTACCTCGGTCTGCCGGGCACCTCAGCCTTGCCGGGGGTCGACTGGTTGCTGGCCGACGCTTATGTGATGCCGCCCGAGCTCGAGCCTTTTTGCACCGAGCGGGCGATCCGGCTGCCGCATTGCTACCAAGTCAGCGACCGCCAGCGCGAGGTCGCCCCCACGCCCAGCCGTGCCAGTTGCGGCCTGCCCGAGGACCGCTTCGTCTACTGCTCGTTCAACAACAACTACAAGTTCACGCCCGAGATGTTCGGTGCCTGGATGCGAATCCTGGGCCAGGTCGACGGCAGCGTGTTGTGGCTGCTGGCCGACAACGAGACCGCGCGCGAGAACATGCTGCGCTGCGCCGACGCCCAGGGCGTGGCGCGCGACCGGCTCGTCTTTGCGCCGCGCGTCGCGCCGCCCGATTACCTGGCTCGGTTTCGATGCGCCGACCTGATGCTTGACACCTTCCCTTACAACGCCGGCACCACTGCCAGCGACGCGCTGTGGATGGGCACCCCTATCGTCACCCGCTCGGGTCGCAGCTACATCTCGCGCATGGCCGGCAGCCTGTTGCAGGCCGTGGGTCTGCCAGAACTGGCGACCGACTCGCTGGCAGCGTACGAGCGGCTCGCGGTCACGCTGGGTCGGCAGCCGGCGCGGGTGGCCTCGTACAAACGCTATCTGGCCGAGTCGGGCCGCAGCTCGCCGCTGTTCGACCTGCCGCAGATCGTGCGCGACATCGAGGCTGAGTTCGAGCGCCTGGCGCTGCTGCACCGCGGCTGAACTGGCGCGCCGGGTTCGCTGTGCCGCCAACGCCGATGATGTCGGTCTGCCATGTCTGCCATGACTGCCGCTGAAGCGCCCGGCCTTGGCGACGGTGCTGCCGGGCCGGCTGCCGCCAGCCTGTGCGATGACCCTTTGGCGCAGGCGCTGGTCTGGTTGACGCGCCACCACGGTGACGAGCGATCGGCCGCGTCGTTGTTCGAGGGCCAGCAGATCGCTGGTGCGGTCGGGCCCGACCAGGCGCTGAGGGCCTTGCGCGAAGCGGGTTACCACGCTGCGCTGGTGCAGCGATCGATCGGCGACCTGCACGGCCTGCTGCTACCGGTGGTCTTGTTGCTGCGTCAAGGTGAGGCCTGTATCTTTCGCGCGCGCCGGCCCCAGGCCGACGGCGCTGCGGTCTGCAGTGTCGTGGTGCCTGGCCCGCCGGCCAAGGAAATGCTGGCCACCGAGGCCGAGCTCGCTGCCGAGTACACCGGCTTCGCGTTGTTGGCGTCGCGGCTGGCGAGCGACCCGGTAGACCGCGACCCCGCCGCGCTCGATCCGGACCGGCACTGGCTGTGGGGCACGCTGCGGCGCTTTGTGCCGTATTACCGGTCGGCCTTGCTGGCCGCACTGTTGAGCAACAGCTTGATGCTGGTCACCGGCACGGTGACCTCGGTGATCTACGACAAGGTGATCCCGCACCAGGCTTTCGTCACGCTGTGGGCGCTGGCGGTCGCGGGCTTGTTGGCGCTGGTGTTCGACCTCAGCGCGCGCCAACTGCGCGCCTACCTGATCGATCTGGCCGGCAAGAAGGCCGACCTGCTGGTGGGCACGCTGCTGTTCCGCCAGAGCTTGGCGGTGCGCATGGAGTGCCGGCCCGAGTCGGCCGGCGCTTACGCCCACACCGTGGGCCAGATCGAGTTGGTGCGAGAGTTTTTCTCGTCCGCCACCTTGTCGGCGGTCTCAGACCTGCCGTTCATCCTGATCTTCATCGCGATGACTTTCGTGATCGGCGGCCCGCTGGGCTGGGTGATGGTGCTGGCGGTGCCGCTGATCCTGCTCGGCGCGTGGCTGATCCAGGGCGCGCTGCGCCGTGCCACCCGCGCCAACCTCGTTCAGCAGGCCGACTTGCACGGCCTGTTGGTCGAGGCGGTCGAGGGTATAGAGGACATCAAGGCGACCGGTGCACAAGGGCGTTTCCTGCACCACTACGAGCAGGCCAGCGCCGCTGCGGTGCACAGCCAACTTCGCGCGCGCCGGCTCAGCAGCCTGACGCTGAACCTGTCGACGGTGGCGCAGCAGCTGATCACGCTGGTGATGCTGGTCTGGGGCGTCTACCTGATCGAGGCCAGGCAGATTTCCGGCGGTGCACTGATGGGCGGGGTGATGTTCGCGATGCGGGCGATCGCGCCGCTGGCCTCGGTCGTGATGCTGACCACGCGCTACCAAGCTGCGGTCGCCGCGCTGCACGCACTCGACCGGGTGATGGCCCAGCCGGTTGAGCGCGAGCCCGGCCGCAGCTACTTGCCGCTGCGCGAGATGTCCGGTCGCATCGCGCTGGCCGATGTCAGCTTTGCCTACCCGGCGGTCGCTCAGCAGGCTTCGCCCGAGGTGATCCACAGCGTCAACCTTCGCTTCGAACCCGGCGAGCGGGTGGCGATCCTGGGTCGCATCGGCAGCGGCAAGTCGACGATCCTGCGCTTGATTGCCGGGCTGTACCGTCCAGCCGAGGGCCGGGTCGAGGTTGACGGTGTCGACCTGCGCCAGCTCGACCCGGGCGACTTCCGCGCCGGCGTGGGCTATGTGCCGCAAGACTCGCGCTTGTTCAAAGGCACGCTGCGTGACAACGTGTTGCTCGGCCGCTCCAGCGCCGACCCATCGCGGCTGCCCGCGGTCGCTGCGCTGACGGGGCTGTCCCGCGTTGCCGAGGGCCACCCGCTGGGCTGGGACCAGCCGGTGGGGGAATCTGGCGTGCTGCTGTCGGGCGGCCAGCGCCAGCTGGTGGCGCTGACGCGCAGCTTGATCACCAGGCCGCGCATCCTGCTGATGGACGAACCCACGAGCTCGATGGACGCGCAGAGCGAGTTGGCTTTTCTGCGCCAACTGCGCGAGGCCAGCGGCGACTGCACGCTGGTGGTGGTGACGCATCGACCGGCGGTGCTCGAACTGGTGCAGCGCATTGTGGTGGTCGACGCGGGCCGGGTGGTGATGGACGGCGCGCGGGCCCAGGTGCTGGCCGCGCTGTCGGGCGCCAAGCCGGCTGCCGACGCTGCGCCGCATGGCAGCGATGCGGCGACCAACGTCCACCGCCACCCCAGCACCCAGCCGGCCGAGCGCCGCGCTGCCGTCTGAGCCCGGCCGCCCGGCGATGAGCAAGCCCGACAGCGCAACGCTGAAGCGAGCCGATTTCGCGTTCCTGAGCCCGGCCCAGGCTGCGCTGCAGATCGAGCCGGCGCGCGCGGCAACCTGGGCTGTCTACTTGTTGCTGGCCGCGATCGCCAGCGCGCTGGCCTGGGCAGCGCTGGCCCAGGTCGACATGGTCACCCGCTGCGATGCGCGTGTCGTGCCGGCAGGCCGTGAGCAGGTGATCGCCAGCCTGGAAGGCGGCATCTTGCGCGAGCTCAGGGTGCGCGAAGGCCAGGCCGTGGCCGAAGGCCAGGTGCTGGCGCTGCTCGACCCGACGCGGGTCGAGGCGCAGCAAAACGAAGGCCGTCTCAAACGCCTGGCCTTGATGGCAGCGGCAGCGCGGCTGCGCGCCGAGGCGACCGGCCGCACGCCGGTGTTTTCGCCCGAAATTCAGACGCTGCCAGCGCTGGTGCAGGGCGAGACCGATTCTTACCAGGCACGCCAGCGCGGGCTCAACGAAGCGGTGTCGTCAAGCCGGCGCAACCAGCAGCTGCTAGACCGCGAGTTGGCGCTGGCCGCGTCGATGTCGGCCAAAGGCCTGGTCAGCGATGTCGAGGTGATGCGGCTGCGGCGCCAGGTCAACGACCTGGCCCAGCAGACCCAGGAGCGCATCAACCGTTTTCGTCAGGACGCCAGTGCCGAGCTGGTGCGGGTCCAGACCGAGCTGACGCTGCTGGGTGAGCAGCAGGTGGTGCGCGACGACATCCTCAAGCGCACGATGCTGACCTCTCCAGTACGCGGCCTGGTCAAGAACATCCGCAGCAACACCTTGGGCGGTGTGGTCGCTGCGGGTGCGGCGGTGATGGAGATCGTGCCGGTGGGCGATCAGGTGTTGGTCGAGCTGCGCATCAAGCCGGCCGACATCGGCTTTGTCAAGCCGGGCCAGCGCGTCGAGCTCAAGCTCACAGCCTACGACTACACCGTTTACGGCAGCTTGCACGGCCAGGTCGAGACGCTTGGGCCCGATGCCGTCGGCGACGCCGAGCGCGCCAGCGCAGCCGACGCCACCTGGTACCGCGCGCTGGTTCGCGCCGACGCGCACGCGCTGCGGGCCGGCGGCAAGCCGCTGGATGTCTTGCCCGGGATGGTTGGCACGGCCGAGATCCGTGTCGGCCGGCGCTCGGTGCTGAGCTTCCTGCTGCGGCCGATGATGAAGGCGCAAGAGGCTTTCAGCGAGCGATGAGCTGGGGCGGGTCTCGACTTTGGCGCGAGAGAAGGCGGCAAATCCTGGCGGGTTTCAAGCGATCGATGCGGACCCGGTCGGCGTCTACTGAGGGTCATCAAGCCATGCCCTCCAGACTCTTGGTCCCGACTGCCACGATGAACCGACTTGCCGCCTGTTGCCATCCAGCCATCGCCAGGTGGCTGGAGGTTCGCCTGGGGGGTCGCCAGGCTGTTCGTCTGGTTGTCCGCTTGATCGTGGCCGGCCTGCTGGGCGCGATGCCCTGGCTGGCGCATCCGGCCTGTGTCGACGAGGACAAGCCCGACCTGCCGGCCGCCGCTGCGGCGACTGTCGACTTGCCGCTAGCGCCGCGTTCGTCGCTGCAGGCGCTGGTGCACGACGCATTGGCGCGCAACAAGGGGCTGGGCGCGGCCCGGCTGTTGGCGCAAGCTGCGCAGCAAGATGTCGCTGAAGCGCGGGCTGCCAAACGCCCCCAGGCGGCGCTGATCGCCTCGATCAGCCCGGGCCTGAGCCGGGGCACCGGCCTCGAAGCCAACGGCAGCCAAGTCCAGGCACGGGCTGGTCTGACGCTGACCCAGACGGTGTTCGACGGTGGCCGGGCCGATCGTGTGATCGATTGGCGCGGCCAGCAGGCCGAGGCCGCACGGCTGGGGCTGGTGTCTACCCAGGAGCAGATCGCGCTGTCAACCACGTCGCTGGCGCTGGAGCGCAGCCGCTTCAGGATGCAGGCGGTGATCTGGGGTCAGCATGTGCGCAAGATGGCCTGTCTGGTCGAGGCGCTCGACACCTTGGTGGCGGCCGACAGGGGGAGGGCCAGCGAGTTGGTGCAGGCCCGCAAGCAGCAGCAGCAGGCCGAGCTGCAGCAGCAGCAATCGACGTCTCAGGCACGCCAGGTCGAGGCGCGGCTGCGCCGGGTTGTCGGCGACGGATTGCCGGGCACCGAGGGCATGGCGGCATTGTTGCTGGCCGTGCCGGACCTGCCCGAGTTGCTGTCCGCTGCCGAACGCGCTGCCGACATCGCCCAGCTGGACGCCAACGCGGCGGCGCTGGGCGCGATGGCGCGCGCGGTCGAGGCCGGCAACAGGCCGCAGCTGAGCTGGACCGTCGGCGCCAACAGCTTGCTCGCCGCCGGCGGCGCGAGCCCACGCAGCGCGGGCCTGAGCGCTGGTGTGACGGTCAGCGTCCCCTTGCTAAATCCGGCGATCGCGCATTCGACCCAGGCCGCACGCCAGCGCGCCGAGGCCGCGACGCTGCAGCGCGCTGATCAGCTCGAGCTGCGGCGCCAGCGCATTGTCGAGAGTCACGAGCAGGCCGGTGCGGCCTTCGACCGATTGCGCCGGGTCAGCCTGGTGTTGCGCGACAGCGACCGCTTGCGCAACTTCACGCTGCAGCAGTGGCAGCAGTTGGGTCGGCGCTCGCTGTTCGATGTGATCGCTGCCGAGAGTGAGCACTACAACCTGCGGGCGCAGTACGTCAACGCGCTGCACGACGGTCAGCAGATGAACGCGACGCTGACATCGCTGGGCCCCGGCTTGACCGCCTGGCTGCAATGAACGCCACATCTGTTCGGAGCCGCCATTGAAAACCGACCTGCACCGAGACGCCATGCCCGCCACTGCCAACCCCCATCGCCATGTCTTGCGTCAGTTGAATCGCTCGGCCGCGCCGCCGTCAACGCTGGCGGCGTCGCCTCGGGTCGACCCGCTGGCGCACATCGACCCTTCGGTTGAACTGCCGCCCGACGTGGTGATCCGCAGCGGCGCTTATCTGCCAGCCGGCGTCTGGCTCGGCGCCGGCTGCGAGATCGGACCCAACGTCGCGTTCATCGACGGCGCGCCGACCTGCGTCAAGCGCGGCGTTCGCATCGGCGCCAACGCCACCGTGCATGCTGGCGTCACGCTGTGCGCTGGCGCGGTGGTGCAGCCCGGCGCGGTCGTCACGCGATCGGTGCCTGCTGGGGCCATTGTCGAAGGCAACCCGGCGGTGATCGTCGGTTATGTCGATGCGGCGCGCGGGGTCAGCCCGACAGCGCTGCCTCAGCGTGCAACGGCCTTGACGCGAACGCCGGTGCGCGGTGTCACGCTGCACCAGTTTCCGGTGATCCCCGACCTGCGCGGCAACCTGACGGTGGGCGAATTCAGCAGCCAGATCCCGTTCGAGCCGCAGCGCTACTTTTTGGTCTATGGCGTGCCCAGCCGCGAGGTGCGCGGCGAACATGCGCACCGCCAGTGCCAGCAGTTTCTGATCTGCCTGCAAGGCAGTTGCGCGGTGGTGGCCGACGATGGCCAGCACCGGACCGAGGTGCTGCTCGACGCCCCGCACCGCGGTCTGTACCTGCCGCCAATGACCTGGGGCATCCAGTACCAGTACAGCGCCGACGCGATGTTGCTGGTCTTCGCATCGCAGCGCTACGACGCGGCCGACTACATCCGCGAGTACGACGATTTTCTGGCCGAATGCCTAGGCATTGCAGCGTGAGCGCCGCAGCCTTCATCCACCCGCTGGCCGATGTGCAGACGGCGGAGATCGGCGCTGGCAGCCGGGTCTGGCAGTTCTGCGTCGTGTTGCCCGGTGCGCGCATCGGCCGCGACTGCAATGTCAACGCCCAATGTCTGATCGAGAACGATGTGGTCATTGGCGACCGCGTCACTTTGAAGTCAGGCGTTCAGCTGTGGAACGGCCTGCGGGTCGAAGACGATGTCTTCATCGGTCCGAACGCGAGTTTCGGCAACGACCGTTACCCGCGGTCCAAGCGGCCACCGAATGCCTTCACGCCGACGCTGTTACGCCGCGGCGCATCGATAGGCGCCAACGCCACGGTGCTGTGCGGGTTGGTGATCGGCGAGGGCGCGATGGTCGGTGCCGGCAGCGTGGTCACGCGTGACGTGCCGGCCGGCGAGCTGTGGGTCGGCAACCCGGCCAGGTCGCGCGGCCCGGCACCGCGCTGCGAAGCCTTGAGCGATTGAAGGGGGCAAGATGATTCCGTTCCTGGACCTGCGCGCGATCAACCTCGCGCACCGCGCCGAACTGCTGGCTGCTTTCGAACGCGTTCTCGATTCGGGCTGGTTCGTTCTCGGCCCCGAGTTGCTTGCTTTCGAGCGCGAATACGCTGAGCACTGCGGCGCGCCGCATTGCGTGGGCGTGGCCAACGGCTTGGAAGCGCTGAGTCTGGTGTTGCGCGCTTGGGGCATCGGGCCCGGTGACGAGGTGATCGTGCCGTCCAACACCTACATTGCCAGCTGGCTGGCGGTCACCCATGTCGGCGCAACGCCGGTGCCGGTCGAGCCCGACCCCGCAACTTTCAACATCGACCCGGCGCGCATCGAGGCCGCGATCACGCCGCGCACCCGGGCGCTGCTGCCGGTGCACTTGTACGGCCGGCCGGCCGAGCTGGCGTCAATCCTCGAGATTGCGCGGCGTCACGGCCTGCGCGTGCTCGAGGACGCGGCTCAGGCTCATGGCGCGAGCTACCGTGGGCAGCGCCTGGGCGCGCATGGCGACGCGGTGGCCTGGAGCTTCTACCCTGGCAAGAATCTCGGCGCGCTGGGTGATGGCGGCGCGGTCACGACCCGCGACGCCGCATTGGCCGACCGGCTGCGCCAGCTTCGCAACTATGGCTCGAGTGTGAAGTACCACAACGCCGAGATCGGCTTCAACGCCAGGCTCGACGAATTGCAGGCCGCGCTGCTGCGCGCCAAATTGCCGCAGCTCGACGCTGACAACCGCCAACGCGAGGCGATCGCGCAGCAATACCTGGCCGGGCTGAAAGGTGCGAGCCCGGCGCTGTCCCTGCCGTCTCAGGCGAGCGACGCCTGCAGCGCTTGGCATTTGTTCGTGCTGCGCCATCCACAGCGCGACGTGCTGTCCCGCCGACTGGCCGCCGACGGCATCGGCACGGTGATCCACTATCCGGTACCACCGCATCTGCAGCCGGCTTACGCGCCGCTGGGCTGGCGGCCCGGCTCGCTGCCGATCGCCGAAGCGATGCACGCCGAGGTGCTGAGCCTGCCGATCGGCCCGACCCAGACCGCCGAGCAGACCGACCAGGTGATCGTGGCGCTGCGCCGCGCGCTGGCCGAGATCGACCCGCACTGAAGCGAGGCCATGATGGACATCGTCACACTGATCCCGGCCTACAAGCCGCAATACCTGGCCGAGTTGCTGAACTCGCTGCGACTACAGACCCGCCCGTCGCGCCAGATCCTCATCGCCGACGACAGCCCCGGTGGTGAGTTCCGCGTCGCGCTGTACTCGGACGCGATGGCGCCTTTGCGCGCCGGCCTGGACATCGAGTGTCACGAAGGCCCACGCCGCGGCGGCTACGCCAACATGATGCACCTGGTGCGGCTGTGGGATGGACGCTCTGATCTGCTGCATTTGATGCTGGACGACGATGTCTGCTACCCCGATTTTTACCAGCGCCACCTGGTGGCCCACGCGTCGGCGGCGTTTTCCTGCTCGATCAGCCGGCGCTGGACTGCCAACGAGCTGGGTCAGCCGATCAAGGGCCAGCCCTTGCCGCCCTTGGTGTCGAATTGCGCGCACCGCTTGGTGTCGCTGGACGGCAAACTGGTCTGCGCGACTACCGCGACCGAATGCAAGAACTGGTTTGGCGAGTTTTCCAACGCGGTGTTCCGCGCCGACACTGCAGCGCTGCTGCTCAAGCCCGAGTTCGGCGGTGTCTCCTACGCCGGGCTGTGGGATCTGGGCGCTTTCATGGCCGCGAGCCTGCGCGCGCCAATCGGCTATCTGCAGGACCATCTCGGCTATTTCCGCACCGGTGCGCTGGGCAATTCGGCCAAGTTCTTTGGCCCGTACATGAAGGGCGCCCACCTGGGTTATGCGGCGCTGGCGCTGGGCACGCAGCGCATCGGCCAATACAGCGCAGCGCAGGCGCGCAACACCTTCTCGATCCTGGCCAGCGTGATGCCGCAGCGCTATGGCAACGAAGAAGACATGCGGCCTTTCATCGCCTTGCTGCCCGCGATGGCCACGGGCGACGAACTCGCTCAGGACTCGTTCATCGAGATCTGGCATGCCTACCTGCGCCGCCATGGATTCTGAGTGCCCCGAGGCCGGCCGAAGCCGGCCGCCCCCCGTGGGGATCAAGCAAAGTGGCAAAGCCACATTTGCTTGAGAGGTTCTGAACATGAAAATTCGTCTGGCCCGTTACAGCGCGCTGATCAGCGCGACGCCGGCTTTCGAGCTCGAAGCGCTGGTGCGCGGGCTGCTGGTGCATTACTTCTTCCATGTCTCGAACAAGCCCATCGTCGAGGTGGTCGGCGGCGACCCCGGCCAGCCCAGGCTGCTGAACCTGCTGTCGCCCACGGTCTTCAAGGGCAGGGGGCGGATCAGGCTCGCGTCGACCGCGGTTTTCGGTTGGGTCAGCTCGCCCGGCAGCTATAGCTGCAGCTACCTGGAGGCGCGTAACCCCGATGCGCTGATCGAGATCGGCGACCGCAGCACCATCAACAACAGCGCCAGTCTGATCGCCGAGGGCGCGGGCATCAGCATTGGCGCGCGCTGCCTGATCGGCACCGAGTTCCAGGCGCTAGACACCAACGCCCACGATCTGGTGCCGGGCCGCCGCCACCTGCCCGACCCGCGGACGCGCCAGGTGCTGGTCGGCAACGACGTCTTCATTGGCTCGCGCGTCACGCTGCTCAAGGGCTGCCGCATCGGCGATGGCGCCGTGGTCGCAGCGGGCAGCGTGCTGCCGCCAGGGTTTGAGGCACCGCCGCTGGCGATCGTGGCCGGCAATCCGGCCAGGGTGGTCGGGCGGGTCGGAGATCGGGGGCAACAGGTCCCGGTTGCTGATGCCGAGATGAGATAACCAAATAAATACGCGACATTCATGTCCCAAGCCTATATCGCAATGACCGGGCTGAGCCTGACTGAGAACCTGGGTTCGCAGATGTGGCACTTTGCCTCGCTGTATGCGATCTCGCGCCGCACCGGTCACCGCATCGTGTTCTTCCGCGAACACGCCGATCTCGGCAAGGGCTTGCGGCTGCACCGCCATTTCGCAGGGCTGCCGTTCGAACTGGTCTCGATCGAATCGCTCAGCGAGGCCGAGCGCCAGCATTGGGTCTACCCGGTGCCGCGCGACCTGCTGGTCGACAGCGGGGTGTTCCAGCTCGACCCCCAGCGCAACTACAACTTCACCGGCTTGTTCAGCTCGTACCGCTACTGGTACCCCAGGCGCTCCGAGGTGGCCCAGCTCTACCGCTTCGACGACGCAACCCTTGCCCAAGCCGGTGCGATGGTGGCCCGCGCCGGCCTGGGCGGGCGCCAGGTGGTGGCCGTGCATGTGCGGCGCGACGACTACCTCAACGCCATCTTCATCAACCTGACGCGCGACTATTACGACGCCGCGTTTGCCGAGTTCGACGCCGCGCAAGTGCGTTTTCTTGTTTTCAGCGACGACCTGGCCTGGTGCCGAGAGGCTTTTGCCGACAGGCCCAATCTGTGCTTCTCTGACGCACCGTCACCGGTGGTCGATTTGTGCGCGATGTCGCTGTGCGACCACAACATCATCGCCAATTCGTCGTTCAGCTTCTGGGGTGCATTTCTGAACCGCCACGCCGGCAAGCGCGTGTTCTGCCCGGCCAAGACCTTGAAGTCCGACCGCGCGATCCCGCATTTGAACCATGGCTGGTACCCGGACGAGTTCACCGCCATCGAGGCGGGCAACGTCTGAGCGCCCCAAGGCCGGCCAAAGCCGGCCGTCCCCCGTGGGGATCAAGCAAAGTGGCAAAGCCACATTTGCTTGAGAGGCCTGTGCCTCAGCGCGAGCGCTCAGGCGATGGCGATGGCGATGGCGTTAACAAGCCTTGCTGTACCGCCTTGATCTGCAGCGCCAGATACTTGGAGTAGATCCGGCACTGCGCGAAGCTGCCGGCGATGAACCACAACCCGGGCTGGCCGGTGCGTGTCCACATGTTGCGCAGTTCCTGCGCTTCGTCGTCGAAGCCCCAGATCGGGCCGACCCGGTCGGCCACCGTATCGCCGAACAAGCGGCGCACCATGGATTCCAGGCCTTGGTAGCCGGTCGCGAGCACGATCAGGTCGGCCGCGATCGGGTCGCCGCTGCGCAGTGTTGCGCCATTGGCCACAAACCCTGCGATCTCTGCGTAGTGTTCGAGCCGGATTTTTCGCTGTGCGATCAGGTTCGAGCAGCCGACGTTGAAGTAATAGCCGCCGCCGTGTTGCAGGTATTTGAATTGCCAACCGGTCTCGTCGTCTTCGTCGATCTTGAAGCCGACGCGTGTCAGGTCCTCGATCAGTTGCTGGTCGAGCACCGTCGCTTGCTTGGCCATCGAGCGGTGGGCTGTCTTCATCAGCGCCAGCGGCATCGATGCGGTGATCAGGTCGCAGTCCTCGAGCGCATGTCCTTCGCCGTACAGCACATAAGGCAGTTGCGCGCTCGGCTCGATGTTGAGCACCAGGGTCGGACTGCGCTGCACCAGCGTGACCCGCGCGCCGTTTGAGTGCAGGTCTTGCGCGATGTCGTGGCCGCTGGTGCCGGTGCCGATGACCAAGACGTCGCGCTGCTTCCAGGGCGCTGCGTCGGCGTATTGGTGCGAGTGAATCACCTGGCCTCGAAAATCCGCCAAGCCCGGGATGTCTGGCAGTTTGGGGGCATCGCTCATGCCGGTGGCCATCACGACATGCTTGGGATGCATGGTCCGGCTGCTGCCGTCTGCTAGGCGCAGCGTCACGGTCCAGCGCTCGGTCTGGGCATCGTAGCTGCCACCTGAGAACTCGGTGCGGGTCCAGAAATCAAGCTCCATGATCTCGACATAGGCCTCGAACCAGCCTGCCAGCTTGTCCTTGGGGATGTAGGTCGGCCAGTTGGCGGGAGACGGCAGGTAGGGCAGGTGGTTCACATGAACCTGGTTGTGCAGCGTCAGCGCGTGATAACGGTGGCGCCAGTTGTCGCCGATGCGCTGTTCGCGGTCGATGATCAGCGTGTCGACGTTCAGCTGTCGCAGGCGAGCCGCGAGCGACAGCCCGGCGTGCCCGCCGCCCACCACCAGCACCTCGGGGTCTTTGTCTGCGTAGGCGCTGGCCGCCTGGCGTCGGTCCAGCCAGTTCGGGCCGCTGAAATCCCTGGAGTCTGCCGCACCGTGCGGCCGTCGGCTGCCGACGCTTTCTTCGCTGCCTTTGATCTCATCGATCGCGGTCAGCAGCGTCCATGCCTTGTAGCTTGGGCTGCCTGGGTCCAAGGTCAGTCGCAGCACGCCATGTCCACGAACGCTGGCGGTCTCGAACTTGAAGAATGCTTCGATGGCCTGCGACCCGGCGCGCATCACCTGGCGCGGCCTGATTCGCTGCGGATCGATCGCGAAACCGACGGCGCCTTGGCCGTGGCGCAGCAACAGGTCGACGACGCTGGCCGTGCCACTGACGGTCTTGACGTCCCAGGTCAGTGCGAGCAGGTCGCGCCAGTGGGCGGCGGGTGTGAACAAGGCGGCCAGGCCAGCGGCGTCTGATCCGACCAATGCGGCCTCGAATTGCGCCAGCCAATGGGTCACGGTCGAAGGCAGCGAATCGTCTGTGTCAATAGGCATGGCAAGGTTCTCGATGTCGACGCGATGGTGGGATGCGGCTGAACTTTGGGCAAGAGATCGTCGGTGCCGGAATCATCCCTCATTGCGTGGGATGCTGCCGCACGGGCTGGCCGCAAGATGTTGACGCCAGCGCTGGCCTAGATTCAGGCTGCTGCGCACTTCGATGCCGGCCGATCCATCCGAAACTGCCCCATGCTCAAGCTGTTGCGCCGTCTGATGTCCCATCGCCCTGGCCGTGCCGATTCGCTGGCCATTGAGCATTGGGCTGACGACCTCGGGTACCGCTTCATGCGGGTGCGCGGTGTTCGGGGCTGGGTGGTCGAAGGCCAGCAGGGGGCGCAGTCCTGGCGCATCGAGTGGGGTGCGTCTCAGCGGGGCTACATCGAAGGGATGGAGTTGCGGATCATCGCCGAGGTCGATTTGCCCAGGGATGTAGTGGCGGTGGTGCTCAACCGCAAGCTGTTGGCGGTGATGGAGCAGACGGTTTACGACCAGTTCGTCGGTGATGTGCAGACCCGCATCGACACCGACACGCCACCCGAGATGCGTTGGCTGGTGATGTACCCACAGTTAGGAGCCCGCCCATTGGGGCGCTTGCACCAGCGCTATGGTGCGGCCGGCAGCGACACGCTGGGCTTGCAGCAATGGCTGGCTGGCCCGCTGGAGGAGGCGCTGGCCAACAGCGCGGCGGCGGTGGGTCCCGATCAACCGGTGGTGCTGGCCGCCGGTCGCGGCCGTTTGACGCTGCGCACCCCCATGTCACAGCCCGATGTGCTGGCGTTGGCGATCTGGCTGCCTTTGTTCGAGCAGGCCTTGCGAGCGGTCGGCCGACTGGGTGCCCGACGGACTGCAGCCGACCGGCCGGCGGGGCGGGTCACTGCTGAAAGCCGGTCGGCCGGCCGCTCAGACTGAACCGCGCGCAGGGTTCTCGCGCTGCCTCAGGCCTGACGGGCGAAACGCCAGCCGAGCTCTGCCAGCGGGCGGCTGGCCGCGCCGGTGCTGCGGGCCTGCTCACTGGCCGCCGTGCCGTCGACCACGCGCTTGGCGATGCCCTGGGTGATGGCCGCCAGGCGAAACAGGTTGTAGGCCAGATAGAAATTCCAGTCGGCCATCAACTCGTCAGCCGAACCCCGGCCGGTGCGCTCGCAGTAGCGCTGGATGTAGGGCCGCTCAGCGGGGATGCCCAGCGCGTCCAGGTCCAGCCCGGCGACGCCACGGAACACGCCGGGTGTGATGTGCCAGCTCATGCAGTGGTAGCTGAAATCGGCCAGCGGATGGCCGATGGTCGACAACTCCCAGTCGAGCACCGCGATGATGCGTGGCTCGTCGGGATGAAAAATCAGGTTGTCGAGCCGGTAGTCGCCGTGGACGATGGCGACCTGGTCTTCGTCGAGCGCGCTGGCAGGCAAATGCTCGGGCAGCCAGGCCATCAGCTGATCCATCTCGGGCATAGGCTCGGTGATCGAGGCCTGGTACTGCTTGGTCCAGCGCGTGATCTGACGCGAGAAGTAGTTGCCGGGTCGACCGAAGTCGCCCAGCCCGACGGCTTTGACATCGACCCCGTGCAAGGTGGCGAGCACCCGGTTCATCTCGTCGTAGACCGCACCGCGCTCGTTCGGCGTCATCCCGGGCAGTGACTGATCCCACAGCACCCGACCTTCGACGAACTCCATCACGTAGAAGGCCCTGCCGATCACCGATTCGTCTTCGCACAGCACATGCATGCGCGCCACTGGAACACCGCTTAGCGCCAGCGCGTCCATCACTCTGAACTCGCGCTCGATCGCATGCGCCGAGGGCAGCAGTTTTTCGCGCGGTCCGGGCTTGCTGCGCATCACATAGGCGCGGCCAGGGGTGATCAGTTTGTAGGTCGGGTTGGACTGGCCGCCGTTGAACTGTTCGATCTCCAGCGGACCGCTGAAGCCCGCCATGTTTTGGCTCAGCCAGGTCTGCAGTGCTGTGACGTCGAAAGCGTTGCGCTGCGACACAGTGCCGCTGCCGGTGAATTGGTCCATAGGGTTTTCAGTCTCCAGATTGGCCCTTGAGGGCAGCGCTTGGGCTGCGCAAGAGCCCGAGGGCCGGGCAAAAAATATTGGCTTCAGCCTTCAGCGATGTCGAGCAACTTGTCGCGCGACAGCACGACCAGTCTTGTGGGTTCGACCCTCACGGCACCTTCGCGCTCGAAGCCCTTGAGCTCCTGGTTGACGCGTTGTCGTGAGGCTCCCAGCAACTGGGCCAGATCCTCCTGGGCCAGTTGCAAGCCGATGCGGATTTCCTCGCCCTGCTCGATGCCGTAGCTCTTGGCCAGCATGATGATCTGCTTGGCCAGGCGCGCCGACAGCGGCTTGGTGTTGAGGTCTTCGAACTGGTTGAACATCAGTCGCAGCCTGCGGCAGTTCAGCCTCAGCAAGGCGTCGTAGAGCTCCGGGTGCTGGGCCAGCAATTCCTTGAAATCGGCCTTGCGCACGCACAGCAAGGTGGTTTCGCCGTGGGCATCGGTGTCGTGGGTGCGTGGCAGCCCGTCGAACAGCGAGATGTCGCCGAACCACACGCCGGGCTCGCAATACGTCAACGTGACCTGCTTGCCAGCGAGCGACACCAGCGAGACCCGCACCGTGCCGCGCGCCACGCCGCACCAGTCCTCGGCCGGTGTGCCGCGCGAGGCCAGCGTCGCACCGTCGGCCAAGCGCCGGACATAGGTTCTCGACAGGATCGCATGCCGTAGCGGCTGAGAGAGCTTGGAGAACCATGCACCTGACTCGATGTTTTGTCGCTCTTCGATGCTAAGAACTGGGGTATTCATGTCTTGTCCCAGGCGCGACAACGGCGCCTTCGGCCCTATCCTATCGCTGCAGGCTGCCCTGCCTTGGCCAAGGGCGATTTTTCGTGCCCGATCGAGACCTCGATTCGGTCACGACCGGCGTCGGCGCCGACGAACTCAAACCGCCTCGTTGGGGTGTACGGGGACGCTACAGACGCGCCAGCCGCGCCAGCGCGGTGTTGAGCGTGCTGTCCTGCTTGGCAAAGCAAAACCGCGCCAAGCCCTGGTTGCGGCCATCGTCGTAGAAGGCCGACAGCGGGATCGCCGCCACGCCGATCTGGGTCGTCAGCCAGCGGCAGAAATCAGCCTCGCCCAGGTCGCTGATGGCGCTGTAATCGACCACCTGGAAGTAGCTGCCCTCGCTGGGCAGCAGGCGCAGGCGAGTGCCTGCCAGTCCGGCGCGGAACAGGTCGCGTTTGCGCTGGTAGAAGGCCGACAGCTCGAGGTAGGGCGCCGGGTTGGCCAGGTAGCGGGCCAGGCCATGCTGCATCGGCGTGTTGACGGTGAACACATTGAACTGGTGCACTTTGCGGAATTCAGCCGACAGCGGCGCCGGCGCGGCCACCGTGCCGATCTTCCAGCCAGTGACATGGAAGGTCTTGCCGAAGCTCGACACGACGAAAGCCCGCGCGGCGAGTTCTGGGTGGGCGCAGGCGCTGGCATGGGCTTCGCCGTCAAAGACCATGTGCTCGTAGACCTCGTCAGCAATCAGTAGCACGTCGGTGGGCCGCAGGATCTCGGCCAAGGTGTCGAGGTCGGCGGTGCGCCAGATCGTCGCGCTCGGGTTGTGCGGCGTGTTGACGATGATGGCTCGGGTGCGCGGCGTGATCGCAGCGGCAATCGCCGGGAAATCGGGCCTGAAGGTCTCGGCCTTGAGCGCCACCCGCACCGCAATGCCACCGGCGAGTTCGATGTTGGGGATGTAGCTGTCGTAGTTGGGCTCCAGCACGATCACCTCGTCGCCCGGGCCGATGACGGCCAGGATCGCGGTGATGATGGCCTGGGTGGCCCCGGCAGTGATCGTGATCTCGCTGGTCGCGTCGTATCGTTTGCCGTACAGCGTTTCGATCTTGGTCGCCACCGCCTCGCGCAGCACCGGCACGCCGGTCATCGGCGGGTACTGGTTATGGCCTTCGCGCATGGCCTGGGCCACCGCGTCGACCAGCGCCGGGTCGCCCTCGAAATCAGGAAAGCCCTGGCCGAGGTTGACCGCGCCGCGCTCGGCCGCCAGCGCCGACATCACGGTGAAGATGGTGGTGCCGACCTTGGGCAGGCGGCTCGGGGGCAGGGGGGTACGGAATTGGGTCATCACTTCAGAGTTCGTAGGACGTGGGATGGCTGCCAGGGCGCTCGGCCATGGCTCGCTCGATCAGCGCGCGGGTCAGGCGTTCGCTCAGCAATTCGGCAAAGGCGAACACGAAATGCCGCAGGTAGGCGCCGCGCTTGAACGCCACCCGCAGGGTATTGGGGCCGAACAGGTGGCCGACCGGCCGCCAAGCCAGGTCGCCGCCCGGCGGGTCGTCACGCACCGCCATCTCCGCCACTAGGCCGACGCCCATGCCAAGGCGCACATAGGTCTTGATCACGTCGGCATCGATCGCTTCGAGCGTGACGTTGGGCTTGATGCGGGCTTTGGCAAATGCGGCATCGATCCGCGATCGGCCGCTGAAAGTGGGGTGGTAGGTGATCAGCGGCTCGGCTGCGACTTGCTCGAGCGTGGGCCGTTCGACCGAGGCCAGCGGGTGGTGCGCCGGCACCACCAGCACATGCTGCCATTCATAACAGGGCAGGGTGACCAGACCCGGCACATCGGCCAGCGCCTCGGTGGCCAGGCCGATCTCGGCCACATCGTCGGCGAGCATGCGCGCCACATCCCCCGGCGTGCCCTGGTGCATCACCATCTGCACCTTGGGGAAGCGCCGGCGCAACTGCGCCACGGGCTCAGGCAGCACGTAGCGGGCCTGCGAGTGGGTGGTGGCAATCGACAAGGTGCCGGCATCCTGCTTGGAGAACTCCTCGCCGATGCGCCTCAAATTGGCGACCTCGCGCATGATGATCTCGACCGACTGCAGCACCAACTGACCCGGCTCGGTGATGCGGCGCAGCCGTTTGCCGTGGCGCGCGAAGATGTCGACGCCAAGCTCTTCTTCGAGCTCGAGAATGCCTTTGCTGATGCCGGGCTGCGAGGTGTGCAAAGCCTTCGCGGTCTCGGTCAGGTTCAGGTCGCGGCGCACCGCTTCCTGCACGAAACGGAACTGGTGCAGGTTCATCTCAGCGCCCTTCGGCCGTCGCGAACGACGTGAACCGGTTTGTCATTTGACCGGCACCTCGACCGGGTGGCGATCCAGCGCTGCAGCGGCCATCGCGGCGATCACGCCTTCGGCCTCGCCGATGGCCGGGCGCAGCCTGAACTGTGTTCCGGGATGCTCGGCCGCCAGGCGTGCCATCAACACCGGGATGTCCTTGCGCACATGACCGCCCGAGCCCAGGAAAAGCGGCACCACGTCGACCTCGGTGCAACCTGCGGCGACCAGGCTGGCGCCCGCCGTGACCAGGTCTGGCGTCATGAATTCCAGAAACGCCAGCGCCACGCGATGCCCGCCGATCGCCGCGGCGCAACGATCGGCCACCGCCTCGAATGGCCGGGCCCATTGCGGATCTCGCGCGCCGTGGGCGAACAGCAGCAGACCGGTGTTGGCGGTTTCAGGGGCAGAGGTTGAGCAGAGATTCATGGTTTTTATCGAAATCGGACCAACCAGGCAAAAGCACCCAGAGACATCAGCAAGAACAAGCCGCTGGGTGCGGCTGCAGCGACCCAGGGCGTCCAGTGTCGCAACAGGCCCAGATAGCCACTGGCGTTGTTGAGCAGCACAAAGCTGATGCCCAGCATGATGCCGCCAAACACTTTGTAGCTCACGCCGCCGGCGCGTGCGTGCAGGTAGGCAAACGGCAGCGCCAGCGCCATCATCACAATGCAGGCCAAGGGATAGAGCGCTTTCTTCCAAAAGGCGATCTCATGGCGTTGCACCGCCTGGTCCTGGTCGGCCAGATGGCTGGTGTAGCGCCACAGGTCCAGCGTCGACATGCTTTGCACCGGCAGCAAAGCGGCGGCCACCACGCTGTTGTTCAAGCCGGTGGCCCAGTCCAGTTCTGGCAGCGTCTGCAGCCTCACCGCAAGGCCCCGGCGGGCCTCTTCCGGGGTCGGCCAGTCGCTTCGTTGAACGGTCTGCAGTCGCCAGTGATCTTGGGCCTGCACTTGGCCGGATCGAGCCTCGATGCTGGTGCGAAGCCTGCCGTCGAGGTCGAATTCGAAGATTCGGATGCCGAGCAGTTGCTGGCCGCCGGCAGCGGCCAAGACATTGACCGAGACGCTGCGCTCGGAGTCGCTGGCGCCGCCTGGGGGCGCTGCACGCCGCTCCTTGAGCCAGGCGCCACCGCTGCCCAGTGGCAGCCCGCCGCCTGCGCCGGCCTTGAGCGCGACGGCTTCGCGCTCTGTATAGGGCGCGACGTAGTCGCCGACGACGAAGGTCAAGCTTGCAAACACCAGGCCTGGCAGCGCCAGCAGTTTCAAGGCCCGACCTGGCCCCAGGCCGGCTGTGCGCAGGATCGTGAACTCCGACGACTGCGCCAAGCGGGCCATCGAATAGATCGTGCCGATCAGCACGGCGATCGGGAACAGGTCGTAGAAATGTCCCGGCAGCGCGAGCAGCCCGCGCGCGAAAGCCCGGCCCAGCGTGTAGCCGCCGCGCCCGACCTTGTCGAGTTCGTCGACCAAGTCGATGAAGAAGAACAGGCTGAGAAAGGCCAGCGCGACGAAGACCACCGACCAGACGATGTCGCGGTAGAGCAGGCGGCGCACAGTCCTCACGCGCTGGTCCTAGGCCCTAAGGGTCGCCACACCGCCGCATGGTCGCGCCACCAGATCAGCGCCAGGCCCAGGCACAGCGCGCCGCCGTGCAGCGCCAGCATGGCCGGCAAGATCTCGAAGCGACCCGAGGCGATCCAGGCCTGTGTCAGGTTGACCGCGTTGAAATAAGCGATGAAGGTCAGCAGTGCGAGCAGCAGGTTCCAGTTGCTGGCGCGGCGCGGTTGGGTCGCTGACAGCCCTATGCCCAGCAGCAGCAGGTTGGCAGCAGCCAGCAGCAGGCCGAATCGCCAAGCGAGTTCGCCCAGGTGGCGTGGCGTCGGATCTTGCAGCAACACCAGCGTGTCAAGCGTCTTGGGCGGGCTGTCCTGCACGCCGCGCACCGCCGTGTCGTCCACCAGCAAGCGGTAGGACTCGAAGCTAGACAGCGTTCGGACACCGCTGAGGCTGTCGGTCTCGTTGCGCTGGCCATGGACCAGCCTTAGCACTTTTTCGCCATCCTCGATGTCGATGCGGCCGCTGCGCGCCGAGACCACCGATTCCAGCGGCGGTTTGCGTGTCAGCACGAACACATGCTGACCTTCGACGCTTTCCTGGCTGGCGCGGTCGACGAAAAACACCCGGCTGCCGTCGCGCGAGGTCTGGAACACGCCGGGCGCGACCCGCGACAAGTCGGTTCGCTGCTCGTAGCGACCGCGCAGTTCGACGCTGCTGCGGTTGCCCCATGGCCAGACGAACAAAACCAGCGCGCCGACCGCCAACAGCACCGGCCAGGCCATCTGGAATACCGGCCGCACGATTCGCGCCAGGCCGAGCCCGCTGGCAAACCAGATCACCATCTCGCTGTCGCGGTACATCCGGCCGAGCGTGACCACCACCGCGATGAACAGGCTCAAGCCCATCATCGTCGGCAACTGGCCCAGCGCCGTGTAGCCCAGCATCAGCACCACATCCTCTGGCGCGACTTCGCCACCGGCGGCCATGCCCAGCGTGCGGATCAGCATCATCGTGATGACGATGGTCAGGATCACGACCAGCGTCGCACCGAAGCTCCGCGCCAGTTCACGACGCACAGTTGAATCGAATAACATGTTTAGCTCTTCTAACCTGAGCGAATTATGGACTTCCGTACCCAAGTGATCGTCTCCGGAGCCAGCAGCCGCTTGAGCGCCGACGCCCTGTTGTTGTTGCTGGTCGGGCAGAGCCTGCCTGCCGGCTTGGACGAGCCGCTTGCCAACGCGGTGACCGAGGCCATCGCCCAAGGCGATTTCTCGCTCAAGCCTGGCAAGCAAGCCTATTTACGCCAAGTCGCCGGCGTCAAGACGCCCCGGGTGGCGGTTGTCGCGGTCCGGGATGGCAGCGCCAAGGCCTTGAAGGCGGCTGCCGCGTCCGGCTTGGGCCTGCTCAAAGGCCTGGGCGTCAAGCATCTGGCGGTGCAGATCGCCGGCCTGGCATCTGTGGGCGCAGCCCATGCCGAGGCGCTGGCTTGTGCGGCTGGCGATGCGGTCTATCTGTACCGCAGCACCAAGCCCAGCGCGCCGGCGCCGCCTTTGCTGGCCAAGATCAGCCTGCTGCTGGCCAGCAAGGCCGAAGCCCAGGCGGCAGACCAGGGTCTGGCGCAGGGTGCGGCGATCAACGAGGGTGTGGCTTTGGCGCGTGAACTGGGCAACCGCCCGGGCAACCACTGCACGCCGACGATGCTGGCCGCCGAGTCGCGCAAGATGGCGCGTGCCAACGGCCTGAAGATCGAGGTGCTTGATCGCAAGCAGATCGAGGCGCTGGGCATGGGCAGCTTTCTGGCCGTGGCGCAGGGCTCGGACGAGCCCCCGCGCTTCATCGTGATGCACTACCAAGGGGCGGCCAAAGCCGGCGCGCCGCTGGTGCTGGTGGGCAAGGGCATCACCTTCGACTCGGGGGGTATTTCGCTCAAGCCAGGTGGCGAGATGGACGAGATGAAGTTCGACATGGGCGGTGCGGCCAGCGTGATCGGGACGATGCGCGCGGTCGCCCAACTCAAGCCCAAACTCAACCTGATCGGCGTGATCGCGGCTTGTGAGAACCTGCCCAGCGGTCGGGCGCTCAAACCAGGCGACGTCGTCACGAGCCTGTCCGGCCAGACCATCGAGGTGCTCAACACCGACGCCGAAGGCCGTTTGATCCTGTGCGACGCGCTGACCTATGTCGAGCGCTTCAAGCCCGCTGCGGTGGTCGACATCGCCACCTTGACCGGCGCCTGCGTGGTGGCGCTGGGGGCGGTGCGCTCTGGCATGTTCTCGCCCGACGACAGCCTGGCGGCTGAGCTGCTGGCTGCGGGCGACGCCGCGCTCGACACCTGCTGGCGCATGCCGGTCGACGACGAGTACGACGAAGGCTTGAAGAGCAACTTCGCCGACATGGCCAACATCGCAGGTCGTGCCGGCGGTGCGGTCACTGCGGCGATGTTCCTCAAGCGCTTCACCGCCAAGCTGCGCTGGGCACATCTGGACATTGCCGGCACGGCCTGGAAATCGGGCGCTGCCAAAGGCTCGACTGGGCGACCAGTGGGGCTGTTGACGCACTGGGTGATGGCCCAGGCCCAGGCGGCTCACGCCAAGTAAGCGCGCTGCGGCACGGCGGTGACGACGGTTGACTTTCACAGCGGTGTCGCCGACAAGCTCGGCTACACCTGCCGCTTGCTGCGCAAGGCTTGGCGAGCTGGCAGCCGGGTGGTGGTCGCTGGCGAGCCTGCGCAATTGGCCAGGCTCGACGCTTTGCTGTGGACTTTCGAGCCTGGCGAGTTCATCCCCCATGCCCGGTTGCGTGCTGGCCAGGCGATCGCGCCACTGCTCGCCCGCACGCCCATTTGGTTGGCCGATCTGCCGGTCGAGGCCGGGCCTTGCGATGTGCTGGTCAACCTCGGTCCGGCGCTGGCACCCGGCTACGAGGTTTTTGGGCGTGTGATCGAGATCGTCGCCGAGTCGGATGCCGAGGTCAGCAGCGGGCGGCAGCGCTGGCGCCAGTACCTGGCCGCTGGTCTGGCACCCAGCAACCGCAGCGCCGCGAAGCCGATTCAGGCCGGACCTTGAGCCGTTTTGTCCATGCGGCATGACCCTTGCTGGCTGGATCCGCCTGTTGAGCTGCTGCGCTAGGGCAAGCAACGAGACTTTGGTTTGGGCATCAGCGCGTAACAGGTGTATCGTCTCGCCCGTTGGGAATTCCCCTACAGGTATTTTTTCAACATCATCAACTGGAGCTCATTGCATGCAAGTCAAACTCAACGTCATCGTCGCCGCGACGCTCTCCGTGCTCGCCGGCGCCGCGATGGCCCAGGACATGGTCGTCAAGATCGGCCATGTGGCCCCTGTTTCAGGCGCCCAGGCGCATTACGGCAAGGACAATGAAAACGGCGCCCGCATGGCGATCGAAGACCTCAACGCCAAGGGCGTGACGATAGGCGGCAAGAAGGTCAAGTTCGAACTCGTCGCCGAAGACGACGCCGCCGACCCCAAGCAAGGCACGGCCGCTGCGCAAAAACTGTGCGATGCCAAGGTCAACGGCGTGGTCGGTCACCTGAACTCGGGCACCACGATCCCTGCGTCGACGATCTACAACCAGTGCGGAATTCCCCACATCACGCCGTCGGCGACTAACCCCAAGCTGACGCAGCAGGGCTACAAGACCACGTTCCGCTTGTTGGCCAATGACAACGCGCTGGGTGCCGGTCTGGCCTTGCATGCTGCGAACAACCTCAAGCTCAAGAAGGTCGCGATCATCGACGACCGCACCGCTTATGGCCAGGGTGTCGCCGAGGTGTTCAAGCGCACCGCGCTGGCTCGCGGCATGCAAGTGGTCGACGAGCAGTTCACCAACGACAAGGCCACTGACTTCATGGCCATCCTCACCGCGATCAAGAGCAAAGGCCCTGATGCGGTGTTCTACGGTGGCATGGACCCGCAAGCCGGCCCGATGCTGCGCCAGATGGACCAGCTCGGCCTGAGCAACCTGAAGTACTTCGGTGGCGACGGCATCTGCACCGCCAAGCTGGCCGAGCTCTCGGGTGGCGCGAAGTCGATGGCCGGTGTGGTCTGCGCCGAAGGTGGCGCATCGCTAGAGAAAATGCCCGGCGGCGCAGCCTGGATGGCTCGCTACGAAGCCAAGTACCCGAAGCAGTTCCAGGTCTACTCGCCTTATGTCTACGACGCGGTCCATGTGCTGGTTGACGCGATGGTGCGTGCTGGCTCGGCGGACCCCAAGGTCTACACGGCCAAGCTGTTCGACACCAACTACCAGGGCGTGACGACCAAGGTTGGCTTCGAGGCTGACGGCGAGCTGAAGAACCCGGCGATGACGCTGTACCTCTACAAGGACGGCAAGAAGGTCGCGCTGAACTGAGTTTGACGCCGCCAGGCTTGCGCAGTTTGCAGGCCGGCAAGTTCGGCGCTCACGCGCCGGATGGCGGCGGCTACGCGGCGGGGTGAAGCGCAAGTCCTTCGCGCTTCACCCAGCGCCAGCCTTACTCGATGTTTTGCACCTGAACTTCGAGTGCGAAGCTAAGTGCTTGTCGTGTCTTCATATTTCGTTTGCCTTGCCTCAAGAACCCCACAGAACACCCCACAAGTAGGACCTGCAGGGCCGCGCTGAGTCGTCTTTTCCACAGAGCATGCAGCGTTGGAACTATAGCGCGTACCAGCACCGCCCATACAGGGCTGTGTTCGGCCGCAGGCACACGCCCGCTGTCGAGACTACGGGCCGACTGGTGCCAACAGACGCGCGCAAGTTGAAGTGGACCAGCGCAAGCTGCCGAGCCGGCAGGGTGTGTCAGGACGCTTTACTGCCGCCGTGCCCGCCACTGCCGCCACAGCTTCAGCGCCACCAACAACAGCGGCGCCGCATGCATGACCAAGT
>CAMCTC010000042.1 GCA_945878355.1 Bordetella parapertussis | reverse complement strand
TAGTTGGTTTGAGTCGACACAAGAAATTGGCAATAGTCTCTTCGGGTTGGTTTCATACGTCATTTTTGGGTAGTTTTTGACGCCCCGATTATAATATAATTACAGCATTTTGTGTGAATTATTAAATTTCTTTTGCGTAAGTCCTAATTAAATAGAACGATGGTGACGACAGGCGACATGGAGGTGATACTGCCATTGGTCCAGGAGCTGGTTGCTGTCGCCCAGAAAGACGCTGGCGTTCATATCAAAGCCTGGGCCGGATTCCACGGCTACGCGCTGGGCACCGTAGTCTTTAGCGCAACAGCTGAATCGGTTGCCGAGAGCGCTGCAAATGCAGCGAAACTGTCGGCGAGCAAAGCGTGGCGGGAAGCTGGTCGTAAGTTTCGCAGCCACGTGCAGAGCAAAGAGGCCGACACGATACTCCAATACATTCGGGGCGGATCGATGGGCAATGACATCCCGGTCGGCACGATCGTCCAGGCCACCACTTTTCAGGTTGCCCAAGACGCCGATTGGGTATCAGCCCTCAAATGGGCCAATGATTTTGCTGATGTGAAGAAGAAGGTTACAGGCACCGATACCAATGTCTTGCACACGGTCTACGGCGTGCTCGGCGGAATTGGCATGCTGACTGGTTTTGCCAATGCGGCGGCCGTGGATACGTACCGCGAAAAGATTTCTGCCAACCCTGAGTTCATGACGAAATTTCTGGAAGGCGCCAAGTTGGCGGTGGCTGGAACGGTGCTGCAGCGCCAAATCATCAAGATCGTCTGATTCGGGACCAGCGAACTTGATGCTGCCGGCACCACCCGGCAGCGACTTGAGGGCGACGCAAGGCGTTGAATCGCCGACCACCGGGTCATCGCCCTGGCGGATTCTTTGCCGCTGCGGGGCGCTTGCCGTGCAAGACAAGAGGTGGTGCCACGCCGGGCTGCGGATCTTGATCCGCAGCCCGCTTGTGACGGTGGCCAAGATGATTTCTTTTCACGCCAAGGAACAAGGAGAACTTCATGCGATTTCTCGTCATCGGGGCTGGCGCACTGGGCGGCTATTACGGCGGTGTGCTGATGCGTGGCGGCGCCGACGTCAGCTTCTTGGTCCGCCCTCAGCGCGCGGCCAAGCTCGCAGAAAACGGCTTGGTCATCCGGTTTCCAGACGGCGAGTTTCGAACACCGGTCAAGACCGTTCAGGCTGGCGCGATAGAAGGTCGTTACGACGTCGCATTGCTCACCTGCAAGGCCTACGACCTCGGTGCAGCCATCGACGATTTCGCAACTGCTTTGGCCCCCGGGGGCGCAGCCCTCCCATTCCTGAACGGCATCAAACACCTCGAGGTGTTGGGCGAGCGTCTCGGCATCGGACGGGTGCTTGGCGGCGTGACGCAGTTCCTCGTGACGCAGTCGCCGAATGGCGACATCACGCCGTCGACCCACGGAACCGGAAAGACTCTTTTCGGCGAATTGAACGGGGAACGGTCGGCGCGCAGCGAGAAGATCCATGCCGCGCTTGCTGCGGGCCAAGCCAATTGCACACTCAGCGAGACAATTCGTTCCGACATGTGGTCGAAATTCTTTGGCGCCGGCACGTCATTCGCGGTTGCCGGCTTGGCTCAGGCCAGGGCCAGCGAAGTCGCTGCAGCACCGGCTGGTGCGGCCCTGGTCGCCAGGATCATCGAAGAATGCGCCGGGGTCTGCAGCGCTGAAGGGCACGCCCCGCCCGACTGGGTCCGGGATTTTCTCTTGCAGATGTGGACCACGCCGGGCTCGAACTATGGCCCATCACTGCTGGCTGATATCGAAAATTCACGTCCGACCGAGGGCGAACATGTTGTCGGCGATCTGGTGAATCGCGCCGACCGGCTGGGTCTGGATACCCCGATGCTGCGCGCGTCGCTGTGCTGTTTGCAGATCTATGAATCCCGCCGGCACGCGAAGCTGGTTGCGGGCTAGGTTCCGGTCAGCAACCGCTTTCATCGCCTGCCATACCAGGTGTGGTGCAGGCTCTCGCTGGTGGTGCCGATACCCAGGTTATCTGGTGTTCGCGATCGACTCCGCGGGCCTGCCCGCGTTCAACGCTCCTTGACGTAGGGAATGCCCAGCGCGGCCGGCGCGCGCGAGCGGCCGATGAAGCCGGCCAGCAGCACCACCGTCATCACATAGGGCAAGGCCTGGATGGCCTGCACCGGCACCGCGCCGCCGCCCAGCGCGGCGGGCAATGAAGCACCCTGCAGCCGGATCGCCACCGCGTCGAGAAAACCGAACAGCAAGCAGGCCCAGAGCGCGCCAACCGGGTGCCATTTGCCGAAGATCATCGCCGCCAGCGCCATGTAGCCGCGCCCGGCCGTCATGTTGGGCACGAAGTTCGCGCCTTGGGCCAGCACCAGGTAGCTGCCGGCCAGCGCGCACAGCAAGCCGTTGCCCGCCAGCGCGCCGTAACGCAGGGCTTTGACCGACAGCCCTGCCGCGTCGACCATCGCCGGGTTCTCGCCGGTGGCGCGCAGCCGCAGCCCCAGCCCGGTTCGGTAAAGCAGGAACCAGGCACCCGGCACCAGCGCCAGCGCGCCGTAGACCAGTGCGTTGTGACCCAGCAGCCCGGCGCCCAGCAAGGTGCCCACCTGCGGCCAGGTCTGCAGCGATTGCGCCAGGTCGCCGAACCAGGGCGACAGCCTCACCGCGTCGGGCAGCGGCGGCGTCTGCCCGCCCTGCTTGAACCAGGCGATGCCCAGCACGATCGACAGGCCGCTCGCCACCATCGTCAAGGCCATGCCGAGCACGACCTGGTCGCCGCCGTGGCTGACGCAGGCATAGCCGTGCAGCATGGACAGCGCCAAGCCCACGGTGAGCGCCGCGGCCAGCGCCAGCGCGAGCGAGCCGGTCGATGCGCCGGTCGCGCCGGCGGCAAACGCCGTCAACAGCATCTTGCCTTCGAGCCCGAGGTCGATCACGCCCGAGCGCTCGCTGAGCAATCCGGCCAGCGCGCACAGGATCAGCGGCGTCGACACCCGCAGCGTCGACGCCAGCAAGCCGCCGATCAGTGCTTCATCCACGGTTGGCTCCAGCGCCCAGCGCCTGCCTGGGTTGCAGCAGCGCGTGGACTCGCGCCAGCCCGGGCGCAGCGACCTGGGCCATCGCGCCCGAGAACAACACAATCAGGCCTTGCAGCGTGGTCACCATGTCGCGCGAGAAGCCCGGCATCTCAAAAGCCAGTTCGGCCCCGCCCTGGTAGAGCGCGCCGAACAACAGCGAGGCCAGCACGATGCCCAACGGGTGGTTGCGGCCGATCAGCGAGACCGCGATGCCGGTGAAGCCCGCACCCATCACGTAGTCGAGCAGCAAGCGGTGCTGCACGCCGGCGAGCTCGTTGATGCCGACCAGCCCGGCCAGCGCGCCCGACACCAGCATCGCCAGCATCACTTGGCGGCGCGGCCGCACGCCGCCGTAATGCGCCGCGTCGGCTGAAAAACCCACCGCACGCAACTCGTAGCCAGCGCGCGTGCGCCACAGCAACAGCGCCACCGCCACCGCCGCGAACAAGGCCAGCAGCACGCTCAAGTTCAGCGGCGTGCGCGGCCAGGCGATGCCCAGCCAGCCCAATGCCTGGTGCAGCCCGGGCATCTGCGCGGCTTCGGCAAACGGCAGGGTCTCGATCGACATGCTGCCCGGCGCCTTGAGCGGGCCGACCAGCAGCCAGGCCAAGCCCGCCGCGGCGATGAAGTTGAACATGATCGTCGTGATCACGATGTGGCTGCCGCGCCAGGCCTGCAGCGCCGCGGGCACTGCGGCCCACAGCGCGCCGCCAGCCATCGCTGCGACCACCATCAGCGGCAGCAGCAAGGCGGCCGGCAGACGATCATCCAGCGCCAGCGCGACCAGGCTGCAGCCCAGGCCGCCGATCATGGCCTGGCCCTCGCCGCCGATGTTGAACAGCCCGCCGTGGAAAGCCACCGCGACCGCCAGCCCGGTGAAGACAAAAGTGGTCGCGTAATACAGCGTGTAGCTGATGCCTGACGCGCTGCCGAAAGCGCCCTTGACCAGCAGCGCGAGCACCTGCAGTGGCGCCAGTCCGACTGCGGCCAGCACCGCCGCACAGACCGCCAGCGCCAATGCAAGGTTGACCATCGGCAGCAGGCCGATGTCCATCCAGCGCGGCAGTTCGACGGGACGGCTCATGCCTGCCCCGCGCCGACGCCAGCCATCAGCCGCCCGAGTGCGGCTTCGCTGCAGTCGGCGATCGCGAGTTCGCCGGCGATCCGTCCGCGGTCCATCACCAGCACCCGGTCGGACAGCGCCAGGATTTCGTCGAGCTCGCTCGAGACCAGCAGCACCGCGCCGCCGGCATCGCGCATCGCGCGCAGCCGACCGTGGATGAACTCGATCGCACCGATGTCGACGCCGCGGGTGGGCTGGCCGACCAGCAGCAAGCGCGGCGACGACTCGGGCGCCAGCGCCTCGCGAGCGAGCACCAGTTTCTGCTGGTTGCCACCGGAAAACTTGGACGCCCGCAGATCGACGTTGCGCGGCCTGACGTCGTAGGCCTCCATCATCTGCGCGGTGGCCGCGCGCATCGCCTGGCGCTTCATCCAGCCCCAGGCGCCAGCAAAGCGGGCGCTGCGCTGGTAGCCCAGCACCGCCGTCTCCCAGGCCGCGAACGGCAGCACCATGCCGCGGCGGTGGCGGTCTTCGGGCACATGGGCCAAGCCCAGGCGGCGCGCGCTAGAAGGGTCGATCCAGCGTCCGGCTTGGAACGATTCAGTGCCCAGCGTCAGCGACCCGGTCTGCGCCGCGGCCAAGCCCGACAGCAGCGCCAGCAGCTCGCTTTGGCCGTTGCCCGACACGCCGGCGATGCCGACGATCTCGCCCGCGCGCAGCGCCAGCGACACGCCGGCCAGGCGCTGCACGCCAGCATCGTCACGCCAGCCCAGGTCTTGCGCGGCCAGCAGCGTCGCGCCGGGCCGGGCTGGCGCTGCGCTCGCGTCGCGATCGAGCTTGACGCGCCGGCCCACCATCGCCTCGGCGAGCTGGTCGAGGCTGCAGTCGGCGATCGCGCCATCGAACACCACGGCGCCGGCGCGCATCACCGTGACCGCGTCGCACAGCGCCATGATCTCCTTGAGCTTGTGGCTGATCAGCAGCAAGGTAGTACCGGCATCGCGCAGCCTGCGCAGTGTGACAAAGAGCTGCTCGGTCTCCTGCGGCATCAGCACCGCGGTGGGCTCGTCGAGGATCAGGATGCGCGCGCCGCGGTACAGCGCCTTGAGGATCTCCAGTCGCTGGCGCTCGCCCACCGGCAAGTCCTCGACCGCGGCGTCGAGCCGCACCTGCAATCCGGTCTCGTCCATCAGCGCTTGCAGCTCGCCGCGAACCCGCACTCGGGCATGCTTCAGCCGCCAATGGCCTTCGGCGCCGAGCATGATGTTGTCCAGCGCCGACAGCGGCTCGACGAGCATGAAGTGCTGGTGAACCATGCCGATGCCCAGCGCAATCGCCTCGCTCGAGCCGCCGATGCGCACCGGCCGGCCCGCGATCGCGATCGAACCGCTGTCGGCCTGGTAAAAGCCGTACAGGATCGCCATCAACGTGCTCTTGCCAGCGCCGTTTTCGCCGACGATGCCGTGCGCCGTGCCGGCAGCCACTGTCAGCGTGACCTCGCGGTTGGCCTGCACCGCGCCAAAGCGCTTGCTGATCGCCGTCATGCGCACGGCGGGGGATGCGGGAGCGTTCATTCAATGCCGGTGCTGTGCAGCGCCGAGACACTGCGAATGCGGTCGCGCCGCGACTGTTTTCAGTACTTGCAGGCGTTGTCCACCATGTAGTCGGCGACCTTGAGCTTGCCGGCGATGATGTCGGTCTTGGCCGCGTCGACCTTCTTTTTCATCTCGGCACTGACGAGTTTGGCGTTGTGCTGGTCGAGCGCGTAGTCGACGCCGCCCTCTTTCAAGCCCAGCACCGTGACGCCAGGGTTGGTCTTCTTGGACAGCTGGTACACCGCGACGTCGACCCGCTTGACCATCGAGGTCAGCATCGTGCCCGGGTGCAGATGGTTCTGGTTGCTGTCGACACCGATCGCCAGCTTGCCGGCGTCCTTGGTCGCCTGGTAGACGCCCACGCCGGTGCCGCCAGCGGCGGCGAACACCACGTCGACCCCTTTGGCAAACTGGGCCTTGGCCAGCTCGCTGCCACGCGTGGGGTCGTTCCAGGCCGCAGGCGTGGTGCCGGTCATGTTGGACGTGATCTCGACCTTGGGGTTGGCGTACTTCGCGCCCTGCTCGTAGCCGCACGCAAACTTGCGGATCAGCGGGATGTCCATGCCGCCGATGAAGCCGACCTTGCCCGACTTGCTGGCCAGCGCGGCCATCATGCCGACCAGGAAGCTGCCCTCCTGCTCCTTGAACACGACCGACTCGACGTTGGGCAGCTTGACCACCGCGTCGATGATCGCGAATTGCAGCTTCGGAAAGTCCTTGGCCACTTTTTCCATCGTCGAGCCCTGGCCGAAGCCCACGCCGATGATCGGCGAAGCGCTCTTGTCGGCCATCCGGCGCATCGCCTGCTCGCGCTGGGCCTCGTTGGCGATCTCGAACTCGAGGTAAGGCTTGCCGGTCTCCTTCTTCCAGCGCTCGGCGCCGACATAGGCCGCCTCGTTGAAAGACTTGTCGAACTTGCCGCCCATGTCGTAGATCACCGCGGGTTGAGCCTGGGCCTGGACGGCCCCCAATGACAGGGCCAGCGCGGCCAACACAACGTGCTTCATGGTCTTGTAGGCCGCTCGGGCTTGGATGATGGGGGCGTTCAGGATAGCAAGAGTCGGGTCGCCGCCGGCTCGGGACTTGCCTGCCCTCGTCGCGCTGCGGCGCTCGGGCCTAGCTTGTGCACCGCTTGCCCACCGCTTGCTCACCACTTGCCCACCGCTTTTTCAGCGCTTGTGCACAGCTTGTGCACCGCTGCGGCAACGCCGGCGGCTCCGGTAGCATCGATCCATGCCGCATGTGCCGTCCACCGATCTGCCACCAAAACTGTCGCCAGACATCCTGCGCCGAGCCAGGCGCTTGCCCAAGGTGCTGCTGCACGAACACCTGGACGGTGGGCTGCGCGTGGCCACGCTGCTGGCGCTGCTGCGCGAACGCGGCGTCGCAGCCCCTGCCGACGACGAGGAGACCTTGGCAGCCTGGTTCGACGCCCGCGCCCATGCCGGCTCGCTGGCCGAGTACCTTCGCGGTTTCGCGTTGACGGTGGCAGCCATGGCCACGCCCGAGGCGATGTCTCGGGTGGCTTTCGAAGCCGCCGAAGACGCCCGCGCCGATGGCTGCGTGCTGGCCGAGTTCAGGATCGCACCGCTGCTGTTTGAGCCCCACGGCGTCGCCGGTGAGGCCGCAGTCGACGCGCTGCTCGATGGGCTGTCGCGCAGCCCGCTGCCCTGCGGGCTGATCATCTGCGCGATGCGCCACGACAGCGACGCGCAGATTGCGCGCGCCGCCGAGCTGGCGCTGCGCTTCCACCGCTTGCCGGCCAAGCCAGGCTTGGCTCGGGTGCTGGGCTTCGACCTGGCCGGCCCGGAAGCCGGCTGGCCGGCATCGCGCCACGTCGACCTGTTGGCGCGATTGCGCGCGGCCGGGCTGGGCCTGACGCTGCATGCCGGCGAGGCCGACGTCGGCGGGCGTGTGCTGGAAGCCGCGCAGCTGGGCGCGCAGCGAATAGGCCACGGCGTGCGGCTGGCCGACCTGATCGCCGAGCCGAGCGCGGCCACATCGGCTTTGCTAGCCGAACTGCGCCAGCGCGATGTCCACCTGGAGATCTGCCCGACCAGCAACCTGCACACCGGCGCTGCGGCGTCGATGGCGCTGCACCCGATCCATGCGCTGTGGCGGGCGGGCGTTAGCCTGTCTTTCCACACCGACAACCGCTTGATCTCTTGCGTAGACCACAGCACCGAGGCGGCCCGGCTGGTGCAGGCCGGCTTCGGCTGGGACGAGTTGCTGCAGATGGGCTTGGATGCCGCGGCCGCGTCGTTCATGGCGCCTGCCGCACGCGCCGCGGCCCGGGTGGCGCTGCTCGACGGCGCCCGCGCCGAAGCGCTGGTGCCACGCCGCCGCTGGTAGGCGGATAAACAACAGTGTGTCCGCTTGCCAGCCACAGCGGTAAAGTAATGTCATCGAATAGACTCACGTCTCCGGCAACATAATTGCTTTACTTGGATTAACCGCTGGATGAGGCATCGAACGCGTCAGCCGCCAAGCTGGCGAAGCGCGCATGTTGATACCCGCCGCAAAAAGTCCAGAAGCGATAAGCCGAAGTCCCCGGCACCGCGATGCACTCGCGCTCTGAAGAATCCGCAAGACATTTACCCAGGAGTTGACTGATGAATCGACAGTTTTGGAACGATTTCACGCGCACCGCTCTGAGCGCCGCAGTAGCCATCGTCGTGGCTGCACCCGCGCTGGCACAGAACACCACGGCCGCAATCGGCGGGCGGGTCGTTGCTGGTGACGGCAAACCGCTGGCTGGCGTGTCGGTGGCGATACTGCACACCGAATCCAAGTCGGTCAGCAATGCTGTCACCGATGCGGACGGCCGCTACGCCGCCCGCGGTCTGCGCGTCGGCGGGCCCTACACCATCACCTTCAGCAAGGACGGCAAGTCTGAGAAGCGTGAAGGCGTCGTGCTGGCGCTCGCCGAGACACTGAGCCTCGACGCCCAGCTCGGCACCGCCACCGTGGTCGTCACCGGTCAAGCGGCCAACAGCACCTTCAACCGGGCCAACATGGGTTCGGGCACCAACATCGGCGGCGCCCAACTCAACGCGCTGGCCTCGATCCAACGCAACCTGCAGGATTACGCCCGAATCGACCCGCGCATTTCGCAGACCGACAAAGAGCGCGGCGAGATCTCGGCCATGGGCCAGAACTCGAGATACAACTCGATCACGATCGACGGCGTGACCACCAGCGACACCTTCGGCCTCGAATCCAACGGCCTGCCCACGCTCAAACAACCGATCACGATCGACGCGATCCAGTCGGTTCAGGTCAATGTCAGCAACTACGACGTGACCCAGAAAGGCTATACCGGCGCCAACATCAACGCTGTGACCAAGAGCGGCACCAACGAGTTCAAGGGCAGCGTTTATTACGTTTACCGCAATGACGGCTTGGCTGGCCAACGCTACAACATGGCCACCGACAGCTACTTCGATGCGCCCAAGTTCAAGGAAGAGACCAAGGGCTTCACCCTTGGCGGCCCGATCATCCCCGACAAGCTGTTCTTCTTCGCCAGCTACGAAGAGCTCATGAGCACGCGCAACGCCCCTGACTACGGCCCGGTCGGCGACGCCAAATCCAATGTCGCCATCACGCCTGGCTTCATGAGTTCGGCTGCAGCCATCGCCAAGAGCAGCTATGGCATGAACATTGGAGATTTCAGCATTCCCAGCGGCTCGCAGGTTTCGGTCAAGGACACGCTGCTCAAGCTCGACTGGACGATCAACGACCAACACCGAGCCAATCTGCGCTACACCAAGACCGTTCAGTCAGAACCGATCTTCCCCAACATTTCGTCGAGCGCACTGTCGCTGAACTCAGACTGGTACGCGCAGAACAAATCGATCGAGACCGTGGTCGGACAGTGGTTCGCTGATTGGAGCCCCAGCTTCAGCACCGAAGCCAAGCTGTCTTACAGAGACTACACCAGCGTGCCGGCGAACAACGCCCAACTGCCGCAAGTCCAACTCTTCCTGGCCGGCGCCTTGCCGGCAGGCGTGCCGGCCACCACGGTCGCCAACCGCTCGCTGTACTTCGGCACCGAACGCAGCCGCCACGACAACGCGTTGGCAACCAAGACCACCGACGGCTACTTCTCGGGCAACTGGGCGCTGGGCGCGCATGAGGTCAAGGCAGGCGTCGACTTCAGCCGCAACGAAGTCTTCAACGCCTTCTTGCAAGACACCTTTGGCAACTACAGCTTCCGCTGCGTCAACAGCAGCGCCGCCTACACCTACAGCTTCGGTGCGATCAACTGCGGCGGCGCCACGGCGGCCCAAGTCGAGCAAGCCGTCCTCGAGAACTTCCAGAAGGGCCGGGCTTTCACCTACCAAGCCCAGGTGCCCGCAGCGGGCAAGACACTTGCCGACGGCGCAGCCACCTGGAGCCTGAGCAGCGTCGGCGTCTTCCTGCAAGACACCTGGAAGCTCAACAAGCAACTGACCTTGATGCCCGGCCTGCGCATCGACACCCAGTCCACGGCCGACAAGCCGCTCGCCAACGCCGCTGCTGCCGCGCCAACAGTCGCTGGCAACGCCGCGACCAACACGCGCCAGACCGGTGGTTTCGGCCTGGACAACACCGTGACGCTCGATGGCGCTCAACTGGTGCAGCCGCGTTTGGGCTTCAACCTCAACCTCGACCCTGAGAACCAGCGTCGGATGCAACTGCGCGGTGGTGTCGGCCTGTTCCAGGGCGCAGCGGCAGCGGTCTGGCTGTCCAACCCTTACTCCAACACCGGCGTGGCGACCCGCATCGTCGGCTGCGGTGGCAGCTTCAGCGCTTGCTCGCCGACTGGCGGGGTGTTCAACGCCGATCCCAACAGCCAACCGGTTATCGCAGGCACCACGCCAGCGGCCAACGTCGATTTCATCGAAAAAGGCCTCAGCCAGCCAGCGGTGTGGAAGCTCAATCTCGGTCTGGACGCCGAGTTGCCCTGGCACGGTCTGGTGGCAGGTGCCGAATGGTTGTACACCCAGAACAGGCAAGGTCTGTATTACAAGCATCTGAACCTGGGCACGGTCACCAAGACCGGCGCCGACGGCCGCGAGATGTACTACAACGCCAATGGCTACAACAGCGACTGCTGGACGAGCACCGGCAGCACAGCCACCGGGGTTGGCACTTGCGGCGGCACGGTCACCGCCAAGTCCTTGAGCAACTCGGCCTTCGCCAATGTGCTGCAGGCGAGTCAGACCAAAATGGGCGGCGGCAACGCCATCACGCTGAGCCTGGGGCAACAGGCCAGCCGCAGTTTCGGCTGGTCGGCGGCCTACACCCGCACCAGTGCCAAGGAAGTGAGCCCGCTGACCTCGTCGGTGTCCAATTCAAACTGGGCGGCTCGCTCGGTACTGAACCCGAATGAGGAGGTCGCCGCCAATTCGGCTTACCTCATACAGGATCGTGTCAGCGCTTCCGTCAACTGGTCCAAAGCCTTCATCGGTCGCTACAAGACGACCATGGGCTTGTTCTACGAAGGCCGCAAGGGCAAGCCTTACAGCTGGACCTACAACAACGACCTCAACGGCGACGGTTACTCTGGCAACGACTTGATGTACATCCCGAAAGCGCCGGGTTCAGGCGAGGTGGTGTTCGCGGGCGGCGCGGCCGACGAAGCCAGGTTTTGGGAATTCGTCAATGCCAATTCCGAACTCAAAGCAACGCGCGGCGGCGTGGTCAAGCGCAATAGCAGCTTTGCACCGTTCGTCAACAGCTTCGACCTGCGCTTGAGCCAGGAAGTGCCTGGCTTCAGCACCAAGCACGCTGGCGTGTTCACCCTCGACTTCCTCAACGTCGGCAACATGATCAGCAGACGCTGGGGCCGAATCGACGAGGTGGGCTTCCAGTCCGGCGGCGGCGGCGCTCGCAGCTTCGTCAACTACAAGGGCATGACACCAGACGGCAAGTACATCTACAGCACGATGCCGGCGGTCGAGAGCCTGGCCACCCGACAGGCCAAGGGCGAAAGCCAGTGGGCGGTGCAGGCGACGGTTCGCTACGAGTTCTGAGCACTCGAACTGTTTGACCCCCAAGAGGCGCTTCGGCGCCTTTTTTCATGCCCAGCGACCGAACGGCATGCCTGGTGCCGGCAGCCAGCAGGCATAGCAGATAGAGTGACCGGCTCGCCTTGGACGACCTGGGAACGCTGATGCAACCGACTGCCAAAGAAATCCTCACCAGCCTGGGGGTGCCCGAAGCCTATTACACCGGTGGCAAGCTGGTCGCGCGATCGCCGATCAGCGGTCTGGCACAGGGCGCTGTGCACGCCGCCACAACCGGCGAGGTGCACGAAGCCATAGGCCGCGCGCACAGCGCTTTCACCGCGTGGCGGCAAGTGCCCGCGCCACGTCGCGGCGAGCTGCTGCGGCTGTTCGGCGACGAACTGCGAGCGCACAAGACTGCGCTCGCCACGCTCGTCACGCTTGAGGTTGGCAAAGTCACGAGCGAAGGCCTGGGCGAGGTGCAGGAGATGATCGACATCTGCGACTTCGCGGTCGGCGCCTCACGCCAGCTGCACGGGCTGACGATCGCCAGTGAGCGCCCAGGCCACCGGATGATGGAAGTCTGGCATCCGCTGGGTGTGGTCGGTGTGATCAGCGCGTTCAACTTCCCCGTCGCGGTCTGGTCCTGGAACACGGCGCTGGCGCTGGTCTGCGGCAACGCGGTGGTCTGGAAGCCGAGCGAGAAAACCCCGCTGACGGCGCTGGCCAGCCAAGCCTTGTTCGAGCGCGCCTTGCACCGCTTTGGCCAGGATGCGCCGCCCTACCTGTCGCAGGTGCTCAACGGCGGCGCTGCCGTCGGTGAGGCGCTGGTCGACGACGCGCGCGTGGCGCTGGTCTCGGCCACCGGGTCGACCCGGATGGGCAGGGCCGTCGGGCCGCGGGTGGCGGCGCGATTCGGCCGCAGCCTGCTCGAGTTGGGTGGCAACAACGCCATCGTCGTCACGCCCAGCGCCGACCTCGACCTCGCCGTGCGCGGCATCCTGTTCGGTGCCTATGGCACCGCCGGCCAGCGCTGCACCAGCACGCGCCGGGTGATCGCGCACCACAGCATCCACGACGAGCTGGTGATGCGGCTAGAGCGCGCCCGGATCAGCTTGAAAGTCGGCGACCCGCGCGAACCCGGCGTGCTGGTGGGACCCTTGGTCGACGAGGCGGCCTGGCTGGCGATGCAAGCCTCGCTCGACCAGGCAGCCGACCAAGGCGGTCAAGTCAGCGGCGGCGAGCGGGTGATGGTCGCTGGGCAAGCGCAGGCCTTTTACGCGACGCCGGCGCTGGTGCAGATGCCGGCCCAGACCGCAGTGGTTCGCCACGAGACCTTTGCACCCATCCTCTATGTGCTGCGCTACGAGTCCCTGCTTGAGGCGATCGCGCTGCAGAACGGCGTGCCGCAAGGCTTGTCGTCAGCGATCTTCACGAACGACTTGCGAGAGGCTGAAGCATTTCTGTCGGCCACCGGCTCGGACTGCGGCATCGCCAACGTCAACATCGGCACTTCGGGGGCCGAGATCGGCGGCGCTTTCGGCGGCGAGAAAGAGACCGGCGGCGGCCGTGAATCGGGGTCGGACGCCTGGAAGAACTACATGCGCCGAGCCACCAACACCGTCAACTATTCCGGCGCGCTGCCACTGGCGCAGGGCGTGAAGTTCGACGTCTGAGCGCCATCGGCGGCGACGCGCTGCCGGCGACCATCAATACCAATATTCCAGATGCGGAAATGGATTTCTATTGGTATGTTTTCTATAATTAAAATGAACCACGAATGAAATCCTTCTGTCGGATTTCTTCTTGATATCGAACGGTATCACGACGTGCGGCATGAAACTGTCGAACAGCACCATGTTGCCGACATCGTAAGGGATCTTCTTGCGATTTTTAAGTGACTTCGCAGCGTATCCGTCAGACTTGTAGAAATCATCCAACTGATCTGCCAGATAGCGCTCTTGCCAGATGTCGAGGTCGCCGCCACGGCTCTTGACATGCTGCGCCGTACGCTTGATGGAAATCACGCAAGAATAGGCCCTGGTACGCTCGTTGAAAATGCTTTCTGGATACTGAAGAAGACCTTCGGTATCGGTGTGGATGTTGTACAAGCGCCAGCTTTGCAGCTGCAGGTTGAACCCGGCCATCAGAAAATATTTCTTGTCGCGCGGCACAATCGGCAGTGCGCCGGGTTTGAGGCCGGATAGATCCAGAATCAACCCGGCGGCGGTGTCGATGATTTCCTTGATCTCGGGAAACTCTTTGAGCAGATATTTGTTGTGTTTTTCGGCAAAGCGATAATAGCTTTCATTCAGGCCGGACTCGATCATTCCGTAATATGCAGCCAGTTGGCCATATTGAGGCTCGACATCTGAGCCAAAGATTTCCAGGTTGTCGAGGATCTTTTTTTCCCAACGCTGGCAAAGCGCCGCGCTGAGAAATTCTTTTTGGACCAGATAATTATTCGTGAATAATTTTTTCATGTGAGCTTTCGGTGAAATTCGCACCCAGCCGTCGCGCCTGGTCCAACTGTGCGGGTCATCGCGCCGCACCGCTTCGGTCGACCCACACCGGGCCGATAGAACAACCCGATGCGGCGCCGACGGTGCTGCGCCAGCCAAGCTGTCGGCCAAGGGAAAACCCGGGATCGAAGGTTAGCGAGTGGCCTGCAAGACAGCCCACAACAGGTGTAATATCGCGCTGCATCAAACCATTTCGGCCGTGGTGTGCGGTCGACGCGCCAGAATTTCACCAGACCTCTCAAATTTTCAACTCACATGCCCAATGCCAAGCAGAAACTATTAGCGCATTTAAGCCAAGAGGTTTACTGTCATCTCGGGGTGTCGCCGGTGCATGGCATCGGAGTTTTTGCGATCCGCGCCATTCCGAAAGGCATCAATCCACTGAAATCGCGCTTGAAGTTTGACGAGGTCAGTTTTTCGCACAAAGAGATCAAAGCCTTGCCGCGCAGCGTGCGCAAAGAAATCGACATTTTCTGCTACTACGACGACGATGCCGTGCTGATACCATCGATCGGGCTCAATTCGATGCATATGGCGGTTTATCTCAATCATTCCAAGACCCCTTCCGTTCAATACCAGAAGAGCGGCCAGCTGATCACGCTGCGCGCCATCAAGTCAGGCGAGGAGTTGATGATGGATTACGACGTCAACTTCGGCGCCACCCATATTTTCGACTGAAGCCGCTTCGTCAATCAGTTGGCGGGCGATAAATCTGGTTCCACTGCGCCGGGTTGAAGTCGGTATGTAGCGGGGAACTTGGGTCGAGCGCCAAAGGGTGGTCGGGGTCGGTCATGGCGATGCCATAGATCGGCTCCAGGTCCGTCACCAGCAAGGCCTTGTAACCATAGTCGCCGACCGGACCAAGATTGTAGAATTTGTAGCCATTGCGCGCTGCCCAACGCGCTGCCAGCACACAGCCATAGATGCCCGGCGAGTGCTTCTTGTAGTCGGTATTCCATTGACAGAAGCTGCCATAGACCTGGTCACGCTCAGGCAGCAGCATCGAGACGTCGGTGAGTATCAGGTCACCGTTGGCGGCGTGCACCTGGATGATCAGAACGTCGAGCTTTCGAATGTAGTCGACAAAGCCATCGACTTCCTTGGCATGGATGTCATAAGCATCGAAATGTTCGGCGCCTATTTCCAGAATGTATTCGACCGTGATGTCCTGGCCCGGCACGACTCTCTCTGAAACCTCGAAATGCTTGAACAGTTTGTCGAGTTCGCGAAATTTTCGCGCCCGCCAGGGGTCGGTCCAGAAATCCTCGGCGGCGACCTTGGCCAACCCGTAGTTGTCATTGATCGGCACCCCGAAATTTCCGTCCGGTGGCAGCGCATAAACAATGAAGGGTTTGCGTGCACGCGCCAGCATGTCCGGTGTCACGTCGATATAGGGGCAGAGCGCATCCCAGCGACTGGTGTAGTACTTGATCTCCTCGTGATAACTCTCGACGCAAAGGTTTTCGGCGGTCCAACTCTGGTAGGCCAGCGGCCGTGTCGCCTGCTCATCCGGCGCGCAGCCGGCGGGCTCGAAAAAACCTGACAGCAGACCTACATCAGTTCTCATGTCGATTTGCCTTCTGGCTCAGCGGTGAGTTTGAGTGCTTGCAGATCGAAATAGTACTCATCGACCTTGAAGTTCTTGCGCACAAAGCTGGGGTCCACCCGGACCAATCGTTTCAACTCGGCCGCCATCAGGGTGAAATGCACCGACGCGTCGCTGCCCTCATGCTGCAACTGGCGCTGGTATTCGGGCATCAAGGGGCAATCCACGTCGAACAGAAAGCCACCGGTTTTGGGGTTGAACGACAGCGGATATAACTGGCAGCTGAACGGCTTGTCATCGCCCAAGGTACAGCCTGCATCGCCAAGATTTTGACAGCGCGTCTCGATACAGAGACTGCCATGCTTTTTCTTCTCCACAGCGGTCAATGTGACTTCGAGCGCAGGATAGCCCGCATCGACATGACAGCATCCCCGACATTGGGCGCAGTGATCAAAGAGCACAAGGCGCTCCCGCGCTTGGGCATTGGCAGACGATGCCGGCAGATGACCGATTAGATGGCAAACAGTGCTGGTGTCCGCCTGGTGTTTGCCTGTCCAGCATAGAAGCAATTTTTTGGGCTTCGTTTTGTCGGTTTTGCCTAGTATCCGCGAAGTTTACTCATTTTTTAACACTTTTCGCGAATTTACCCAGTGTGTCAGCGCCAAGCAGTACCCGCCTGATTGAAAACGAGACCGCGCGTACAGGCCAAAGCGGCGTTCGGACTCAACTAGGGCAGATCCTTGGCTTCGCCTTAGCGCTCGCCTTTTCGGTAGGGTTTCATCAGGGCTTGCGGGTACGCTGCGCGGCGCGCTACCAGCACCAGCGCGACGATCGCCATCGCGTAAGGCAGCGCCAGGTAGAATTGGTAAGGCGGCACGAAGCCCAACCAGGCCTGCGCCGCCTCAGCCGCGCCGCTGGCTTGCTGCAAGCGCAACTGCAGCGCGTCGAAGAAGGCGAACAACAGTGCGCCCAACAGCGCTTTGCCGGGCCGCCAGGACGCGAACACCACCAGCGCGACACAGACCCAGCCGCGGCCGTTGACCATGTTGAAGTAGAACGCATTGAAGGCCGACAGCGTCAGGAAAGCGCCTGCCACGCCCATCAGCGCCGATCCGGCGATCACCGCGCCGGCACGCAAGCGCAGCACGTCCAGGCCTTGGCCCTCGGCAGCGGCGGGGTTCTCGCCGACCATGCGCAGCGCCAGCCCGAGCGGCGTGCGGTACAGACCCCAGGCCAACGCCGGGACCATCAACAGTGCCAGCAAGGTCATCGGCGTTTGCGCGCTGATGACCGGCATCGGCAACCAGCCCATCGCCGCAAAGGGCTGGATCGTCGGTGGGCTGTCGACTTTGGGGAAACTCACCCGGTATGCAAAGCTTGCCAGGCTGGTGGCCAGCAGCGTGATGCCCAGACCCGAGACATGCTGCGACAAGGTCAGCGTGACGGTGAGCAGCGCATGCAGCGCACCAAAAGCCGCCCCGACCGCAGCCGCAGCCAGCACCCCGCCCCACAGCCCGGCACCGTGGTAGGCGGCGAGCCAGCCAGCGAAAGCGCCGGCCACCATGATGCCCTCGATACCCAGGTTCAGCACCCCGGCGCGCTCGCACAGCAGCACCCCCAGCGTGCCCAGGATCAGCGGCGTCGCGGTGCGCAGCACCGCAGCCCAGAACGGTGCAGCGAGCAACAGGTCGAACACATCACTCATCGTCAGGACCTGTCGAAGCGGATGCGGTACTGCGTCAGCAGCGTGGCGATCAGCATCGTGATCAGGCTGACCGCGACGATCACGTCGGCGATGTAGGTGGGCACACCCACCGCCCGGCTCATGCTGTCGGCGCCGACCAGAATTCCCGCGACGAAGACCGCCGCTGCGACCACGCCCAGCGGGTTGAGCGCGGCCAGCATCGCGATCACCACGCCGCTGCTGCCATAGCCTGGCGACATGTCCAGCGTCACATAGCCGGCTCGGCCTGCCACCTCGATCGCGCCCGCCAGCCCGGCCAGCGCGCCCGACAGCAGCGCCACCTTGACCGTCACCCAGGCCACCGGCATGCCAGCGAAGCCGGCAGCCCGCGCGTTGGCGCCGACCGCGCGGATCTCAAAGCCGGTGGTCGTGAAAGCCAGCAGCGCCCACAGCGACGGCGCCAGCGCCAGCGCCCAGAGCAGTCCGGTATGGACCCGGCCGCGCTCGACCAGCTGGCTGAGCTGAAGCCTGTCGGCGATCGCCACGCTCTGCGGCCAGCCCATCGCGCTGGCGTCCTTCATCGGCCCGTCGAGCAGCGCCGACACCCCCAGCAGCACGATGAAGTTCAGCAGCAACGTGGTCACCACCTCGTCGACACCTAGCCGACTTTTCAGCAGCGCAGGGCCCAACAACAGCAGCGCACCCGCGGTGGCTGCGGCCAGCATCATCAGCGGGAACAAGACCCAGGTCGGCGCACTGAAGCCGGCTCCGCCGTGCAGACCGCCCACCGCCACGGCCGCGATCGCACCGGCATAGAGCTGACCCTCGCCGCCGATGTTGTAGAGCCTGGCCTTGAACGCCACCGCCGCCGCCAGGCCGGTGAGGATCAGCGGTGTGGCGCGGGTCAGGGTCTCGGTCCAGGCGAAGCGCGAGCCGAACCCGCCATCGAGCAACAACGCATAGGCCTGGCCCACTGGCGCACCGGCCCAGGCCACCAGCAGCGAGGTGATCAACAACGTGGCGACCACCGCCAACAAGGGCGCGCCCAGCAGCATGGCTGGCGAGGTATGGGTTCGGCGTTCAAGCTGCATCGGCAAGCTCACTGCTGGCCGCGACACCTGCCATCGCCAGGCCGATCGCCGCCAAGGTCCAGTCGGCCACCGGCCGGGCCGGCGTCAGCCGGCCATGGTGCATCACCGCGATACGGTCGGCCAGCGCGAAGACCTCGTCGAGGTCCTCGCTGATCAGCAGCAGCGCGGCGCCGGCGGCACAGGCCGCCAGCAGCTGACCGTGCACATAGGCCACAGCGCCGACATCCAAGCCCCAGGTCGGCTGGTTCGCGACGATCAGCAGCGGTGCAACGGCCGCGTCGGCGTCGCCTGCCTCGGTATCAGGCGCGGTGTGGCCAAGCTGAGGACTCGTCATCAACACGCGGCCCAGAATCAGCTTTTGCATGTTGCCGCCCGACAGAGCGCGGGTCGGCGTGGCCAGGCCGGCGCCTTCGGTGCCGCGCACGTCGTAGCGCTCGACCAGTCGCTGCGCGAAAGCCGTCGCGGCAGCGCGCTTGATCACGCCGCCATGCGCGAAAGCCGGGCTGGCGTAGCGCTCGAGCACCGCGTTCTCCCACAGCGGCAAGTCGCCCACCACGCCCACCGCATGGCGGTCTTCTGGAATTCTGGCCACGCCGGCAGCGATCCAGGCGCGCGGCGTGGCGGGCATCGCCCGGCCGGCCAGCGTGACGCTGCCCGCATCGGCAGCGATCAGCCCGTGCAGCAGGTCGGCCAGCGCCTGTTGGCCGTTGCCGGCCACGCCGGCGATCGCCACCACCTCGCCAGGGCGCAGCGCCAAGTTGACGCCGTCGAGCTGCGGCCAAGGGCCGGCATCGCGCACGCTGAGGTCGCGAAGTTCACACACAGGGGGCTGGGCCAGCGCAGCAGCGCCTGCTGGCGTCGGCACCCGCACCACCCGCGGCACCTCGCGCCCGACCATCGCCTGCGCCAACATCGCCTTGCTGGCGCCGGCTGCCGGCATCTCGGCCACCAGCTTGCCGGCGCGCAACACGGCGATGCGGTGCGAGACACGCAGCACCTCGTCGAGCTTGTGGCTGATGAAGATCACGCTCAATCCCTGCGCCACCAACTGCGACAAGGTGGCGAACAACGATTCGCTTTCCTGCGGCGTCAGCACCGCCGTGGGCTCGTCGAGGATCAGCACCCGGGCACCGCGTCGGCGACCGAAAGGCAGCAAGGCTTTCAGGATCTCGACGCGCTGACGCTCGCCGACCGACAAGTCCTTGATGCAGGAATCGGCGTTGACCTGCAGGCCGAAGCGCTGCGCCGTGTCTTGCAGCGCGGCACGGGCAGCGGCCCGGCGCGAGAAAGGCTGCCACAGCGACTCGGTGCCCAGCATCACGTTGTCGAGCACGCTGAGGTTGTCGGCCAAGCTGAAATGCTGGTGCACCATGCCGATGCCCGCGGCCAACGCGGCACCGGGGTTGCCGGGTGGCAGCGGCCGGCCGTCGACCGTGATCGTGCCAGCATCGGCGCGGTAGTGGCCGAACAGGATGGACACCAGCGTGCTCTTGCCAGCGCCGTTCTCACCCAGCAAGGCCAGCACCTCGCCGCGCGCCAGTGTCAACGAAATGGCATCGTTGGCCACCAACGCGCCGAAGCGCTTGGTGATGCCCGAGAACTGCAGCACAGGTGCGGTCATCGGGTCAGCCGCTGGCCAAGCGCTCTGACCCTGTGGATCACTTGGCCTTGGGCACCGTGTCGTCGATCACGACCTTGAAGCTGCCGTTGAGAATGGCCTTCTCCTTGGCCTTGACCTTGGTCACCAACGCCGCCGGCACCTTCTTCTCGAACGTGCCCAAGGGGCTGAGCTCGCTGCCCTTGGCCTTCATGAAGCTCAGGTGACCGTAATCCTCGGCCTTGAACTTGCCAGCCTTGACGGCGGCCAATGCCGCGTTGACGCTGGGCTCCATGTTCCAGATCGCCGAGGCCACGACGGTGTCGGGGTACTCCTTCTGGGTGTTGATCACGTTGCCGATGGCCAGCACCTTGCGCTCCTTGGCCGCGTCGCTGACGCCGAAGCGCTCGGCATACATCACGTCAGCACCCTTGTCGATCATCGCGAAAGCCGCTTCCTTGGCCTTGGGCGGGTCGAACCAGCTGCTGATGAAGCTGATGCTGAATTCGACCTTGGGGTTCACTTCCTTGGCGCCGGCCATGAAGGCGTTCATCAGCCGGTTGACCTCAGGGACCGCAAAGCCGCCGACCATGCCGATCTTGTTGGACTTGGTCATGCCACCAGCGACCATGCCCGACAGGTAGGCCGGCTCATGGATGTAGTTGTCGAACACAGAGAAGTTGGGCTCCTGCGGCTTGCCCGAGCTGCCGAGGAGGAAGCTGACCTTGGGGTAGTCCTTGGCCACCTTGCGCGCAGCGACCTCGACCGCAAAAGCCTCGCCGACGATCAAGGTGTTGCCCTTCTCGGCGTACTGGCGCAGCACGCGCTCGTAGTCGGCGGCGGTCACGTTCTCGCTGAAAACGTATTCGATCTCGCCTCGCGTCACGGCGGCTTTGAGCGCCTTGTCGATGCGACTGACCCACTGCTGCTCCACCGGGACGGTGTAGATGCCAGCGACCTTGATCTTGTTTTGGGCCAGCGCAGGGGCGCTCAGGCTAGCCAGGGCCAGGGTGGTGACCAGGATGTGGCGACGGGACAGGGACATGCGAGCTCCTCGGGTTGAATTCAATAGGATCAGCGATTTGGCAAGTGACGTTCCTGCCCATCCATCGGGTTCCACCCTCTGTCGGGGTGACGATAGCCCGCATGAAGGCGCAGCAGATTGACGATGCGGTTCTCCTGGGATGGGGCCCCACAGTGAACGTCAGGTTGCAGATGGTAATCGCACCAGCAAGTCAGCCGGCTCAAGCCGCCAGCTTGCGCGGCATCGGGCGGTGGATTGATCGCAGGCCGTTCGCGAATCAGCGTTGCGGCTGACAGCGCGGGCCGGTCAAATCAGGCGCTGCGCCGCGCCCGGTACAACATGTCGAGCGTGATGTGCCGCACCTCGAGCTTGCTCTGCTCGACATGGGCCCGCAGCAGGCGCTGGGCCTCGTCGCCACGGCGTCGGGTGATCGCGCTCAGGATCTGCGCATGCTCTTCGTAGGTGGCATGCACCCGTGTGCCCTTGGTGAAATCAAGCCGGCGGATGATGCGGATGCGCTCGGTGATCTCGCGGTGCACGCGCGCCATCTCGCGGTTGCCGCTGCTCAACACCAGCTCAGCGTGAAACGCTTCGTCGGCCTGGCCTACCGCCGCGCCGTCGGTCAGCCGCTCGCCAGGTGGCACCAACCAGACATCGGCCAAACCCGGCAGCGCTGGCCGCTGGTCGGCGACAGCCAGTTGCTGTGCCGCATGGCATTCGATCAGCACACGCAGGTCGTAGAGCTCGTCGAATACATCGAAGTCCAGCTGCGCCACCTGCCAGCCCACGCGCGGCAGCACCTGCAGAAAACCTTCGCGCTCCAGGCGCTGCAGCGCCTGGCGCAGCGGTGTGCGGCTGATCGCCAGGCGCTGCGCCAGCTCGCTCTCGCTGCAGCGCTCGCCCGGCATCAGCGTGAAATCGAATATCAGCTTTTTGAGCTGTGCGTAGGCCAGGTCGGCCAGCGTCGGCGTCTCGGACGGCGGCGTGGCGCCGCCGGCGCGCCGGGCATCCTGGCTGGGGTCGTGGGTTGGCGACATCGCGGGGCCATCAATGGCAGCAGGCCCTCAAAGCGCTTCAAACGGGATCATGCTGACATGGGCGCCAACAATCCTCCAACCCGTAGGACCCGGCGCCAGCCGCACCCAGGTCTGGCTCTGGAAGCCGCGCAGACAGGTGTCGCTGCGCTCGAATTCGACCTGTGCCACCGCCATGTCCGGCCCGAATGCAGCGATGCGCAAGTGATGCAGCGCTCGGGTGAAGCTTGGCGCAGGGGTGGCGGCGCGGAACGCCACCAGCTCGTCGATGCCCCACTGCCGGTCGGCGATGCCGTAGCGCGTGGTGCGTGCATCGGCCCAAAAGTAGGCGTTGAGCGCGGCCACGTCGTTGGCCATCAGCGCCGCCTCGTAGGCGTGAAACACCGCGGTGACCTCGGCCAGCACCAGCGGATCGTCGATCAGCGCCGGGTTCATTGTTGCGCCGCCCGGTAGGCACGCCAGCCGCCGAAAGCGCTGATGTCGGTGGCGCCGACCAGGCCCGCGCCCTCGCAGATGAAGCCCTTGACCCAGCTCCCGTCGGCCAGTTGCACCGATCCCAGGCCCAGCGGCGGCGGGATCAGGGCCAGGAAACTGCCCAGCGCTGCAGCCGGCATGTCATAGACCTCGACCTCGATCGCCTGGCCTGTCTCGCCCGCCGCCACCCGTGCCAACCCGGGCTTGGGCGGCGAGGTGCCTGGCAGCGCGTAAAGCCGGTACTGCGCTGCCGTGCTGGTGGCTGAACGCAGCCGGCAGCCACGCTCGGCCAGCTGGCCGTGCAGCGGCATGCCGGCCAGGTGCGCACCCACCACCGCCAGCGCCAGCGTCGCGGCGGCGGCCGGGCCGGCCTGCAGCGTGCGATCGGCCGGCGTGGCCGGGCGCAGCCGGCAACCCAGCGGCTGAGCCCGGGCCGCCTCCCAGCGCAAGCCCAGGTCGACCAGCGCGGCGTCGCTGCCGCCCGGCGCGATGAAGGTGACGCCAAAGGGCAGTCCGCTGGGGCTGACGCCGCTGGGCAGCGCCAGCGCGGCCTGGCCCAGCAGGTTGACGAAGTTGGTGAAGCGGCCGAGCTCGGAATTGCGCAGCACCGGCTCGGCCGCGACCGCCGCGCGCGTCGGGCAGGTCGGCGTGGTGGGCACCATCAGCACGTCGATCTGCTGCCACAGCGGCACCAACTGCCGACGCAGGTCCTCCAGCGCGTAGCGGGCGCGGAAGGCCGAGGCCGCATCGAACTCACCGGCCCTGGCGATCACCCGGCGCACCGTGGCGTCCAGCGCCTCGGGCTGGTGGTCGAACAGCGCCTGCACCACCGCATAGCGTTCTGCGACCCAGGGGCCGTCGTAGAGCAACCGGGCGACCTCGAACAACGGGCTCATGTCGACCGGCTGCGGCACCAGCCCCCAGGCGCGCAGCTGCGCCACGGCCTCGTCGAAAGCCTGGTCATAGCCCAGCGCGGCGTCGCAGCCGGGGACCATCGGCACGCCCACGCGCAGCGCAGCGCCACCCAGCCAAGGCAACTGCAGCGCAAAGGACTGGAACGAGGGCTCGTCCTCGGCGCCCTCGATCACCGCCATCACCTGGGCCGCGTCGGCCACCGTCAGCGCCAGCACCGACACCACGTCGAGCGTGCGGCAGGCCGGCAGCACGCCCGCCATCGGCACCCGGCCTGGCGTGGGCTTCAGCCCGACCAGGTTGTTCAGTCCCGCCGGCACCCGGCCCGACCCTGCGGTGTCGGTGCCGAGCGCGAACGCGACCAGCCCGCGCGCGACCACCGAGGCCGAGCCCGAGCTGCTGCCGCCGCTGACATACTGGCCGTCGAAGCTGTTGGGCACCTCACCGTAGGGCGATCGGGTGCCCACCAGCCCGGTGGCGAACTGGTCCAGGTTGGTCTTGCCGACCAGCACCGCGCCGGCCGCCATCAAGCGCTGCACCACTGCCGCGCTGTGCGCGGCGACATGGGCAAACGCCGGGCAGGCAGCGGTGGTGGGCAGGCCGGCGACGTCGATGTTGTCCTTGACCGCGAAGGGCACGCCGTAGAGCGGCAGCGTGGCGCGGTCGCGCCCGGCGAGCTGCGCGAGTTGCGCGGCGATGAAATCCGGCGCGCAGCGATGGATCCAGGCCGGGTCGGCAGCGGCGGCCTCGCCGTGCAGGCGGGCCAGCAGTGGGGCCAACAGGTCGGTGGCTTGGGCGCCGGCGGCGTAAGCGGCGCGCCAATCGGCCAGGGTCAGCAGGGTAGTGGTCATGGGGTGGGCAGCGGGGCCTCAGTGGGCGTCATCGGGCGTGAATGGGAGAAAGCGGACAGCCGCCGTCAAACGGGCATCGTCGTCACAGGCAGCACAGCGGCATCCAGCAGCGCGGTCAGCACCACGGCGGCCGGGGCCACCCAACCGACGATGCCGCCCTGGGCGGTGATCATCGACAGCGTGGCGACCTTGAACTCGGAGAAGTAGCTGTCGGTCGCGTCCTCGATCAACAGGCAGTCGTAGCCGCGGTCGTTGGCCTCGCGCATCGTCGTCTGCACGCAGACCTCGGTGGTCACGCCCATCAGCACCAGCTGGCGGATGCCGCGCTGCTGCAGTTCGGCCTGCAGCGGCGTGGCGTAGAAAGCGCCCTTGCCGGGCTTGTCGATCACCAGTTCGCCGGGCACTGGCGCCAGCGCCGGCACGATGGCGTGTCCGGGCTCACCGATCACCAGCACCCGGCCCATCGGGCCCAGGTCGCCGATGCGCAGACTCGGGTTGCCGCGTGACAATTTGGCAGGCGGGCAGTCGGACAGGTCGGGCCGGTGGCCCTCGCGGGTGTGAACCACGCAGCCGCCGGCCGCACGCCAGGCCGCCAGCACCGCAGCGCAAGTGGGCACGATGGCCTGCAGCGGGCTGACGTCGTTGCCCAGCGTCGCGCCGAAGCCGCCGGGCTCGACGAAATCGCGCTGCATGTCGATGATGACCAGCGCGCAGCGCGCCAGCTCAAAAGGAAAGTCAAAGGGCTGGGCTGGCAACGCGGTCATGCGGCCTCCGGGATCAAGCCAACAGGGATGGGCGCTTCGACTTGGGCCTTGCCGCCCATGAATGCGCCCAGCTCGCGCCGGTCGGCCTGCCGGGCGGGCACATCGAAGACGATCCGGCCTTCGCTCATCACGACGATGCGGTCGGCCAGCAGCAGCAACTCGTCCAGGTCTTCGCTGACCAGCAGCACCGCCGCACCCCGGTTGCGCGCGGCCATCAAGCGGCCGTGGATCTCGGCCACCGCGGCAAAGTCCAGCCCGAACACCGGGTTGCTGACCAGCAGCAGCGCAGCCTCGCCGGCGAGCTCGCGCGCCAGCACGGCGCGTTGCACGTTGCCGCCCGACAGGCTGCGCATCGCCGCCCGCTCGCCCTGGGTCTTGACGCCGTATTCGGCGATCCAGTCCCGCGCGCGCTGGCGCAGCCGGCCCCAGCGCACCCAGCCGCCGGTCGCGGCCGCGCTGGCGAACGGCGCCTCGTCGAACTGGCGCAACGCCATGTTCTGGGCCACGCTGAGCTCGGCAACGCAGGCGTTGAGCAGCGGCTCCTCGGGCAGCGCGCGCACCTTCAGCTCGCGGTTCTGGCGCCGAGTGGCGGCATAGGGCTGGCCGGCCACCCGCACGCTGCCGGCGGCGCGCCGGCGCTGGCCGGTCAGCGCCTGCATCAGCTCGCGCTGGCCGTTGCCCGAGACCCCGGCGACGCCGACGATCTCGCCGGCCCGCACCGCCAGGTCCAGGCCTTGCACCGCCAACTCGCCCCGGTCGCCCATCACCTGCAGGCCGGCCACCGCCAGTTGCACCGGGCCAGGATCGCGTACCTGCCGGGTCAGCGGCTGCGCCACCGCACGGCCTTCGCCCACCATCGCCTGCGCCAGGTGCTGCGGCGTGGTGGCGGCCACCGCCAGGCTCTCGACCAACGCGCCGCGCCGCAGCACCGACACATCGTCGGCAAACGCCAGCACCTCGCGGAACTTGTGGGTGATCAGGATCACCGAGCAGTCCCCAGCATGGGCCCGCTCGCGCAGCGCGCCCAGCACCTCGTCGGCCTCTTGCGGCGTCAGCACCGAGGTCGGCTCGTCGAGGATCAGCAGCCGAGGCTTCAGGAACAGCTGCTTGAGGATCTCCAGCTTCTGCTTCGCGCCGGCCGACAGGTCTAGCGGCGTCGCGTCGAGGTCGAGCTGGAACGGCGCAGTCGCCAGAAAGGCCGACAGCTCGGCCCGCGCCGCCGGCCAGTCGATCACCGCCGGTATCCGGCCGCGCGCCAGCAGCAGGTTCTCGGCCACCGTCATGCCGGGCACGACAGTGAAGTGCTGGTAGACCATGCCGATGCCCAGATCGCGCGCGACGGTGGGCGAATGGATGTCGCACTCGCGGCCATCGACCAGCACCGCGCCGTCCTCGGGCCGGTAATAGCCGACCACGCATTTGACGAAAGTGCTCTTGCCGGCGCCGTTCTCGCCCAACAGCGCGTGCACCGTGCCGGGCCGGACCTTGAGCGACACACCGTCGAGCGCGGTGAACGCGCCGAAGCGCTTGGTCAGCTTGAAGGTCTCGAGCGTCAGGGCGTGCATCGCGCTGCGCCGGTCAGAACAGGGCCAGCGCCGCGATCAGCGCCGCCGAGTCGGCCACTGCGCCAAACACGCCGCCCTGCATCTGGATCATCTTCAGCGCCGCGGCGTGGTTGCCGGCATCGGTGGCGCCGGTGCAATCGGCGAGCAGCACGCATTCGTAGCCGCGGTCGTTGGCGTCGCGCATCGTCGTCTGAACGCAAACATCTGTCGTGATGCCCGTCAGGATCAGGTTGCGCACACCCAGCGTGCGCAGCAGCAAGTCCAGGTCCGTGGCGTAGAAACTGCCCTTGCCGGGCTTGTCGATGATGGGCTCGCCGGCGATGGGGTAGAGCTCGGGGATGATGTCCCAACCGGGCTCGCCGCGAACCAGGATGCGGCCGCAGGGACCGACATCGCCGATGCCGACGCCGGCCTCACCGATCTGCCGCGAGCGCCAGCGCTTGTTGGCCGGCAGGTCCGACAGATCGGGCCGGTGGCCTTCGCGGGTGTGGATCACATGCAGGCCGACGCGGCGGGCTTCGGCCAACAGGCGCTGCAGCGGCGCGATTGGTGAGCGCGTCATCGACAGGTCGTAACCCATCTTGTCGACATAACCGCCGACGCCGCAGAAATCGGTCTGCATGTCGATGATGACCAGCGCGGTGTTGGCGGGCGTGAGCTGGCCGTCGTAGGGCCAGGCGTAGGGGACGGAGGCGATCGTGGTCATGGTCAGGCAACTCTCTTCATCGCGGGGCTGGTGTCACGCACCACCGGATCGGGCACCACCGGATCGGGCACTACCGGGTTGAGCTCTTCGCCGACATAGACGCGGCCGGGTGGCGCGAAGCCGCAAGGACTGCCGTCGGTCACCTGCACCTGGTCCTCCCAGGGCCAGCGCAGCGTGCCAGCCACCATGTCGCGCATGAAGGTGTAGGGGCAGTCCATCGCGCCGCCGGCCACCGCCACATAGCCGCGGTGGCCGAGCTGGTAGGGGTTGTTCTCGACGCCCCAGCCAGCGCGCGCCTCGCGCACCAGGTCGGGCCGCAGTTCGGCGCTGATGATTTCGTCGACGCGGCCGCCGCCCTGGGCGATGACGGTGCCATCGAAGTTGCAGAACATCGCCTCGCCCATCGAGTCGAGACTGCCGTCCGATCCGCACAGGCAGACGCTGGCGGTGATAGCGAGATTCTGAAACGCGTTCGCCTGGTTGGTGATCTGCCAGGCATGGCGGATCGGCGCGGTGTAGCCGGCGGTGCGCAAGATGATCTCGGCGCCGCGGTAGGCGGCCTCACGCGCCATCTCGGGGAACATGCCGTCGTGGCAGATGATCAGCCCGAGCTTGACGCCGCGCGGCCCGATGCACACCGGCACGCCCAGGTTGCCAGGCTCCCAGGGCTCGACCGGCACCCAGGGGTGCAGCTTGCGGTAGTACAGCTTGATCTCGCCCTGGTCGTCGATGATCAGGCCGCTGTTGTACGGGTTGCCGTCGGGGTTAGCCTCCATGATCGAGAAGCAGCCCCAGATGCGGTGCTGCACGCAAGCCGCCTTGAACGCCGCCACCTCGGGGCCGTCCAGCGTGACCATCAGCTCGGGCGCGATGCTCATGCTCAGGCCGTGCAGCGCGTACTCGGGAAACACCACCAGGTCCATCGTGGCCAGGTTGCGCCGCGCCTTGCCGACCATCTCGCAGATGCGCTGCGTCTGCGCCGCCAGCTGCGCCGGCGTCTCGATCAACGGCAGATGCAACTGCACCAGGCCGACCACCACGCCATTCGGCGACTTGTTCAAACCACCCAATCCACTCATGTCGAGACTCCCAATTCCATAGGTGCGCCCTTGACGGCGCGTTGAGGCGAACAAGTGGCGACCAGGATCGCCAGCGTCAATGCGTAAGGCACGGCGTTGAACAGGTAATAGCCACCGCCGATGCCCACCGATTGCAGCGCCGGGCCAATGGCCCCGGCACCACCGAACAGCAGCGCCGCGCCCAGGCAGCGCCAGGGGCTCCAGCGCGCGAAGATCACCAGCGCCACCGCGATCAGGCCCTGGCCGCTGGACAGGCCTTCGTTCCAGCTGCCGGGGTAGTACAGAGACAAGGACGCACCACCCAGACCGGCGATGAAGCCGCCGGCGGTGGTGGCCGCGATGCGAACGCCGTTGACCGAGTAACCCAGAGCGCGGGCGGCATCGCTGCTGTCGCCGGCCATGCGAACCACCAGGCCCCAGCGGGTGTTGGCCAGGCCCCAGGCCAGCAAGCCGGCCAGCGCCACGCCGACCGGGAACAGCGCGTTGACCGCCAGCGCGCTCTGCACACCGGGCGAAGCGCTCCAAGCCCCGAGCGCAATCGACGGGATCTGCGGCGCCTGCGGCTGGATCAGCGGCTTGCCGAGGTAGAAGGCCAGGCCCGCGCCGAGCAGCATCAACGCAATGCCGGTGGCGATGTCGGACACCCGCTTCAACGAGCACAGCAAACCGTGCAGCAGCGCCAGCGCGGCGCCGCTCAATCCTGCCAGCAGCACGCCGACCCAAGGCGATCCGCTGAGGTAGGCGCCGCCGAATCCGGCCATCGCCGAGAACACCAGCACGCCCTCTAACCCCAGGTTGATGCGGCCGGACTTCTCAGTCAGGCATTCGCCCAGGCTGACAAACAAAAAAGGCGTGCCCACCCGCACCGCGCCGCCGACGATGGCCAGCAGCAGGTCGAGCCCGATCTCGGCGCTCATGCCGCCGCCCTCGGCACCAGGCGCAGCTTGACGCTGCGCGCCAGCCCCACCCCGAACAAGCCGAACAGCCGGCCGCGCAACGCTTCGGCCGCCAGGATGAAAACGAAGGCGAAACCCTGCAGCACCAGCACCGACGCATCGGGCAGGCCCATGCGACGCTGCAGCAGGCTGCCGGCCGCGGCGAAGCCGCCAAACAGCAAGGCCACCGGCGGTATCGCCCAGGGGTTGTGGCGGGCAACGAAAGACACCAGGATGCCGGTGTAGCCCAGGCCGGCGATCACCGCGGTGTTGGCCGACTGGTGCACCGCCGCCACCTCCAGCGCCCCGGCCAGGCCGGCGCAGCCGCCACCCAGCGCACAGGACAGCAAGATCAGGCGGTCGGTGGGCAGGCCAACCAGTCGGGCAGCACGGGCGTTGCCGCCCACCACCCGCAGCGCGAATCCAGAGGCGCTAAAGCTCAGCCACAGGCCGGCGGCCAGACAGGCCACCAGGCCGATCACCAAGCCCCAGTGGACGTCGCCGAGCAGGCTGTCGCTTGTCGAATTGCCCATGATCGCGCCGATGCGCAAGCTCTCCCCCAGCGGCAGGGTGCTGGGCTTGTTCAGGCTGGCCGGGTCGCGCATCGGCCCCTCGACAAAGTGTTTGAACAAGGCGATGGCAATGTAGCCCAGCAACAGGCTGGAGATGGTCTCGTTGACACCTCGCCACTGGCGCAGCGCACCGGCCAGCGCGATCCAGCCCGCGCCCATCAACGCACCGGCGGCCAGCACGGCAACGCTGCCAGCCGTACCGCTCACATCCGACAATATGTATGGAAAACCGGCGCAACCCAGCGCACCCAAAACCAGCGCACCCTCACCGCCGATCACGGTCAGCCCGGCGCGCGCAGGCAGCGCCACTGCCAACGCGGTCAGCATCAGCGGCGCGGCGCGCTGCAGCGAGTTCTGCCAAGAGAAGGCATCGCCGAACGCGCCCTGGAACAACAGCACCCAGGCCTGCACGGGGCTGTGGCCGCCGAACCAGACGAAGCCGCCAAACAGCGCGAGCGCTGCGACCAGCGCACCGGCAGGCAGCAGCAGGGCTTCGACGGGGGCGTGCCAGGTGCGAGGTATGGACATGTCGATGAGTGCCGAAGAATTACCGAACCAACTTGCGCAAGAGAGCGGGTACACAGCAGACGCCGCGGAACCGGCTAGGCCGGGCCGCTGGCGGCGCCCCCTTGAGGGGGAGGCGACCGCAGGTCGCTGCGGGGGTGGGTCAAACTTTCCCGATCACGCCTTCGACCAGGTAGTTCATGCCTTCGAGCTCAAGGTCTGTCTGCTTGAAAGCCTTGCCCTTGGCGATCACCACCTTGCCGGTGTTGTCCTTCAACTCGCCGGCGAAGATGTCGAAGCCGCCAGCCACCATCTTGGCGCGCACTGCGTCGGCGTTCTTGCGCGCGCCCTCGGCCACCATCGAACCGTAAGGCGAGCTCTTGACGAAGCCTTCTTTCAAGCCGCCACGGACGAAGTTGGGGTGCGGCTTGCCGGTCTGGGCGGCCTCGATGATCTGCTTGTAGGCGGTCAGCCAGTTCCACTCCGCACCTGTCAGGTAGGCGTTAGGCGCTAGCTTGGCTTGGGATGCGTGGTAGCCGCAGACAAACTTGCCGCGCTTGGCAGCGGTCTCGACGATCACCTTCGGTCCGTCCACATGCATCGTGAAAACATCGATGCCCTGGTCGGCCAGGCTGTTGGTGGCCTCGGCTTCCTTGACCGGCAGGCTCCAGTCACCGGTGAAGATCACCGTCGTGGTAATCTTCGGGTCGACCGACCGTGCACCCATCGTGAAAGCATTGATGTTGCGCAGCACCTGCGGGATCGGCTTGGCGGCGATGAAGCCCAGCTTCTTGCTCTTGCTGGCATGGCCGGCGATCACACCGTTGAGGTACTGGGCTTCGTCGATGTAGCCGAAGAAACTACCGGTGTTGTCGGGATGCTTGCCCTTGGTCCACAGCCCGCCGCAATGGGCAAAACGCACCGCTGGGCTCTTGGCCGCCACCGCCAGCGTGTGCGGGTCGAAGTAGCCATAAGAGGTGGGGAACAGCAGCGTCGCACCGTCCTGGGCGATCATGCCCTGCATGGCTTTCTGCACCGCGTTGGTCTCGGGGACGTTCTCTTCGTCGATCACCTTGATGCCGGGCATCTTCTTGACCAGCGCCACGCTCTCGGCCTGTGCCTGGTTGTAGCCGTAGTCGTCACGCGGGCCGACATAGATGAAGCCCACGGTGATGGGTTTCTGCGCCATGGCGGCGGGGCCTAAACCGACCGCGGCCAGCGCGCCAGCGCTCTTGATCCAGTCCCGACGATTCCAGATGGCTTGCGACATTGTTGCTCACTCCTGAGGTTAGGCCGACTGCGGCCGATACAGAACCGGCCGGACAGCCGGTGTTCTGACCGGTATACAAGCAACTTGCAGGCCAGGGCTGTTGGCGGAGGCGTCAAGCCCGAAATCAGGCCGCGCAGTGGTGCGGTGCGCAGTCGGCCGGCGCACCGGAGCCGTGCGGATGGAGGTCAACGCGCCCCGAATCGGATCCAGGAGCACCAAGGCGACGCAGCGCGCACCATCGGGCCAGCAATCCTTTGCGCAAAGCCGGGCGCCGACGCGGTTTGACGACCACGCCGGCAGGGTCGCGGGCGTTGTGAACAGGCGAAGCCAAAGAGCAGCGCTGGCATTGCCGCTCATGACCGCCAATACCCCTCGGCCAAGGTTTTGGGAGCCCATTGAACCGTCAGGCGCCGTCAGTCCAAGGCAATGGCGGTGCGGGCCTGCCCGCTCTCAAGCAGATGTGGCTTTGCCACTTTGCTTGATCCCCTCGGGGGGGCGGCCGGCTTCGGCCGGCCTTGGGGCGCTCAAGACCGCTCGCCTAAAATCAGTGTTTCCCCGTGGTGGGCCGGCGCTGGCGCGCCGAGGGCCACCCTCTCCTCTTGAAACGCCACTGCCCGATGTCCGACTCGACCCTGTCCGCCTTGTCCGCCCTGTCGCCGCTGGACGGTCGCTATGCCTCGCGCGTGGCCGCGCTGCGGCCTTTGCTGAGCGAGTTCGGCCTGATGCAGCGCCGGGTGCAGGTCGAGGTCGAGTGGTTCATCGCGCTGTCGGACGCCGGCTTTGCCGAGTTCAAACCGCTGGCCTTGTCCTCGCGCAGCCATTTGCGCGCGCTGGTGGCGCGCTTCTCTGAAGCCGACGCGCAGGCCATCAAGGACATCGAGCGAAGAACCAACCACGATGTCAAGGCGGTCGAGTACTGGATCAAGGACGCTTTCAAGGGCCATGCCGAGCTCGAGGCGGCGGGCGAGTTCGTCCACTTCGCCTGCACCAGCGAGGACATCAACAACACCAGCCACGCGCTGATGCTGCAGTCTGCGCGCGAACAGGTGCTGCTGCCGGCGATCGACCGCATCCTGACCAAGCTGCGGGCGATGGCGCAAGCGATGGCCGAGCTGCCGATGCTGTCGCGCACCCACGGCCAGACCGCCAGCCCGACCACCGTGGGCAAGGAAGTGGCCAATGTGCTGGCGAGGCTGGCCACCGCCCGCTCGCGCATCGCTGCCGTGCCACTGCTGGCCAAGATGAACGGCGCGGTGGGCAACTACAACGCCCACCTCGCGGCCTACCCCGACCACGACTGGCAGGGCTTCAGCCGCCAGGTCGTCGAGCAGGGGCTGGGCCTGAACTTCAACCCGCACACCACCCAGATCGAGCCGCACGACTGCATGGCCGAGCTGTTCGACGCGGTCGTCCGCTGCGACACCATCCTGATCGACTGGTGCCGCGATGTCTGGGGCTATGTCTCGCTGGGCTACTTCAAGCAGCGGCTCAAGGACGGCGAGGTCGGGTCGTCGACGATGCCGCACAAAGTCAACCCGATCGACTTCGAGAACGCCGAAGGCAACTTCGGTCTGGCCAACGCGCTGCTGACCCACTTGAGCCAGAAGCTGCCGATCAGCCGCTGGCAGCGCGACCTGACCGACAGCACCGTGCTGCGCAACATGGGCGTGGCGCTGGGCTATGCGGTGCTGGCACTGGATTCGCTGGCGCGCGGCCTCGACAAGCTCGAGGTCAACACTGCTGCGCTGGCCGCCGACCTCGACAGCGCGTGGGAGGTGATGGCCGAAGCAGTGCAGACGGTGATGCGCCGCCACGGCCTGCCCGAGCCCTATGAGCAGCTCAAGGCCTTCACCCGCGGCCAGCCGATGACGCGCGAGCTGATGCTGGGCTTCGTCCAAGCGCTAGCCCTGCCGGCCGATGACAAAGCCCGCCTGCTGGCGATGACGCCAGCGAGCTACACGGGATTGGCAGCGGCGCTGGCGCGCGCAGCCTGAGCGGGCCCGGCGATGAACTTCACCGACCAACTGCAAGCCGCAGAAAAGCGCCACGACTCGATGCTGTGCGTCGGGCTAGACCCCGAGCCCAGCAAGTTCCCCGGCGACTGGGCCGGCGACGCCTCGCGCATCTTCGAATTCTGCGCAGCGATCGTCGACGCGACCCATGACCTGGCGATCGCTTTCAAACCGCAGATCGCCTACTTCGCAGCCCACCGCGCCGAGGACCAGCTCGAGCGCCTGATGGCCCACATCCGCCAGGTCGCACCCGATGTACCGGTGATCCTGGACGCCAAGCGCGGCGACATCGGCAGCACCGCCGAGCAGTACGCCCGCGAGGCTTTCGAGCGCTACCAGGCCGATGCGGTGACGCTGTCGCCGTTCATGGGCTTCGACTCGATCGAACCCTACCTGCGCTGGCAAGGCAAGGGCCTGATCCTGCTGTGCCGCACCAGCAACCCCGGCGGCAGCGACCTGCAGGCCCAGACCTTGGCGAACGGCGACCTGCTCTACGAGCACATCGCCAGGCTCGCCGCAGGGCCGTGGAACCGCGGCGGCCAGCTCGGTCTGGTCGTGGGCGCCACCTTCCCGGCCGAGATCGAGCGGGTTCGCGCGCTCGCGCCGACGCTGCCGCTGCTGATCCCGGGCGTGGGTGCGCAAGGCGGTGACACGCTGGCCACTGTTCGCGCAGGCTGGCGCGGTGCGGCCGGCGGCCCGACGAACGGGCCGACCACCGGGCCGATCATCGTCAACAGCTCGCGCGCGGTGCTCTACGCGTCAGCCCAGCCCGACTTCGCCAGCGCGGCAAGGGCTGTGGCAGACGCCACGCGGCGCGCATTGAACGCGGCACGCCCTGGCGGCGCTTGAGCGCCAGGCTAGGCGTCCGCGTCACACGCGCGAGACGAGAAAGTGGGTCACCACCTCACCGATGCCCTTGCTCTCAAGTAAATGTGGCTTGGCCACTTCGCTTGACCCCCCATGGGAGGCGGCCGGCGTAGGCCGGCCTTGGGGCGCTCAACAGTGCCGGCAGACTCCATCACAAAACTGTCTTTCAGCGCGGCATGGGTGCTAGGCGAAACCTGGGCCCGGCCGTGCTGTGAGGTGGACTCCATGCGGCTCGCTGTGTTGACGGTGTTGCCCCAGAGGTCATCAGAGAACTTCGTGAAGCCGATTCTGTGAACCGGTACCTTTCGTAGACCACGGCGGAAGTGGAAAGAATGGCCGAAGGCGTGGCGAGGGCGCCCGCCGGCCAGCTATGGGCTTCCTATGTTTGCTCGTGGCGGCGTTCTATGATGGCTGCCATGGCAACCCGCAAAGCCCCATTGAAGTCGACCTCAGGACCGCCGTCCGCAAGCGCACTGTCCGAGACGGACAGCGCCATCCGAGTGCTGCGGCAGTTCCGGTTGGTCTTCAACACGGTCAAGACTCATTTCCGGCAGATGGAGAAGCGTGTGGGATTGGGTGGCGCACAGGTCTGGGCATTGAGCATCGTCCGCGATCGGCCGGGCATCGGCGTCAATGCCCTTGCGCGTGCGCTGGACGTTCGCCAGCCCACGGCCAGCAACTTGGTCAAAGCCTTGTCCGTGCAGGAGCTGATCGAGGTGCGCGAGGACGAGCGTGATGGCCGCGCCGTCATGCTGTACCTGCGGCCCGCCGGCTCCCGAATTTTGCGGCGTGTGCCCGGCCCATTCGCCGGCGTGCTGCCGGGGGCGCTGGCCGATCTGGATCCGACCACCCTTGAACGTCTGGAACTGGATCTTGCCGTCCTGATCAAGGCACTGGGCGCGGACGAGCGGGGTGCCAAGATTCCGCTGAGCCAGATGTGATCCGGCGCGGCCTCATGGGCTGCGAGCCGCCTTGGCGCCAGGAGGTCCTGAGCGACGAACTGCCGCCGGCTGCCGATTCAGTGCGCTGCGCCATCTTGCCGCTTGCTTTCAGCACCTCGGCACCGGCAGCACGGGACACTCGAATCACGCGACTCAGGCACCGACCGAAAACCATGGGAAGTCTGGTAGCGCTGCGTTGACGATCTCCGCCTGGCGTCCCGCCACTCCGCCACCGGCCAACGCCACGCGCCGCTGCCAAGCGGTGCCCGGACAGCGCCCTCTCGACGGCCTTGCCCATCCTCGGCACCCAATCGCTCATTGCCGTGCCAGCAGCGACACCATGCGCTCGAGCAGCACCGCGATCTCGGCCGGACTGTCGAGGAAGTAATGCGCCTTAGACCTGGGGTCGTCACGCCCGACACGGATCGTTAGCCACCCCGCGGCGGCGACTGCAAAGACGGG
>CAMCTC010000041.1 GCA_945878355.1 Bordetella parapertussis | reverse complement strand
GCAACTGGCGGAGAGAGAGGGATTCGAACCCTCGGGGGGCTGTTAACCCCCACACGCTTTCCAGGCGTGCGACTTAAACCGCTCATCCATCTCTCCGCGAAGCCTTCGATTCTAGCCCACAGGGTCGAGCGCGCTCTCTCGCAGCCAGTCCAGTGGCACCAAGTCGGCGGCGCGGGCGTGGGTGCAGGCCAGTACGGCGGGCGGTGCGCAACCCTCCAGGTAGGCCTCGCGCCAGCGCAGCGCGCACACGCACCAGCGGTCGCCAGGTTTGAGCCCGCGAAACCGCATCTCGGGTCTGGGCGTGATCAAGTCGTTGCCGCGTTCGAACTGGAAGTTCAGAAAGGCCATCGTCATGCGCGCGCAGACCAGGTGACTGCCGCCGTCCTGGTCATCGGTGTGGCAGCAACCGTCTCGGTACCAACCGGTCAGCGGATCGTACGAGCAGGGCAGCAACTCGGTGCCGAGCAAGTTCAGGGCAAGCGCTTGGCTCATGGGGATGTCAGCATTCGCTTGGCGGTGCTGCCTGATCGCCGTTGATCGACTGGGCTGCGCGAAGGGATCATGCGGCTCACGCGCGAGGGCCCCCGAGGGCGGCGCCGCCGGTTTTCATCACGGCCATCGCGCTGGCGATCAGGCCTGAGACTTCAGCCATGTTGCCCGGAACGATCATGGTGTTGTTGGTCTTGGCCAGCGCATGGTAGGCGTCGATCGCGCGCTCGGCGACCTTGAGCTGCACCGCTTCGGTGCCGCCTGGTTGGCCGATCGCCGCAGCGATCTGGCGGATCGCGTCCGCAGTGGCGGTGGCCACAGCAGTGATCGCTGCTGCCTCGCCCTGGGCTTTGTTGATCTCGGCTTGTTTGTCGCCCTCGCTGCGCGCAATCGAGGCTTCGCGCGCGCCGGTGGCGATGTTGATCTGTTCCTGGCGCCGGCCCTCGCTGGCGGCGATCAACGCGCGCTTCTCGCGCTCGGCGGTGATCTGGGCTTGCATCGCGTGCAGGATCGCATCCGGCGGCGTCAAGTCCTTGATCTCGTAGCGCAGCACCTTGACGCCCCAGTTCAGCGCGGCTTCGTCGAGCGACAAGACGACCGAGGTGTTGATATGGGCACGCTCCTCGAACGTCTTGTCCAGTTCCATGCGGCCGATCACGCTGCGCAGCGTGGTCTGGGCCAACTGTGTGATCGCGATGATGTAGTTCGACGAGCCGTAGCTCGCCCGCATCGCATCCGTGACTTGAAAATACAGGATGCCGTCGACGGTGAGTTGGGTGTTGTCCTTGGTGATGCAGATCTGGCTCGGCACGTCGAGCGGTATCTCTTTCAGAGAGTGCTTGTAAGCCAGTCGGTCGACAAACGGTATCAGCAAGTTGAGCCCGGGCGTGAGCGTGGCGTGGTACTTGCCCAATCGCTCGACCACCCAGGCGTTTTGCTGCGGCACCACCTTGATGGAGCGCACGACGAAGACGCCAGCGATGACGAGCAGCAGCAGGGCGATGATTTCCATGGCGCAATCCTTGGGTGTTGATGGTTGTGAGGGTAGATGAGGCGGCGCGGGCCGGCTTCAGGCTTGGTCCAGCATCAGGCAGCTGCCTTCGACCGCGCGGATCACGAAGTCACCGGCGCTGGGCGTCGCGCTGCCGACAAAGCGTGCGTCCCAGCCCGCGCCGCGATGGGTCACGCGGGCCGATCCATCGGGACGCCAGTGCGCGACGCGCACCTTGCTGCCGATGTCGAGGTTGACATCCTGGTTGGACGATGCGCCTGGCGCCGGCGGCAATCGGCTGCGGCGCAGATACCAAGCCACCACAGCGCCGCCGCCCAATGCCGCGCCGACGAGCAACTGGCCACTCAGCGCCAATCCCGCATGCGCGGCCAGCGCCGCAGCCGCAGCGCCCGCCGCCAGCATCAGCAAGTAGAACGTGCCGGTGGCCAGTTCCGCTGCCACCAGGCAGGCGGCACCGGCCCACCACAAGGTCGAATCGCTCCAGTCCATCGTTGACTCCTTTGGTTGGCATCGGGCAAGCCGAGGTTCAGTGTAGCCAAGCGGCGGCATCGGACATCAGCCCGCCATTGTTCGCCCCTACACTTCGCCCCTTCCGCGCGGCCTGTCCGCGATCCGAGGTCCAGTTTTCGCCTGCTCCCAAGGAGCCTTTCGATGCAGCATTTCAGATTTCCGATCGTCATCATCGACGAGGACTACCGCTCCGAGAACACCTCGGGCCTGGGCATCCGTGCATTGGCCCAAGCGATCGAGAAAGAGGGCTTCGAGGTGCTGGGCGTCACCAGCTACGGCGACTTGAGCCAGTTCGCCCAGCAGCAGAGCCGGGCCAGCGCTTTCATCTTGTCGATCGACGACGAGGAGTTCACGCCCGGCCCTGAACTCGACCCGGCGGTGTTGAACCTGCGCAAGTTCATCGAGGAGATCCGCTTCAAGAACAGCGACATCCCGATCTACTTGTACGGCGAGACCCGCACCTCTCAGCATCTGCCCAACGACATCCTGCGCGAGTTGCACGGCTTCATCCACATGTTCGAGGACACGCCAGAGTTTGTGGCCCGACACATCATCCGCGAGGCCAAGAGCTACCTCGACGGCGTCGCGCCGCCGTTCTTCAAGGCGCTGGTCGACTACGCCCAGGACGGTTCTTACAGCTGGCATTGCCCCGGCCATTCGGGCGGCGTGGCGTTTCTGAAGAGCCCGGTGGGCCAGATGTTCCACCAGTTCTTCGGCGAAAACATGTTGCGCGCGGATGTGTGCAATGCGGTCGACGAACTCGGGCAGTTGCTCGACCACACCGGCCCGGTGGCCGCCAGCGAGAAGAACGCCGCGCGCATCTTCAACGCCGACCACTGTTTTTTCGTCACCAACGGCACGTCGACCAGCAACAAGATGGTCTGGCACCACACGGTGGCGCCGGGCGATGTGGTCGTGGTCGACCGCAACTGCCACAAGTCCATCCTGCACGCCATCATCATGACGGGCGCGGTACCGGTGTTCATGACGCCCACGCGCAACCACTACGGCATCATCGGCCCGATCCCGCAGGCCGAATTCAGCCGCGAGGCGATCGAGCGCAAGATCGCCAAGAATCCGCTGCTGGCCGGCGTCGACCCCAAGACCGTGCGTCCGCGCATCATGACGCTGACGCAGAGCACTTACGACGGGGTGCTGTACAACACCGAGGTCATCAAGAGCATGGTCGACGGTTACATCGACAACCTGCACTTCGATGAGGCCTGGCTGCCGCACGCCGCTTTCCACAAGTTCTACGGCACCTTCCACGCGATGGGCAAAAACCGGCCCCGGCCCAAGGAGGCGATGGTCTACGCCACCCAGTCGACGCACAAGTTGCTGGCCGGTTTGAGCCAGGCCTCGCAGGTGCTGGTGCAGGACTCACAGACAGTGCACCTGGACAAGCACTTGTTCAATGAGGCCTACCTGATGCACAGCAGCACCAGCCCGCAGTACGCGATCATCGCCAGCTGCGACGTGGCGGCGGCGATGATGGAGCCACCCGGCGGCACCGCGCTGGTCGAGGAGAGCATCAAGGAGGCGATGGCCTTCCGGCGCGCGATGCGCAAGGTCGACAAGGAGTTCGGCAAAGACTGGTGGTTCAAGGTCTGGGGACCTGACAAGCTGGTCGAGGACGGCATCGGCCGCGCCGAGGCATGGACGCTGAAGGCCCGCGACAAGTGGCATGGTTTCGGCGACCTCGCGGCAGGCTTCAACCTGCTCGACCCGATCAAGTGCACCATCATCACGCCGGGCATGGACATGTCGGGCAAGTTCGCCAAGACCGGCATCCCGGCCGGCATCGTCACCAAGTTTCTGGCCGAGCACGGCGTGGTGGTCGAGAAGACCGGCCTGTACTCGTTCTTCATCCTGTTCACGATCGGCATCACCAAGGGCCGCTGGAACACCTTGCTGACCGCCTTGCAGCAGTTCAAGGACGACTACGACAAGAACGCGCCGATGTGGCGCATCCTGCCCGAGTTCTGTCAGGCCCAGCCGCGTTACGAAAAGATGGGGTTGAAGGACTTGTGCCATGCGGTGCACGAGGCCTACGCCAAGGGTGACATCGCCCGCCTGACCACCGACGTCTACCAATCGGACCTGCAGCCGGCGATGAAGCCCAGCGATGCCTTCGCGCACATTGCGCGCCGCGAGACCGAGCGGGTCGACATTGACCAGCTCGAAGGCCGGATCACCACGGCTTTGCTGACGCCTTACCCGCCCGGCATCCCGCTGTTGATTCCGGGCGAACGCTTCAACCGCAAGATCGTGCAGTACCTGAAGTTCACGCGCGAGTTCAACGCCGCGTTCCCGGGATTTGCCACCGACGTCCATGGCCTGGTGTCGGACGAAGGTGGTGTCGAGGGTCGCTACTACGTCGATTGCGTGCGCGAAGCGGTTTGACGCAGGCGTAGAAAAGCCGGCGCAAGGGCCGGCTTTTTCTGCGCTTGAGAACCCGCTGCGATCAGGATTCGGGGTTGCCTATCGCGACGTGGCTGAAACCGCCGTCCACGTACATGATTTCCGCACTGACGCCACCGGCCAGATCAGACAGCAGGAAGGCCGCGACATTGCCCACGTCTTCAATCGTGATGGTGCGCCGGATCGGCGTGGTGGCCGCAAATTCGGTCAGCAGCTTGCCGAAGTCCTTGATGCCTGAGGCTGCGAGCGTCTTGATCGGCCCGGCCGAGATGGCGTTGACGCGGATGCCCTTGCCGCCCAAGCTTTGCGCGAGGAATCGCACGCTGGCCTCCAGCGATGCCTTGGCCAGGCCCATGGTGTTGTAGTTGGGCACATAGCGCATCGCACCCAGGTAGCTCAGCGTCAACAGCGCTGCGCCCGGGCGCAACCGAGGCAGCGCCGCCTTGGCCAGCGCCGGAAAGCTGTAGGCAGAGATGTCATGCGCGATGCGGAAGTTCTCGCGGGTCATGCCGTCGAGAAAGTCGCCGGCGATCGCGTCGCGCGGCGCGTAGGCGATGGCGTGCACAAACCCGTCGAACTGGTCCCAGTGCGAGCCGAGTTGTTCGAACAGGGATGAAATCTGGGCGTCATCCGCCACGTCGCACTCGAACACCAGCTTGGAGCCGAAATCGGCAGCAAACTCGGTGATGCGCTCCTTGAATCGCTCACCCTGGTAGCTGAAGGCCAACTCGGCCCCTTCGCGGTGGCAGGCCCGGGCAATGCCGTAGGCGATGGAGCGGTTGTTCAACACGCCCGTGATGAGCAAGCGCTTGCCGGCGAGAAAACCCATGGGTGGAAGTCCTGTGATTGGCGGGTCTGGAAAGCGGCGGATTCTCGCACGCCAAGCGCCGAATGTCAGTCGGGTATTGCCTGTCTGGCGGGCTCAGGCTACAATCATCGCTTTCGCTGAAGAGCAAAGTTGGGCGGACCTTCCAGCCCTTTTTTTTTGCTTGAAAGCATTTCGACTGAGAGGTCGGTAGTCATACAAGGATCGATGCGGGCACGATGAGTTGGCAGCAAACGCTTGAGCGCACCGTCACGGGGTTGGGTTATGACCTCGTGGACGTCGAGCGATCGACGGGTGGATTGCTGCGCGTCACGATCGATCGACTGCCGGGGCATGTTTATGGCGTAGGGCCTGGCGAATCCGTGCTGGTTGAGGATTGTGAACTGGTGACGCGCCAACTGCAGTTTCTGCTCGAAGTCGAGGCGGTGGATTACGCCCGTCTCGAGGTTTCATCACCTGGGCTGGACCGGCCGCTGAAGAAATTGGCCGACTGGCAGCGTTTTGTGGGTGAAGAGATCGAACTCACTTTGTGTGAGCCGTTTCAAAACCGCCGTAAGTGGCGAGGCGAGTTGGCCTCGGGCGGCAGCGATGCTGCATGGCGCTTGGTGTTGCCGCTGGACAAACCGCTGTCTCGAACGGCGCACAAGCGCTTGGTCAAAGCGAATGCGGCGGGTTTGACGCCAGTCGATCTGGACGCAAGACAGACGCTGGACTTTTTGTTGGATGAGGTGCGCGAGGCGCGCCTTGTGCCTGTGGTTGACTTCAAGGGGCGCAGAGGCCAAGAGGCCGAGCTCGATGCGGTGCAGAGCCACGAGCATGCGCTCGGGGTGGAAAAGGTAGACGGAGGTCAAGACTTATGAACCGCGAAATGTTGATGTTGGTCGATGCCATCTCGCGCGAGAAGAGCGTGGACAGCGATGTCGTGTTCGGCGCCGTCGAAGCCGCGCTTGCGCAGGCGACCAAGAAACTCCACGGTGGTGAGGTGGAAATTCGGGTTGCAGTCGATCGTGACACCGGTGATTACGAGACCTTCCGTCGCTGGCTGGTCGTGCCTGACGAAGCTGGGCTGCAAAACCCCGACGGTGAGGAGATGCTTTCCGACGCCTTGGATCGCATTGCCGAGATCGAAGTCGGGGATTTCATCGAAGAACCCGTGGCTTCGGTGCCGATCGGTCGAATCGGTGCGATGGCCGCCAAGCAGGTGATACTGCAAAAGATTCGTGACGCCGAGCGCGAAACCCTGCTCAATGATTTTCTCGCGCGTGGCGACAAGATTTTCGTCGGCACTGTCAAGCGTCTGGACAAGGGCGACATCATTGTCGAGAGCGGTCGGGTTGAGGGTCGCCTGAAACGCAGCGAGATGATCCCGAAGGAAAACCTTCGCATTGGCGACCGAGTCAGGGCATTCATTGCCGGCATAGACACGGCCGCACGCGGGCCGCAGATCATGCTGTCGCGATCAGCGCCCGGTTTCATGATGGAATTGTTCGCGCAGGAAGTGCCTGAGATGGAGCAGGGCCTGCTTGAGATCAAGAGTTGCGCCAGAGATGCCGGTTCACGAGCGAAGATCGCCGTGGTCTCGCACGACAAGCGGGTCGATCCGATCGGCACCTGTGTGGGTGTGCGCGGCTCACGCGTCAACGGCGTGACCAACGAGTTGGCCGGCGAGCGGGTCGACATTGTGCTGTGGTCTGAGGATCCGGCGCAGTTCGTGATCGGCGCGCTGGCACCGGCCAACGTGCAGTCGATCGTGGTCGACGAAGAGAAGCACGCGATGGACGTCGTGGTCGACGAAGAAAATCTGGCGATCGCGATCGGTCGAGGTGGACAGAATGTCCGCTTGGCCTCTGAGATGACCGGCTGGCGGATCAATATCATGTCGGCCGAAGAGTCGCAGGCCAAACAGGCCGTCGAGAGTGATTCGAGCCGCCGTCTGTTTGTCGAGAAGCTCGACGTCGACGTCGAAGTGGCCGACATCCTGATCGCCGAAGGTTTTACCAGCCTGGAAGAGATCGCTTACGTGCCTTTGCAGGAGTTGCTGGAGATCGAATCCTTTGACGAGGACACGATCACCGAACTGCGCAACCGCGCCAAGGACGCCTTGTTGACGATGGAAATCGCCCACGAAGAGAGCGTTGAAGAGGTCTCCCAGGACTTGCGTGATCTCGAGGGCTTGACGCTTGAGCTGATCGGCAAGTTGGCCGACGGTGGTGTGCACAGCCGAGACGATCTGGCCGATCTGGCGGTCGATGAGTTGATCGAGATGACTGCCATCGACGAAGCTGCCGCCAAGGTATTGATCATGAAAGCGCGGGAGCACTGGTTCACGGCCTGATCGCCGTCCTCCAGTTCGCCACAAACGCGCTCCGTTACCGCATCGCATTGAAGTTTCGCAAGGAAATCCACCCATGGCCGTGACGACCGTCGCCCAGTTCGCAGCCGAGCTCAACCGTCCTGCCGGGACGCTGCTCGAGCAACTGCAGTCTGCTGGTGTCGCGAAGCGTTCGCCCGACGACGCGCTGACCGAGGCCGACAGGGAACGCCTGCTCGAATTCCTGCGCCAGTCGCATGGCACAGGCAGCGCGGATCGCAAGAAGATCACGCTCACTCGCAAGAGCACCAGCGAGATCAAGCAGGCCGACGCTTCTGGCAAGGCCCGCACGATCCAGGTTGAGGTTCGCAAGAAGCGCGTGTTCGTCAAGCGCGATGACGTACCCGCCGGTGTCGAGGACGAGAGTGAGACGGCCGCGACCGAGGCTGACCTGCATCGCCGCGAAGAGGAAGCCAACGCCCAGGCGGAGCAGCTGCGACGCCAGGAAGATGAGATGGCTGAGTTGGCGCGAGCACGGGCCGAGCGCGAGCAAGCCGAGCGCGAGGCCGCCGAGGCCGCTGCGTTGGCCGCGCAAGCCAAGGCCGCGGCTGAGGCGCAGGCCCAGCGTGAAGCTGCTGAAACGGCGGCCAAGGCTGCTGCTGAAGCTGCTGCTGCTGCTGCGATCGAAAAAGCCGCTGTCCCCGGAAGCGCGGCGCCGGTGGTTGCGGCCGTGGTTGCAGCGCCGGTGGCGCCGCCGATTGCGGTGGTACCACCTGTCGAAGCACTCAAGCCCGGCATCCGCATTGTGAAAGCTGGCGACGCTGAGGCTGCTGAAAAGCTGGCCATGGCTGCGGTGGCCAAGCGGCGCAAGGCTGCCGAGGACGAGGCTGCTGCGATCCGGGCGATGATGAGCGCGCCCAAGAAGGTGATGACGGCCAAGAAGCCCGAGGAGCCGGTCAAGCCTGTCTTGGCCAAGGAAGCCATCCTGGGCACCATCCACAAACCCAAGCCGGTGCCGGGTGCGCCCACAGCAGGTGCGGGCGTTGCGAAACCGGGTGACAAGAAATCTGTCAAGAGCGAAAAGCTGTCGTCGAGTTGGGCTGACGATGCAGCCAAGAAGCGCGCTTTGGCAGGCAAAGGCCGCACCGATGGCGGCGCAGCCAACCGTCCGGGTTGGCGTGCGCCGCGCGGTGGACGCCGTGGCGATCGGGATCAAGGTGTTCAGAGCAACTTCCAGGCCCCCACCGAGCAGGTGATCCAGGAAGTGCATGTGCCCGAGACCATCAGCGTGGCCGACTTGGCGCACAAGATGTCGGTCAAGGCCGCCGAGGTGATCAAGCAGCTGATGAAGCTGGGCCAGATGGTCACGATCAATCAGCAGCTCGATCAAGAGACGGCCATGATCCTGGTCGAGGAGATGGGCCACAAGGCTTTTGCGGCCAAGCTCGATGACCCGGACGCCTTCCTCGAGGAAGAACATGTCGCGGCTGAAGGCGAGCAGTTGCCCCGGGCGCCGGTGGTCACGATCATGGGTCACGTCGACCATGGCAAGACCTCGCTGCTGGACTACATCCGACGCACCCGTGTCGCAGCGGGTGAGGCCGGTGGCATCACGCAGCACATCGGCGCCTACCACGTCGAGACACCGCGCGGCATGATCACCTTCCTCGACACCCCGGGCCACGCCGCTTTTACCGCGATGCGTGCACGCGGCGCCACCGCGACCGACCTGGTGATCCTGGTGGTCGCTGCCGACGACGGTGTGATGCCGCAGACCAAGGAGGCGATTGCGCACGCCAAGTCGGCCAATGTGCCGATGGTCGTGGCGATGAACAAAATCGACAAGCCTGGTGCCAACCTCGAACGCCTGAAGGGCGAGTTGGTGGCCGAGGCTGTCGTGCCTGAAGACTTCGGCGGTGAAACGCCGTTCGTGCCTGTGTCGGCCAAGACTGGCGAGGGCATTGACAACCTGCTCGAGCAGGTGCTGCTGCAGGCCGAGGTGCTGGAACTCAAGGCATCGAAAACGTCGTTTGCCAAAGGCCTGGTCATCGAAGCTCGACTGGACAAGGGCCGGGGGCCTGTGGCCACCGTGCTGGTGCAAAGCGGTACGCTCAAGCGCGGCGATGTCGTGCTGGCGGGTTCAAGCTTTGGCCGTGTCAGGGCGATGACCGATGAAGACGGCAAGTCCTGCCAGGAAGCCGGTCCGTCGATTCCGGTCGAGATCCAGGGCCTGACCGAGGTGCCGCAAGCTGGCGACGAGTTCATGGTGCTGTCCGATGAGCGCCGGGCGCGCGAGATCGCGACCTTCCGCCAGGGCAAGTACCGCGAGGTCACGCTCAACCGGCGCCAGGCAGCCAAGCTCGACAACATCTTCGACAACATGGGCGAAGGCCAGGCGCAGACGCTGGCCCTCATCATCAAGGCCGATGTGCAGGGCTCGCAGGAAGCGCTGGCTCAGTCGCTGGTCAAGCTCAGCACGCCTGAAGTCAAGGTGCAGATCGTTCACGGCGCAGTCGGCGGCATCAGCGAGAGCGATGTCAACCTGGCGATTGCGTCCAAGGCGGTCATCATCGGCTTCAACGTTCGTGCCGATTCGGGTGCTCGCAAGCTGGCCGAGAACAACGGCGTCGATCTGCGCTACTACAACATCATCTACGACGCTGTCGACGAGGTGAAGGCTGCGATGACCGGCATGCTCGCGCCGGAGCAGAAGGAAGAAGTCATCGGCAGCGCCGAGATCCGCACCGTGTTCATCGCCAGCAAGATCGGCACGGTGGCCGGTTGCATGGTCACCGCGGGCGTGGTCCGCCGCAACGCCAAGTTCCGCTTGCTGCGCGAGAACGTGGTGATCTACACCGGCGAGCTCGATTCGCTCAAGCGCATGAAGGACGATGTGCGCGAAGTGGTCGAGGGCTTCGAGTGCGGCATCAAGCTCAAGAACTACAACGACATCGCCGAGGGCGATGCGCTGGAGTTCTTCGAGGTCAAGGAAGTCGCCCGAACGCTGTAACCTTTGCCCCCAGTCGCTGCGCTCCTGCCCCCGCGGGGCGCTCCCAGCCTTGGGACGGCCCGGCGGCCGGGGCGGAGTTGCCCTCACCTGCAAACCCCGCTATCCCAAAGAATGCGGGGTTTGCACTTGTGCGGCCCACCCAGAGAACACCATGCGCCACAAGCGAGCCATACCCCACCGCGGCGTCCGCGTTGCCGACCAGATCCAGCGCGATCTGGGCGAGTTGATCCGCGACCTCAAAGATCCACGCATCGGCATGGTCACGGTCAACAGCGTGCAGGTCACGCCCGACTACGCCCATGCCAAGGTGTACTTCTCGGTGCTGGTCGGCGACACGGCTGAATGCGCGGCCGGCCTGAATGAAGCGGCCGGATTTCTGCGCAATGGTCTGTTCAAGCGCTTGCAGATCCACACTGTGCCGACACTGCATTTCCAGTTTGACCGCACCACCGAACACGCCGCTGAGCTGTCGGCGTTGATCCGTGAAGCCAATTCGACGCGTGCCAAGGAAGACGGCGAGCCCTGAGGTCATGAGCCATCCCGTCCGTGTCCGCCAAGTCCGCCGTGCGCTGCACGGTGTGCTGCTGCTCGACAAGCCACTGGGCTGGACGAGTAACGACGCCTTGCAGAAAGCCAAGTGGCTGCTGCGGGCCGAGAAAGCGGGCCACACGGGAACCCTCGATCCGCTGGCCACTGGCTTGCTGCCGCTGTGCTTTGGCGCTGCGACCAAGTTCAGCCAGGTCAGTCTGGACGCCGACAAGGCTTACTGCGCGACGCTGGGTCTGGGTCGACGCACCAGCACAGGCGACCTTGAAGGCGAAGTGCTGCAGGAGCGGCCCGTCAACATCGACCGGGCCTTGATCGAGCAGGTGCTGCAGCGCTTCACCGGGCCGATCGCCCAGGTGCCGCCGATGCACTCGGCGCTGAAGAAGGACGGCCGTGCGCTCTACGAGTACGCCCGTGCCGGTCTCGAAGTCGAACGCACAGCGCGCCAGGTGACGATTCACGCGATCGACATCATCGACTGGCAGGATGCCAGCCTGGTGATCACCGTGTCTTGCAGCAAGGGAACCTACATCCGCACCCTGGCCGAGGACATCGGCGAGGCGCTGGGCTGTGGCGCTCACCTCACCGGTCTGCGCCGCACAGGCAGCGGCCCGCTGGGTTTGGCTGGTGCGGTGACGCTGGCTGATCTCGAAGCGATGGATGAAGCCGATCGCCTGGCCCGTTTGCTGCCTGCCGATACCTTGCTGGCCGATTGGCCGAGCCTGGCCCTCGACACTGCCGAGGCTGGCCGCTTCCTGACCGGCTTGCGCCGGCGGGTGGCGCATGCCGATGCACCTGCCGTCAAGGTTTATGGCCCTGAACCCGGCGCTTTTCTCGGCAGTGCCCACATCATGTCCGGCGAACTGATCGCCGACCGCCTGCTCAGCCCTCTGGAGGTGCAGGCCTTGATTCCCGCGGCGTTGGCCGCAACCACCCTTCAAGCGCTGGTTGCAGCTGCCTGATCCGATTCCTCGCAAAGACCCATCATGACCCAACAGATCCGCAACATCGCCATCATCGCGCACGTCGACCATGGCAAGACCACATTGGTCGACCAACTGCTGCGCCAGAGTGGCACCTTCGCCAACCACGAAAAAGTCATCGACTGCGTGATGGACAGCAACGCGATCGAGAAAGAGCGCGGCATCACGATTTTGGCCAAGAACTGTGCTGTCAGCTGGGAAGGCACGCACATCAACATCGTCGACACCCCGGGCCACGCCGACTTCGGCGGCGAAGTCGAGCGTGCGCTGTCGATGGTCGACGGCGTGGTGCTGTTGATCGATGCCCAGGAAGGCCCGATGCCGCAGACCCGCTTCGTCACCAAGAAAGCGCTGGCGCTGGGCCTGAAGCCGATCGTGGTGGTCAACAAGGTCGACAAGCCGGGCTCCAAGCCGCAGGCCGTGGTCAACGCCACCTTCGACCTGTTCGACAAGCTCGGCGCCACCGACGAGCAATTGGACTTTCCGGTTGTCTACGCCTCGGGCATCAACGGCTGGTCTTCGCTGGAAGAGGGCGCCCATGGCGAGAAGTGGGGCACCGACATGTCGGCGCTGTTCAACACCGTGCTCAAGCATGTCGACCCGCACGCCGGCGAGCCTGACGCGCCGCTGCAGTTGCAGATCTCCTCGCTCGACTACTCCACCTTCGTGGGCCGCATCGGCGTGGGCCGCATCAACGCCGGCACCGTCAAACCGGGCATGGAGGTGATGGTGATGGAAGGACCGGACGGCAAGGCGGTCAAGGGTCGGGTCAACCAGGTGTTGACCTTCCAGGGACTGGACCGCGTTCAAGTCACCGAAGCCGGCCCTGGCGAGATCGTGCTGATCAACGGCATCGATGCACTGGGCATCGGTGTGACGGTGACCGACCCGCTCAACCCGCAGCCGCTGCCGATGCTCAAGGTCGATGAGCCGACTTTGACGATGAACTTCTGCGTCAACACCAGCCCGCTCGCTGGGCGCGAAGGCAAGTACGTCACCAGCCGCCAACTCTGGGACCGGCTGCAAAAAGAGCTGCAATCGAACGTCGCACTGCGGGTTTCGGAAACCGACGAGGAAGGCATCTTCGAGGTGATGGGCCGGGGCGAACTGCACCTGACCATCCTGGTCGAGAACATGCGCCGCGAGGGCTATGAGCTGGCCGTGTCCAAGCCGCGCGTCGTTTTCCACGACGTCGATGGCGAAAAGCACGAGCCGATCGAGTTGGTGACCGCCGACGTCGAGGAGCAACACCAGGGTGGCGTGATGCAGGCCTTGGGCGAGCGCAAAGGCGAGCTGGTCAACATGGAGCCTGACGGCCGAGGCCGCGTGCGCCTGGAGTACCGCATTCCAGCGCGTGGCCTGATCGGCTTCTCGAACGAGTTCATGAACCTGACCCGCGGCTCGGGCCTGATCGCCAACATCTTCGACGGCTACGAGCCACACAAGGGCGAGATCGCGAGCCGCAAGAACGGCGTGCTGATCTCGATGGATGCCGGTGAGATCTTCACCTACGCGCTGGGCAAGCTCGACGATCGCGGCCGCATGTTCGTCAAGCCCAACGATCCGGTCTACGAAGGCATGATCGTCGGCATCCACAACCGAGATAACGACCTGGTCGTCAACGCCACCCGCACCAAGCAGCTGACCAATTTCCGTGTCTCTGGCAAGGAAGATGCGATCAAGATCACGCCGCCCATCGACCTGACGCTGGAGTATGGGGTCGAGTTCATCGAGGACGACGAGCTGGTCGAGATCACGCCCAAGTCGGTGCGTCTGCGCAAGCGCTATCTGAAGGAACATGATCGCAAGCGCGCGGGCCGCGACTCTTGAGTCGCATCCCGCACGCTTCCGATCTGCGACCGGGAATGTGCGGCACCCCCCAGCCTTGCAGGCCGCAGCCTCGCAGAGCTCGGCCCCTTCGCCCCGTCCAAGCCGACGCAGGTCGGCTTGGAGCCGCGGGGCTCAGCCCCCGCCAAGCGGTGGCTCTAGCCAGACGATGGCCCGGGCCGCTTTGCGGCCCTTTTTGATTCGAGGCAGTCATTTCGCCATGCGCATTTCCCACTCCCGAGCCGTGTTGCTGATGGTGCTGGTCACTTTGCTGTGGAGCATTGCCGGGGTCGTGACGCGTCATCTGGAGGCGGCGCGCAGCTTCGAGGTGACGTTCTGGCGTAGTGCGTTCAATGCGCTGGCATTGACGATAGCCTTGCTGGCCATGCGTGGCCCCAGGCTGTGGGCCGACATCCGTCGCGGCGGCTGGGCACTGTGGGCATCAGGCCTGTTTTGGACCGTGATGTACACGAACTTCATGGTCGCGATCATGTTGACGACGGTGGCCACAGTGCTGATCACGCTGTCAATCGCACCGCTGCTGACGGCCTTGTTTGCGAGGCTGTTCCTGCGGCATCGTTTGCCGCGCCGCACCTGGGTCGCGATCGCTGTTGCGGGAACCGGCATCGCCTGGATGTTTGGCCAGCAGGCCATGGCTGGCGGTGCGTCGGTGACTGGCTCGTTGGTGGCCTTGGGGGTGCCGATCGCTGGGGCCTGCAACTGGACCTTGCTGCAGCACATGAACCAGCGCGTCGCCAGTGATACCTCGTCTGAGGCGCCCGACATGTTGCCCGCGGTGCTGCTGGGCGCGCTGTTGTCGGCGGCCATCATGATGCCGCTGTCGCTGCCGTTCTCAGCCACCGCACACGATTTGTCGCTGCTGGGACTGCTGGGTGTCTTTCAACTCGCAGTCCCTTGCCTGCTCGCAGTGCAGTTGACCAAGGTGCTGCCGGCGCCTGAGATTTCGCTGCTGTGCTTGCTCGAAGTGATCTTCGGCGTGCTGCTGGTCTGGCTGGGAGCGGGTGAGTCGCCTGGTCCTACGGCATTGGCCGGCGGAGTGCTCGTGATCGGCGCGCTGTTGTGCAACGAGGGCTTGGCGCTGCGTGAGCGGCGACGCCAGGCCCTGGGACACTGAGTGCTCGTCAGCGCCGGCCTTCGTTTGCGCAGGCAGTCCCTGGTCAGTGCACTGAGCGTTCGAGGCCTTGCCAGAACTTCGCGCGTATGGCTTTCTTGTCGAGCTTGCCCAGGCCCGTCATCGGCAGTGCATCGACGAAGTCGACTGCCTTCGGTGCGTAGACGCTGCCCTTGCGGTCTCTGACCATCGCGATCAGTTCCTCGGCGGTCGCCGCAGCGCCTGGGCGCAAGACCACCAGCGCCCGCACCGCCTCGCCCCACTTCGCATCGGGCACGCCAACCACCGCAGCCGCCGCCACTGCGGGATGCTGCGACAAGGCGTCCTCGATTTCGCGCGGGAAGACGTTGAAGCCGCCGCTGATGATCATGTCTTTCGAGCGGTCGACGATGTAGAGGTAGCCATCGGCATCGCGCCGCGCCATGTCACCAGTCCACAGCCAGCCCAGGCGCAAGGCTTGCGCCGTCTCCTCGGGCTTGTTCCAGTAGCCCTGCATCACCAGCGGTCCGCGCACGCAGATCTCGCCGACCTCGCCCTCGGGCACTTCCTGGCCATGCTCGTCGAGCAGCTTGACCTGGGTGCCGACGCAGGGCGTGCCGCAGGACGCCAGCCGCTCGGGGTGGTGCTCGGGGTCGTGTTCGTGTTGGTGCAGCACGGTCACGGTGTTCGGCGCCTCGGACTGCGCGTAGAGCTGCATGAAGATCGGTCCGAACACTTTCATGCCTTCGACCAGCCGGGTCGGTGACATCGGCGACGCGCCGTAGATCACGAGTTGAAGGCTGCTGAGGTCGGCACCCTGGCGTGCCGGGCTGTCCAGCAGCACGTAGATCATCGTCGGCACCAAGAAGGTGGCGGTGATGCGGTGCTCCTCGACCAGGTGGACGAACTTCTCGGCGGTGAAACCCTTGGTCATCGCATAGGTGCCGCTCTTGAGCAAGACCGGCATGATCATCGCGCCCGAGGCATGGGTGATCGGCGTCAGTGCGAGAAATCGGATTTCTGCTGGCCAATCCCAGTCGGCCATCTCGGTCATGATCATCGCGACATGCACGCGGTGGGTGTGCGCAACGCCCTTGGGCTTGCCGGTGGTGCCGCCGGTGTAGATCAGCACGCAGACGTCGTCGGGCTGCGCCTGGGGCACGAGTCGCCCGGGGGTGAAGCGCGCGGCTGCGGCCAGGATGTCTTCGCCGAAGCCGTCGTTCGGCCCGAAGCTCAGCAGGCTGGTCATGCCCGGCACGCGTTGGGCGAGCGAGCGGGCGCGGTCCGAAAAGGTCAGCGGGTCGACGAACAGCGTTTGCACGCCAGAGTCGGCCAGGATGTAGGCGTGGTCGTCCTCCGACGAAGTCGGGTTGACCCAGGTGATGCGCAAGCCCATCACATAGGCCACCGCGGTGATCAGGAAGGCTTCCGGGCGGTTCGCCGACAGTGTCGCGACCGCGTCGCCGCGCTGCAAGCCGCGCGCTGTCAGGGCCTGAACGACCGTGCTGATCAACGCGCCGAGCTGGCGGTAGGTCCAGCGGGTGTCATCCGAGATGAAGGCCACCCGGTCGCCGCCTCGGCTGATGGCGGTGACCACCAGATCGCCGACATTGCAGCCGTCGTACAGCGATTGCGTCATCATCGACCCCGGTTCAGGACAGCTTGCTGGTCTTGTTCATGAAGCCGGCAATGCGCTCATCCATGTCCGGGCCCCGACCCTCGGTGCGGTGGATCTCGTGCGACAGTCCGGCGCGCAGCGCCATGCCGTCGGTGTCGCGGTACAGGCGCTTGTTCGCACGCAGACTGAACCAGGAGTTCGCCAGGATCGCCGCAGTGAACTTGCCGAGTTCGGCCTCGAACGACGCATCGGGCACGCACCAGTTCACCAGCCCGATGGCTTGTGCCTCGGCGCCGCTGTAGCTGCGGGCGGTGTACGTCATCTCCTGCGCTTTGGCCATGCCGATGCGGCGCGGCAGGCGCTGGCTCATGCCCCAGACTGGCGTCAAAGCCCAGCGCGCGTGGGTGTCGGCAAACTTGGCAGACTCGGCTGCGACGATCATGTCGCCGGCCAGCGCGAGCTCCAGCGCCCCGGTGTAGCAGTGGCCATGCACGGCGGTGATCACAGGCTGCGGCAACTCGGCCAGCAGCTCGATCGTGTCGGCCTGGAAACTGGGCTTGGGCGGATGCTCGCCATGCGCGATGTCGGCCAGGTCATGGCCTGCCGAGAAGCATTTGCCCGCGCCGCGCACCAGCACCAAGCCGATGCGCTCGGTCTCGTTGGCGATCTGCTGCACATGGCCCCGCAGTTGCTGGAACATCGCCACCGTCAGCGCATTGAGCTTGTCCGGGCGGTTCAGGGTCAGGATGGCGAGACCTTCGCGGTCCTCGCGCAGTACCAGCTGCGACATGGGTTCTCCCGGTTCAAAGTGAGCGCCCAGTGTAGGCAAGCGCGTTCGACCGCAGCTGTCGCCAAGGGGTCGACCAGATCGCCGCTGGCGGCAAGTCACACGCCAGTGCCGGCATTCGTCGATTGCGACGATTCACGCCGACCTTGTCCTGCGCCAACATGGACCAGGCATAGCTTTGCGGCGGTCGCCAGGCGCAAACTCGCGACGAGCGGTCCGCTGGCATGACCGCGTCAAACCCGGCCCCGGCCGAAAGGAACCCCATGGATTTCGATTTTTCTCCAGAGCAGCGACAGCTCAAGGACCAGGCGCGGCGCTTTCTGGGCGATCACTGCGACCGCAGCGCCGTTCGCGCGGTGCTCGACGGGCCGCAGGCGCACGACGCCAAGCTCTGGCAAGGTCTGGCGGCGCAAGGCTACCTGGGCGCAGCGATTCCCGAGGCCTACGGCGGGCTGGGCTTGGGCTACCTCGAGCTCTGCGTCATCGCCGAGGAACTTGGCCGCGCGATCGCCCCGGTGCCGTTCTCCTCGTCGATCGCGATCGCTGCCGAACTGCTGCTGCGAGCGGGCTCGGAGGAACAGAAACGCCGCTACCTGCCCGGACTGGCCAGCGGCGAGTTGATCGGCACGCTCGCGCTCGCCGAGCGCCCAGGCCAAGTCACGCCGGGTTCCCTCAACGCCAAGTCGGTGCGCGGCCTGATCACCGGCACCAAGCAGCCTGTCGCCGATGGCGACATTGCCGATTTCGCGGTCGTTGCGGTCCGCGACGAGGGCGACGGCACGCCAACGGTCTCGCTGCACATCGTCGATTTGAAGGCGTCGGGGGTCCGTCGTGAGACCGTTCCCAGCATCGACCCGACCCGCAGCCAGGCGCGAATCGATTTCTCACAAGCCGCTGGCGAGCCCTTGGGCGCGGCCGGCGCAGGCTGGCAGATCCTGGCCGATGTGTACGACCGCGCCGCGGTGCTGATCGCTTTCGAGCAGGTTGGCGGCGCCGATCGCGCGCTCGAGACCGCTTGCGACTACGCCCAGCAGCGCTTCGCCTTTGGCCGACCGATCGGGTCGCTGCAGGCGATCAAGCACATGCTCGCTGACATGTATGTCTCGGCCACGCTCGCCAGATCGAACGCTTATTACGGCGCCTGGGCGCTGTCGACCGGCGCGAGCGAGCTGCCAGAGGCCGCGGCCAGCGCCAGGGTCAGCGCGACGCAGGCCTACCAGCATTGCGCGCGAAACAACATCCAGGTCCACGGCGGCATGGGCTTCACCTGGGAGTTTGACTGCCACCTTCACTACCGACGGTCCAACCTGCTCGCGCTCACGCTGGGCAGCTTGAGCCGCTGGGAAGACTTGCTGGTCGATCGACTGTGTGCACGCCGCGCAGCCAAGAGCAACTGACGGAATCCGACAATGAACTTTGACGACACCCCCCAGGAAGCCAGCTTTCGCGCCGAAGTGCGCGCTTGGATCGCTGCCAACGCCCCCACCGAGTTGCACGCCGAACTCGAACTCGCCGGTTACGGCCAACCAGCGCTGCGCAGCGGCGACGTGCTCGCTGCATCCAAAGCCTGGCAGAAGAAGAAGGCGCAGTCCGGCTGGGCCTGTCTGCATTGGCCGGAGGATTGCGGTGGCCGCGGCGCGAGCCCGATCGAGCGCGTGATCTGGCAGCAAGAGGAGGGCGCCTACGGCAAGCTGGCGTCCATCTTCCTGATCGGCCAGGGCATGATCGGCCCGACCTTGATGGCGTATGCGCAAGAGCCGCACAAGCGGCGCTACTTGCCGCCACTGGCTTCGGGCGAAGAGATCTGGTGCCAGCTCTTCTCTGAGCCGGTGGCTGGGTCGGACTTGGCCGGACTGCGAACACGCGCCGAACTGGTGGGCGACGAGTGGGTGATCAACGGCCAGAAGATCTGGACCAGCGGCGCGCATTACTCCGACTACGGGATGATCCTGACGCGCACCGACCCCTCGGTTGTCAAGCACGACGGCTTGACGATGTTCTTCTTCGACATGAAGAGCCCGGGCGTCGAGGTCAGGCCGATCAAGCAGGTCAACGGCCAATCGGGCTTCAACGAGGTTTTCTTCACCGACCTGCGGGTGCCTGATCACCAGCGCCTTGGCGCTGTCGGCCAGGGCTGGCGCGTGTCGCTGACCACGCTGATGAACGAGCGCATGTCGATTGGCGCGGGCATGCCCACCGGGTTCCCCGATTTGCTGGACTTCTGCTGCGAATTCGACACCGGCGACGGCTTGGCGATCGACGACCCGGCGGTTCGCTCCCGGCTCGCGACCTGGGCGGTTCGCACCAGCGGCCTGAAATACACCGCCTACCGCAGTATCTCGGCGCTGTCCAAGGGCCAGATCCCCGGCCCCGAGAACTCGATCGGCAAGCTCGTCGCCGGTCAGACGCTGCAGGAGATTGCGATGTTCGCGCTCGACCTGCAGGGTGCTTCGGGCGTGCTGGTCGATGCCGCGCAGCCGAGTGCGGCGGCCAGGTTCCAGGCCATGTTGCTGCGCTCGCCGGCCACGCGCATCGAGGGCGGTACCGACGAGATCCTGCGCAACATCATCTCTGAGCGGGTGCTGGGCCTGCCGGCGGACATGCGGGCCGACCGAGGTCTGCCGTTCAACGAGATCCCGGTGCGCGCACGCTGAGGCGCGTCGGCGGCCAAGCCGCGCTGGATATCGAGGGTTTTCAAGCTTGCATCGGTCATATCATTGACCGGGTCGCAGCCCTGCGCGCCAGAACCGCGAAGAGAGATCTCCCTTGCCCAGCACCAAGTCCCAGGCGGCCGCCCCGACCGCTCAACCAGTCATCGCCCCGGCTGTGCCGCTGGCCAAGTTCGAGCCGATCCGATCGGCGCGGGCTTTCGAGGAAATCGCCACCCAAATCCGCAATGAGCTGATCGAGGGCAGGCTCAAGGTCGGCAGTCGCTTGCCGTCTGAGCGCGCGCTGTCCGAGCAGTTCGGTGTCTCGCGCAATACCTTGCGAGAGGCTTTGCGTTCGCTAGAGCACGCCGGGCTGATCCGGCTGCAGAAAGGCGCCAGCGGCGGCGCTTTCATCAGCGAGCGCAGCGGGCAGGCGATCGTCACCGGCCTGCTCGACATGTACCACCTGGGGTCGATCGCGCCGGCGCAACTGACCGAAGCCCGGATCTGGCTCGAGACAATCATCGTCCGCGAAGCCTGTGCCCGTGCCACGACGCAAGACCTCGCCGACCTCAACACCAACATCGCCGAAGCCGAGGCCGCCGCAGCCTGCGGTGATTTCCCGCTGCGGTCCGAGAAGCACCTGGATTTCCACCGCATCCTCGCGCGCATGACCGGCAATCCGATCATGGTGATCATGATGAACGGTGTGCTCGATGTGCTGAAGTACTTCATCCACAAGATCGGCGACTACAAGAACACCTTTGTGCTGCCGTCGCGCCGCCGCTTCATGAAGCATCTGGAGGCAGGCCATGTCGAGGCCGCTGTGGCCGAGATGGAGACCAGCTTGAAGCGGCTGCAGCGCAGCTACCTGTCGCGGGTCGACGCCTCGGCTGGCGCGGTGCCGCCAACCCTGCCAGCGCGCAAACGCCGCAATCCGGTCATCAAGCCCTTGGCTGGCGGTACAGAGCCGTGACCGCAAGCTGAGCACAGCGGGCGCTTGAGGTCTGGTCTGGGTTGACCGTGGGTCGGGCCAGGAATATCATTGGTTCAACCATAAAATATTTACAGCTAGCCGCGACGCGACCGGCAATAGCGCTCGCAACCACCGCTCGCAACCACCGCCCACAACCAACACCCGCAACATCACCTACAAGGACTGTGCATGGACCCCATCGTCTCACTGGCCGGACGAACCCTGATCGTCACCGGCGCTGGCCAAGGCATCGGCAAGGCGATCACCGAACTGGGCATCGCGCTGGGTGCCAACGTCGTCGCGATCGACCTCAACGCCGAGACCTTGCACGCGGCACTGGCGCCGCTGCCGCCTGAGCGCGTGCTCGCAGTGGTCGGCAGCGTCGTGGATGTCGAACTAGCCGCGCAAACCGTGGCGCAGGCTGTGGAGCGTTTCGGAGCAGTGCACGGCCTGGTCAACAACGCCGGCATCATCCGACCGGCGATGATCGAGAAGATGACCGCCCACCATTGGCAACAGGTGATCGACGTCCATCTCACCGGCACTTTTTACTGGCTGCAGGCGGTGGGTCGCCACATGCTTGAGCGCGCCAGAGCTGGTGACAAGAGCGGTGGGTCGATCGTCAACATCTCATCCGATGCCGGCCGCAAGGGCTCGATCGGCCAGATCAATTACGCCGCAGCCAAGTCCGGCATGTTGGGCATCACGATGAGCGCGGCGCGCGAATGGGGCCAGTACAACATCCGAACCAACTCGGTTTGCTTCGGTGTGGTCGAGACGCCGATGACCGAGGTGATTCGCGGCGAGAAGTTCCGAGACGGGATGCTGGCGCAGATCCCGATGGGACGCTGGGCAAGTCCTGAAGAGGTGGTCAAGACGGTTTGTTTCCTGCTGTCCGATGGTGCGAGCTACATCACCGGCCAGCACCTGGCGGTCAACGGCGGCTATCACATCACCATTTGACGGCCAGTCCCCGCGGATGGCGGCTACTTGCTCTCCAGCACCCAGGCACCGTCCCAGTCCTCTGGCGGTGGGTTGTCGCTCAGGTACTGGCTGCGCTCGATGTGCATCAGGCTGGGCGTGTCGTTCGGGTTGAGTTCCAGCGCCTGGCGAAACAGACGCGTCGCATCCGCCCAACGGCGGGCGCGGTACTTTATCAATCCGTCCTTGAACAGTCCCAGCACTTCGACGATGTGCGGGAAGGTCTCTTCAGTGTGAAAGTCGAGCACCTCGACCACTGCCACCGGCTTGGTCTTGCCCTTCACCACCGCAAGGTCGATCTCTCGCGTCCGGTATGTGCCTTTGAGTTTTCTGAAGGTGAACTCGCTGATCAGCAGCTTGGCGCCGTACTGCTTGCAAGCCGACTCGAGCCTGGCCGCGAGGTTCACACCGTCGCCGATGATGGTGAAGTCCATCCGCTTTTGTGAGCCGATGTTGCCCGACACCACCCGATCGGTGTTCAAGCCGATGCCGATGTTGACAGGCAGCTTGCCTTCGGCTGCGCGCTGCTTGTTCCACTTTTCCAGCGTCGTGAGCATGGCGATGGACGTGCGCACCGCGCGGTCGGGGTCATCGTCATGGGGCACCGGGATGCCGAACGCGGCCATCACCGCATCGCCGATGAACTTGTCGAGCATGCCCTCTTCCTTCTGCAGGCAATCGACCATCAGCGTGAAATACTCGTTCAGCAGCGCCACCGTCCCCTGTGGCCCGAGTTGCTCGGTCAGCGTCGTGAAGCCGCGGATGTCCGAGAACAGCACCGTCGCTTCGACATCCTGCCCGCCGAGCAGGTCGGTGCCCGACGCGAGCAACCGGTCCGCGATCCCGGGGTCCATGTAGCGCGACATCGTCGACTTCAGCCGCTTCTCCGAGCTGATGTCCTCGAGCACGATCATCGAGCCGATGCGTTGCTGGTCGACGTTGAGCAGCGGCTGAACGGTGAAGTTCACCGACAGCGTGGCATCGCCGATATTCAGCGGCGCGTCAACGCTGATCTGCTGTTCACCGGTATCGGCGACGAGTTTGAGCTTGTCGAGCACCCAGCTGTTTTGCTCGCCGAAGAAATCGGCCACCGCGACGTTCACGATGTCCTTGGCTGTTGTCTGAAGGATGCGTAAACCGGCCGCATTGCAGGTGGCCACACGCTCCTGGGCATCGAGCGTGATCAATCCGTTGGACATCGACTCCAGCATCGCCTCGTTGTAGTTCTTCATCGACTGCACGTCGGCGAAAAGCTTGGCGTTCTCGAGCGCAATCGACACCTGCGCGGTGAACGCGCGCAGCCTCGCCTCGTCCTCATGCGAGAACGGCCCACCGTGCTTGTTCAGCACCTGGGTCACGCCTATCGTCTTGCCCTGCTTGTTGATGACCGGCACGCACAGGATCGAGCGGGTGAAGTAGTTGGTTTTCTTGTCGAAAGCCGGGTTGAAACGCAGATCGGCGTAGGCGTAGGGGATGTTGATGGTCTTGCCCGACTGGAACACCGCGCCGGCGATGCCAAGGTGGTTGGGCAGCCGGATCTGCATCGAGGCCAGCCCCTGGCCGACTTCAGACCACAGTTCCTTGGACTTCTCATCGTTGAGGAACAGCGTCGAGCGCTCGGCGTTGAGCATGCGCGTGGCCTCGCCCATCACCTTCTGAAGCAAGGACCCGAGCTTGATGTCGGAGGTCATCTCCGAGACGATGTTGACGAACTCGAGCTCTTGCTTGCGCACCCGATCCACCCGCTCGATCACCTGCGCGCTTTGCAAGGCCACCGAGCCCTGCGCCGCCATCTGCTCGAGCATCGACTGGTCGGTGGATGTGAACTTGCCGTCCTTTTTGTTGAGCAACTGCACCACCCCGACCACCAGGCCCTTGGCGGTTCTGATCGGCACGCACAAGATGTTCTTGGTGACGAACCCGGTGCGCTCGTCCACGCTGCGGTTGAAGCGCGGGTCCGCATAGGCGTCATGGACGATCGCGCCCTGACCTGTGCTGAACACATGCCCGGCCACGCCAGTGGTGTTGAAGATTCGGATCTCACGCCGGAAAGAGCCCTGTGCGACCCGTGAGTAAAGCTCGTTGGTCTCCGGGTCGTTGAGAAAGATCGTGCCCCGCTCGACCTTGAGCTCCGAAGTGCATGCGTCCAGCAGCGTGCCCAGCACGTCGTCGAGTGAATCGGTGACCGACATCCTGCGCGACACATCGAGCAGCAGCTCGACCTCGCGCAGGCGCCGCTTCTGGGCGGCCGCCGAGATCGTGGCGGTTTCGGTGGAAACAGTCTTGCGGCGGGCCTTGATGGGGCTTGCGGGGGTTTCGCTCATGGTGCTCCGGGTTTCTGGTCCAGGGAGTCGCGCATCGCGACGATGGCGGCCTGCAGTTGAGCGACCTCGCCTTGTGCCTTTTGTCGCTCGGCCTGGATGGCGGAGTCGGCATGGAGGCGGGCGAGTTCCATCTGTTCGCGCAGTGCCGCCGCGGTGGCTTTGAGCTGCGAGATCTCGCTGGCGAAAACCGCTTGCGTCGACTGCACCGCAGTTTCTGAATTGATGCGTGCCAGCTCGAGTTGTTCGCGCAGCGCGACCGATGAGGCTTTGAGCTGAACGATCTCGCCGGCGGCCTCGGCCTTTGCCGCCTGCACAGCGACATCCTTGGCGATCGCAGCCTGATCCAGCGCATCGCGCAAACTGACGGCGGTCGCTTTGAGGAGCCTGATCTCGTCTCGTCCCGCCGCGACGGCTTTTTGGATTTCGCCCTCATGGTTGAACCGAGCGGACTCAAGCTCACTGCGCATGGCGATGATGGCGCGCTGCATGTCTCGCGCTTCGGCTTGGGCTGCGAGCAGTTCGCTGTTCGGATTTTGTGCGACTGGCATCTACGATCCTTCCGCTTTATTCTAAGGGCGTCTAAGGGCGGAGCTTGATGCCCGTGCCTGAAACGCAGGCCGGGCTGCACTTCCGGGCCTTCGTCGTCCAATCTGCGCGCTAGGCCGACCAGCCTGGACTGAATCAACGGCCTTGCCAGACCGGCGCTCGGCGTTCGAAGAAGGCCTGCACGCCCTCGGTGTAGTCCGCACTGCCGCTGATCACCGCCAGCGCCTTGGCCGTGGCTTCCCAGCCGGCCGCATCCGCAGCGGCCAGCAGCCCGTTCATCGCCTGCAGGCTGGCCTGTACCGACAGCGGCGCGTTGTCGCCGATGCGCCGTGCCAGCACCAGCGCGCGGGCCAAGGCCTCACCAGGCGCGCTCAGCTGGTTGACCAGCCCAAGCGCATGGGCGCGTGCCGCATCGATGGGTTCACCGCTGAGCACCATCTCGCGGGCAATGTTGGGTGGCAGCGCCACCAGCGCGCGGAACAGTGCGCCGCAGGTCGGCAACACACCGCGCATCACCTCAGGCAGGCCGAAACGTGCGTCGGTGGCCGCGACCACCATGTCGCAAGCCAGCACGATCTCCATGCCGCCGCCCAAGGCCAGGCCTTCGACCGCGGCGATCAGCGGCTTGCCGCGGCGCCTGCGGATCACGCCGTACTCGCCGCCACGTTCGGTGACGTAGTCGCCGCGCGACTTCAGGTCGCTGCCAGCGCAAAAGACCTGCGTGCCGCCGGTCAGCACACCCACACGCAAGTCGGGGTCGTCCTCTAACTGGTTCAGAGCAAGGTCTATTGCGTCCGCCAGCGCGCGGTCGACCGCATTGCGCTTGTGCTCGCGGCACATTGTGATGACCAGTACGGGTCCATCGCGGTCGCAGCGCACGCCCTCGGGGGGGCTCATGCTGACACCTTGATGGGTTTCGCGTCCGCTTCTGATTGCCCCGAGGTCGGCCGAAGCCGGCCGCCCCCCATGGGGGTCAAACAAAGTGGCAAAGCCACATTTGCTTGAGAGGCTGTGGGCTGGTTTGCAGTCTTCATGCGGTCATCCTCGGTTCGGGCTGGGGGCTTGTCGAGCATTGGATTGTCGTCAACCGGTGCCTCCAGCTCAGGCCTGCATCGACAAGCCTTGTTGCCACAGAACAAATAAAAGGATCAACCAATAAGTGGATTGTTTGAAAATTCAGCGAATCTGGGCGTTAGCATCGACGCATCAGGCGGCATGTCCGCAGCACAGACAGAGGACCCCGCATGGCTGCAAGCAAACCGCCAGTGACAGCGCCGGTCAAAGCGCCATCAAAGGCCGCCACCAAGGCTTCAGCCAAGACGCCAGTGAAAGCGCAGGCTCAAGCCGCGCCGGATGCGCCGACCACTGCCGCGCCTGTGTTCGAGCCCGTCAGAACTCGCCGCACCTTTGAGGCCGTTTGCGACCAGATACGCCGGCAGGTGGCTGACGGTTCGCTCCAGCCTGGCCACCGCTTGCCCGGAGAGCGCGAGCTGGCCGAGCAGTTCGACATCAGCCGCAGCGGCGTGCGCGATGCCTTGCGCAGTCTGGAGTTGGCCGGCATCGTCGTCGCCCGCACCGGCGTGAATGGCGGTTTCTTTATTCGCAGCGGAGGCTCAGACGGCATTGCCCAGGCAGTGCGCGACATGGTCGCGCTGGGCCAGGTGCCCACGGCCAGCGTCACCGAAGCCCGGATTGAGCTGACCTGCGTCGCAATCCGGCTGGCCTGCCAGCGCGCGACCGATGCCGAGCTCGACGCGATCGAGGCCGACATCGACCATCACACGGCACTGTTCCGCCAGGGCGGTGGTTCGCGCGACCTCCGATCGGTCGGCGAGTTCTACCGTTTGTTGGCCCGCGCGACCCACAACGAGGTGATCGTGATGCTGGTCGACGCGTTGTCGGAGATCGTCCGCACGCTGCTCGCGCGGATCGACCCCAAGCCGCGCGAAGACATCATCGCGGTGCGCCGCCAGGTCTTGCAGCACATCCGCGCCCGCAACGCCGACCGGGCCTGCGACGCGATGGCCGCGCATCTGCGCCACCTCAACGATTACCTCGAGGCCCAGCGCCAGGAGAAGGCCGCGCTCTTGTCGCCGGTGCCCAGCAAGCGCAGCAAACCCCGGCTGACCGGCCCTGCTGCGGCCTGACACGGGTCAAACCGGTACTTGCGAGTCAGTCTGATTGTTGTCAGCAGATGGCTCAAGACGGCGTCGGTGCCAGTACCTGAAAAAGCAGGGCCCGGCTGTAGCGGCCTGAAGTCGGTGCCGCGGCATGCATCAAGCGCCGCGGGTGGCGTCAAGCCGTGTCGTAGCGCGCCTGCAATTCCCGGACGATCTGCGCCTCGGTCTGCAACCGGCTGCCGCCCAACCAGAGCGCCTTGGCGCGGCCTCGCGCATCACGCTGCAGACGCGCTGGCTCGCCATGGCTGCCAAATCCGCCAGCCAAGGCGATGCGGCCCTCACCCGCATCGCCGATCGGGTCGATCTGCATCGCGTCCTGCAGCGGGTTGGCCAGGGCCGGATTGGCCACCAGCACTCGGTCTGCCATCGGCAGAAGGTCGAACGCGCCCGACAGGCCGAACCAGCGCCCGCGCCAATCGGCGGTGTGTGGCGTTGGCGCGCCGTACAGCAGGTGGGCGCGCAGGATCTGCAGCGCACCGTCGATCCAACTGTGCGACGCGCCATCGGCTGCGTTGCTCAGCGCTGACAGGCACAGGCCTTGCTGCGGCAGGCAGACAGTGCGCGTGATGGTGCCCTGGAAACCTCCGGTGTGGCCGAACCAGTCCCAGTCGGCGCCAGCGCCCGCAGTCGGGCCGCTGATCGTGCCCAGGCCATACCAGCGCTCGATGCTGCTGTGCGGGTCGCGCCATTGGCGGCGCAGCATTTCGAGTCGACTCGCCGGTGACAGCACGCTGGTCTTGGCGTCTGGCATCAGGCTGCTGTAGAAGCGCGTCAGGTCGGCAGCGGTGCTGACAAAGCCGGTGGCCGAAGACAGGGCATCGGTCGGGTTGTCGCCGGGGATCAGCAAGCGCCGACCGAGCGGCCACTTGGCGCTGTGACCTCGGGCGAACGGGAAGGCCGGGCCGGTTGCTGAGGCCGAAGCCGGCGGCATGTCGGGCGTTGTCTCGCGCAAACCGGACGCAGCGACGATCTCGCGCGCGACCCAATCGTTGTAAGGCTCGCCCGTGCAGTTGGCGATCGCCAGCCCCAGCAGACCGTAACCATGGTTCGAGTACTTGAATCGGGTGTTGGCCGTCAGCACCGGGCCGGCAGCCAAGTCGGCCAGCAAGCCAGCTCGGTCCAGGAACGGTCGTCGGTCGGCCCATTGGCCGGCGTCGGCACCGTCGCGCACCAGGCCCGCGCTGTGCGACAGCAACTGGGTCAGCGTGGCCGATGCCACCTGCGGATGCAGCCCCGGCACGTATCGCCCCACGGCATCGTCAAGCTGCCAGCGCCCTTTTTCTCGCAGCTTGAGCACGGCCGCTGCGGTGAAGGTCTTTGAGTGCGAGGCGACGCGAAAGCGGTGTCGCGGTGTCAACTTGCGCACCGCATCGGCTTGGCCCATCGCGAATTCGGCCACCACCTTGCCGAGGTAGGCCACTGCAAACGAGCAGCCGGGCTGCTCGGCGGCGCGCATCTGGTAAGCCACCCAGCGCGGCAGGTACGCCAGCGCGGTGTCCAAGGTCTTGTCGACAGTGCTCAAGGGTTTGCTCCGCTGGGCCGCCGGTGGCGGCGATGGATGACGGTTGATGCCGGCGTGCTAGCTACTTTGCAGGCAGGCCGCCAGGACTTGATGGCCCACGATTTCGTCGGTTTACGTTGGGTAAGTTCATTGCCGACATTCGCGCTGGTCGCGCGGTTGGCCTTTGTTCGTGGTTGAATTCGTGTCAGAGCTTGCGCCGGAAGAGATCGAACAGTCTCTCCCAGTGCCGCTCGGTGGCATGCTTGTTGTAGACCGACTTGCGTGTATGGAACGCAAAGCCGTGGTGCGCTTCTTCGTAGACCTCGATCGACGCATTGATTTTCGCAAGGTCGATGACCTGCTGAAGCTTGACCAGCGTCTCGGGTGACGCATAGATGTCGTGCTGCGCGCAGGCGAAGTACATCTCGCCTTGGATGCGGTCGGCCAGCAGGTGTGCGGAATCGGGCAGGTCGGTCATCAGGCGCGCGCCGTAGACCGACGCGGACGCGGCCACACGCTCTGGGAACGCGCCTGCCACCCGGAACACGAAGCGCCCGGACATGCAGTAGCCGACGACGCCCAGCTTGCCCTTGCGCGCCTGTGGCTCGCTGTCGAGAAACCCGAACATCGCCTCGGTGTCCTGCTCGATCAGTGTGTTTGTCAGGTGGCGGTTGAGCTTCCACATCAGGGCCAGGCCGTCTGCGTATGCTGGATCGTGTAGCCGGTCGCCGTCCAGGTCCACTGACCGTGCCAGGCGGTAATACAGATTGGGCATCAGCACGTAATAGCCCACGCCTGCGATACGCCGGGCCATGTCGCACAGTTCTTCACGAATGCCCAATGAGTCCATGTACAGGATCACCACCGGGTGAGGACCTGGCCGGTCGGGATGAAAGACGAACGAGTTCATGTCGCCGTCGCGGGTCCGGATGTCTATGGTGCGTTCTTGCATCTTGCCTCCTTGATTGTCGGTGCCGATCCAAATCTGAGCCCGGCCGAATTTTGAGCCGGTGGTGGAAGTCGACTTTGAGAGGGTCGGCTGTGGATAAGTGTAGGTGTCGAGTTGTGTCGTTGACCTCATTGAGGTTGTGTTGATCTCGTCGGGGAAGACACGCACGGAGCAGCTCGTAGCGGCTCGCCCGGCACGGCGATCCGATCAGAAGTCGTCCTGCGGCAGGTCGGGTTTGATGGCTTTGAGCGCTTGGTGTGCTCGTGCTCAGCTGAGCAAGTAGAACAACAATGCCCGCGTCTTGGCATTTCAGCAAACCTCTACCTCACCCATGCCTCCAGCGATCCATTCGGAACAGACTGGCTTCCTTCGTCCTGCTTGGAAACTTGCCTAAGCTAGGCAATGACCGCGACGGGTGAAATGGCTTATTTGCTATTGAGTTGCCACCCAAAATGGCTTTCACTGTTATTTCGATCCATCAGATAAGAAAGCTGGATCGCGATGGGTCTGAACCACTCGGGCTTCGGTAGAAAATTATTCAGGATGGATTTTTTTGTGGAATTGTGGGGCGAGGTATTAATTGATATGAGGTCGCCACACCTTTAGGAGTCACTTTCGCCAGAACCATGCCTCCCGATGCGATATTTTCTCCAACGAATTCAAGAATGTTAACATGATGAGTAACTAAAATCAGAACCTTGGGTCCTTTAATTTTAATTTTCTCAGCAATAAAAGTTTGAAGTCTAGCGTTGCTCTCTTTACCTTTTTCGGGGTTATCAAAGAATGAAGCCAATGCAGGCTCCACTTTATAGCCGTTAAAGTTGAGTAGCATAGCGGTGTCTTTACATCTGCACCAAACACTTGAGTAAACCTCGGCAGCTTTTATTCCTTGCACTTTAAGCCACTCACCGATGTAGCGAGCTTGATCGCGACCCACGGTATCAAGATTGCGCTGAGTTTTGCAGTCCTCTAACGAGTAGTTCGCAGGATCTCCAACACCTGGCGCAAGAGCGTGCCGCATGAGCAATACATACTCGGATGATTGGAGCTTCTCAGTTAAATCATTGGCTTGAGTAAAAGAGCATGACACTACGAGCAAAGAGAACAATACGAATTTATAGAACTTCATAAATTTCTTCTTGATTAAGAAAAAGCCTAACCCAAGCGCAGATCACGGCGAGGGAAGGGGGTTTTTGCGGAAAATTCAGCACCCAAATTATGCTTTCAATGGCAACAAGTGACCACACGCGGCTGCGGTAATCACTCCCGGTTCTGCCAGTGACGTTCAAGCCGCCCTGAGTGCCGCTTGAGCGGCTGCGCGCCGGCCAACATCGAGGGCGCTAGGAGCAGAGAGGTCGACGCCAAGGACACGGCAACGCCGCGCTGGCTGGCTTTCGGCATCCTGGGCTGGATGCTGGCGATGGGCAAGCCCGCTGTCGGCGGCGGCGCGCTGTTGGTGATGCTGGGCAGCCTGGGCACTGGCTGGGCCAGCTGCATGAGCTACCACTTTGGCAGCACCGCGGGGTCGTCTCGCAAGAGCGAACTGCTGGCTGCATCGACGCCTGGGAAGTGACATGGCCGACAACTACTTGACCGGGCTGCTGGGCACGCCTTAAGCACCCGGCCAGCCCATCCGCTAAGCCGCAAGCAAGTGGCGGCTCGGCGCGCTGGCTCATCCCCCGATCAGGCTCTCCGCTGGTATGCCGAGCTGGCGATGGAGTCGGCGAATCATGGGCAGCGTCAGCGGTCGGGTGCGGGCAAGCACCTCGTACACACGGTTCAAGCCGCCGAGCATGGGCTGCAAATCCTTGGGGCCTAGCCCCTGCTGCTCCATGCGGAACTTGATGGCATCAATGGGGTCGACCGGCCCGACGGGGTAATGCTTGCGCTCGTAGGCCTCGATCAGGGTGATCATGGCGTCGAACGCGGCGCCCTCATCGCTGTCTGGGTCGGGTTCGTTGTCGAACAACGGCGACACGGCAGCAAGCGCGGCTTTGTAGCCGGCATCAGTGCGGATAGGTTGAATCTGCAGCATTACGGTATCTCCACTGTGTCGGCATCGACGCGGTCGTACTCGGCGTGCGTGCCGATGAACTTCACATAGACCGCCCCGAACCTGTAGGCAACGGCCACCACTAGGCGGTAGTCATTGCCCTTGATGTTGAACACAACACGCCGGCTCTGCAGCACGCTGGCGGCGGCGAACTGGGCCGTGATATCGGTTGGTTTGGCCCAGTGCGCGCCATGGGCCGCATCCAGCCAGGTGCGTAGCGGCAGCTCTGCGTCCGGCCAGCGCCGCCAGAACTCCTTCAGATTGCTGACCGCTATCACTCTCACGCACGTAGTGTAGTCCCGGGATGGGACTAGGTCAAACTCCTCCCGCCACGCGGACGCGAACGGACGATCTGCCGCCGCTGAACGCAGCGCCAAACAGGGTCTTGCGGAAGTGGTAGCGGAAGGATGCGGAAGTGATTCATCATCCTTCGATGAGAAATCACTCCTAAGTCCTTGATTTTACTTGGTGCCCTCGGCCAGACTCGAACTGGCACGCCTTGCGGCGGCGGATTTTGAAACGCGGCGGGCCACTTTTTTCTTCAATATTAACGCGAGTATAAATCGGCCACTCCGCGTGGTGCGCGCTGCCCGTGCGACGCAGCACCAGCGCATTAGCCCAGTCTGTGCGAAGCAGTATTTTCAGTGGCTCGACGGAGGGGCACGGTGTGTCAGTGGCGCCTCTGTGAAAAACTATTTCTGCTATGCCTGTCATGTGTCCGCGAGCCTCACAGCAGCACACGCAGTTTTCAGCGATAGAACCAGCGAATCGCGCCATTTTCTCCTCTATCTGATTACTTTGTGGGTCCAAACGCAGTGATGCGCTGGCGTTGTAGTGCCTGTTGATTTCTCTGATTCCAAACCTGCTGTGCCGTCAATGGCTTCTGTTGCTGTTGAACGGCGACTGGTTTGGCTTGAACCGGTGGGGTGCGCTGCTTGGGTGGTGGCACCGGTCTCGGAATCTTGATGGGCTTGGCTTTGGGCTTGGTGCGTTTCGGCTTCCCAGCGGCTGCAGTCCTGCGTGTCTCAGCCTGCGGCGCCGACGCTTGCTGTTGGCTTTGTGTATTGATGGCAGTCCAAACATTGTCTGAAATTAACTTCCACAAACCCAGCAGTTCTTCAGCACTGACAACTTCCCTTAATCGCATAACGCCTCTCCCTCTGCTTGTATTTACCTTGCTTTGGGGATGTGGTTTTAAACAACAAACGGGCAGAACTTCTGTTCATTCCATCAGTGTGTAGTTCAACACGCTGCCAACGCCGTATTGCAGTTCTGCAAGTTGCTTGGCTTGGTAGTCGTTGTCCGCATAAACGATAGCGAATGCCGTCTGATACGAGTTCAGTCGAACCCACACTTGGTATCGGTTCATTTGACGAAGCCGTCTCGCAACTTGTTGGCGGCGTTGTCAATTGCCGTGTCCAGTTCGCCGGCAATCACAGCCGTCTTGACCATTTCCAGTGTTGGCAGCAAGTCTTGTTCACTCGCCAACTCAACGGCGAATTTTCCCTTTGCCAACTCCAGCACAGAAGTGCCATAGCGAACGCACAGAGCCAACTTGCCGTTGTCCGCTGTGAACCACCAAGCCTTTACGCGCTTGTTGACTTCCACTTGCGTGCGAACACCTGTAGCCTTGTCCAAATAGGTGCGAGTCTTTGGCGACTTGAATTGAATGCCACCTTGCTGTGCCTTTGCCAAGTCCATCTGTTCACCTAGCCGCCGAATCAACTTGTTTCTGCGTTGTTGAACTGCGGGCAAGTTGGTTGGCTTCTTTACAGCAGTCAACTTCAATGTGCTGAGTGAACTCATCTCAATCCTTTCAGTGTGTGTAGTGTTAAACAACAAGCACACTGTAAGTTCGGCCACTTGGTCTGGACAACCGAACCCTATTGGTATCCAGTCAGATTGGACGGACTTGGGTTGACAGATGACATTTCAGGCTAGAGATATTTCAAAATCTGAATTACCCAATGGCTGGTGGTTCAACGCCTGCATATGCTCGACATCCATGCGTTGCCGATGAGCTTGTTCTTCTGCGATCGCATCTAAGTGCCGTGGCTCATAGCGCTTGAGTTCCTTGGGTGTGAGGAACCAGTAGGCATTACCGGTCTGAGCACGCATCTGCCACTCAATCTCTGCTTTGAGATCAATGGTCAGTCGATTCTTGAAGAAGATCGCATCATGAACGCTGGCCAAGTGTTTTCTGCCATGGACTGCGGCAGTGGCGCGCACGATGTCCATGACTTGGGTTTCACCATGCTGATACAGGTAGGCCAGTGTCTTGGCCTTGCTGACTCTGCCACTGTGGGTCTGCAGGCAGGGCAACTTGAGCAGGTCTGAGTGATGGCGCTTGAATTGAGCGAACAAGTAATCATCCAGTGTGTTTTGCTCCCGGATGAAGGCCCGCACCGTGTGGTCATTGAAGAAGCGATTTCGTTCATCCTTGTTCTTCAAGATATTCACCAAGGCCGGGTTGTTCCAAGTGCCCGAACTGTCTTGCCACCCCGTAGATGCCAGTCGTGCGCCAAAGCTCATGGCTGTGAACGCCCGCTTGAGCAACTTCATCTGGAATTCGGCTGAGTCGGCGCCATGGTCATCAAACACATAAAGGCGCACCGTACGCATGAAGTCGCCTTTGTCCTCCAAGTAGTTCAAGGTGGCGGGGAATGTGGCTCGAATGTCTTGGCCACCGCTCAGTTCGGCTAGATAACTCGCCGCGAATCCCATCTTCCAGGCAATGACGCTGCTGCGTATGTCGTATTCCCAGCAGTTGCCCAGCATTGCTGCGCGCAGCGCCTTGTTGACGTTCTGCACGCTCACGCCCTCGTAATACATGCGGCCAAAAGGGCTGGGTTTCTTGCGCTGTAGATACCAGCCGTTGTAGGCAGATGAGCAGCCCAAGATGATTCTCGCTTGTCTGGTGGCGATATTTATTTTTTCCTTGGTCAAGAGATTCGCTTCGGTGGCCAGCCAAACGATGTAGCTTTCCAAGGAAGGGGAATCGATCTTGATGGGATCAAAGTTGTCAAGTATGTATTCCTCGGTCCAAAGTATTTCGTCATAGTCTGGATAGAGAAGATCAAAGAGGGCTTGGTTGGCTTTGTCGTCTCCAGTGAGGTAAGCAGTGAGTTCGCGGTCTGTCATTTGTGTATTGATGTTCATGGTGATTTCTTCTTTTAGTTCTAGGGTGTTGGTCATCTTGACGAGTTTGGTTAACTTGACTTCGCTCAAGCGGCCAGTAAGGTTGGAGCCTTTGGTGACGGTTTGGACCAGTTCCAAGCCATGCTCTTTCAGCCAGCCATGAACACGGACCTTATTGGGGCCAATCTGGCCTCCTTGATTTGCCAGTTTCTGTAGCGATATGGCGTAGAGATCGAGTTTTGATTGCTCCGGAGTTCGTTGGATCTGCAAGGACAAGAACAACAATCTCTCCAGTGTGGAAATATATTTAGCCAGTACTCGATGAGGACTGGCGGGTGCCGGGAATGCCTGAGCCAATGCAGTCAGGACTTGTGGATGTATTTCTAGTTTGATCATTTGATTTTCCTTTGTCTAAATGAAAATAACACCTGTGTTCACAGGTATTTAGTTTTTTCTACGGAGAATGTGTGTGATACCACCAGAGTCACACGCTTATAGTAATAAGGATCAGGAGGTCCTAAATACCACATAGAACCACTGATGGAACCACTGATGCCCAGTTGATTACCAGTTGAGTTGATCAATCAAGCAAGTCCTTCCTTGTTATATTCTCTCGGAGATCTCTGATTTGGCCATTAGGTAGAACTGAAAGAAGACCTAATGCTAAAATTACCCCCAGATCTTCAGGATATTTACAAACCAGGTCTGTGACACCACCAGAGTCACACGCTTATAGTAATAAGGATCAGGAAGTCCTAAATACCACATAGAACCACTGATGGAACCACTGATGTCCAGTTGATTACCAGTTGAGTTGATCAATCAAGCAAGTCCTTCCTTGCTGATTAATTCAAATATATCAATCATTGCCAGCAAGCAAGTGCTATAACGGGTTGATGGGGGATTAAAATCACCAGGCCATGGGATTTCAATGACCGCGTGAAATTGCAGCACAAAAAATTTGATATTTGCAGTGAAATTTCTACAGCAGCACACCCAAGCACTAGGAAGCCCTACAGCGCGCTCAAGCGAGGGTCCGAAGGCTTGGGCTGCTGGGCGGTGCGCGAGCAGCTTGTGCGCGGGGCAGGCGTTGACCGGTGCTCGTGTCGGGGTGCTTGCGGGCAGAACCAAAGGAAATAACTATTATTCATGGTCACGCTGTATGTCTTTGAATCTTAAGAGAAAGGCACTGATCTGTATTTCGCTTGCTCAGACCAATTCAAAGGAAATACAATAACAGCGTGAATGAATTTGATCAGGAGCAGCGCATATGACCAAGCAAGCCAAAACACTCACCCCCGCAGAGGTTCGTCGCGTTATGGACTTCATCGCAACCCGTCCCCACGCAGCGCGGAATAGGGCGATGCTGTTGATGACGCATCAGGCGGGCATGAGGGTAGGGGAGGTAGCGGCGCTGCGCTACTGCGATGTGCTCAACGGCGACGGCTCCATCAGAGATGAAATCCACCTGTCAGCAGAACAAACTAAGGGCAAGCACAGCCGCACTGTTTTTATCAACACCAAAATGCGAAAAGAACTCGCGCTGTATGTGATTGAAGTGCCACCCAAGGACAAGTCACTAGCGTTGTTTTACACGCAGAAAGAACCCAAGAGAGGATTTACTGCCAATACGCTTTCCCAGTTCTTCCATGTGCTTTACAAAGCGGTGGGGCTTGAGGGTGCCAGCAGCCACAGTGGGCGTCGAACCTTTGCCACAACGCTGGCTTCCAAGGGCGTGGGCGTGCGTGTGCTCATGCGTGCCATGGGACATAGAAACATCAGCACGACCATTGGCTACATTGACGCGTCCGATGACATGCTGCGCAATGCCGTGAACTTGGCCTGACTTGGTGAGTACAGGCAGCTTGGTTCTTTCAACTGGAAATGGATAGCCTTGTGGATATTTCATGGCTAGTTCTTGGGATATTATCAAATTGCATTGATTGGTTTGACTTCAGATCTCATATTTGCCAATTCTTGAGATTTCTTGGAGTCTCTCACGCAGGCTTGTCAAGAAATCAGGTCTGTCGAACGTGGCGTTATAGAAATCCAAAGCAGAGAACAGTGGGTCGTTCCTCATGAACTCCGGGCTGTCCTCGTTAAATATTTTGCTTAGCCGTCGATAGTTGAAGACCGCACTTTGATTAGCGTGGAACAATGCCCAGTAGTTTTTGAAGCCTTGAAGCAAACTTCTGAGTTTCACGAAATCAGCATTGGATTTGATCCATACGATTTCTACTATGCTGTCTGCGTATTTCAATGCAAACATAGATCCCAACTTCTGTGTGCTAATCACCACATAGTCGCTCCTAACATGTGCGTACGTGATTTCATGAATTATTTTGCGAGCAATTCTAGCCCGTTTGTCAACCGCCGATAATTCATCATGCCTGCTGGGCTCAAAGTGCACTTCAACCTTGGCGCCCATAGTGCGACGGATTGCGTCTCTGTCTTCGACTGTGATATTTTTCAGAAATACATAAGCCTGCGGATATTTCATGGCTAGCTCCTGATGTTGCTGATCTTGGCCACTTGAGCTTGACCAGCACGGCGGGCTTGGTTGGCGCTCATCAACACGTCGCTGAAGATGCTGCGTGCCGATCCTCTACCTGCCTGCACCACTTGATCCAAGACGGCATCACTGGGCGGTGTCAGGTTGGCCTGCGTGTAGATGCGCCGCAGCAAAGGGCGCCAATTGGCCACTGGTGGCTGGTTCATGTCGATCAACACGCTGCGGTTTTGAATGCCGGGGTCGATCTTGTCCAAGCGGTTGGTGGTCATGATGAAGACCACGTTCTTTCGGTTCATCACGCTTTTGAATGACGTCATGGCCGCAGCGGTCAACAAGTCCACCTCGTCCAGAATCACATAGTGCAGGCCGCTGGCGTTCCAGGCCACGAAGCTGGTCGTAGATTCAATTCCTTGGATCAAGGTCAGTCCGTTCTGTCCCTGCTGACACGGGTTGTAGTGATCACTGGGCGACTGCGTATCCACCAACGCGCCCGAGGCCATGTGTGCGGATGCCGGGTCAACCTTGGCGGTCTCCAGAAGGCCGGGAAGCAGTCTGGCCAGGGTGGTCTTGCCCGTGCCGTGCAAGCCAAACAGCACGAGGCCATTGACACCCGTTGATGGGAAGGGCAGCGTTTGATCCAACAGGCATGTCCAAGGAAGGCGTGATCGCACGCCAGATCATGCTCGGCGTGGTGCAAACCGCTGACGGCCTGCCGCTCTACCACGAGGTGTTCGACGGCAACACGGCGGAGGTCAAAACCCTCATGCCAACGATCGAGAAGATCGTCAAGCGGTTCCCCATCAAGCGCATCATTGCCGTGGCTGATCGAGGCCTGCTGTCGGCCGACAACCTCGAGGAAATGCGGGCCATCACGCTGCCAGGCGGTGGCAAGCTGGAGTTCATTCTGGCCGTGCCGGGGCGCCGCTACAACGAGTTTGTCGAACTGCTTGGCCCGCTGCACGCCGACCAGTTTGCGCAGGCCACGCAAGAGGTGATGGGCGAGGCCAAATGGAATGACTTGCGCCTGATCGTGGCGCACGACCCTCAGGTGGCCGAGCAGGCCGGTCTCAAACGCGACC
>CAMCTC010000040.1 GCA_945878355.1 Bordetella parapertussis | reverse complement strand
GGGGGCTCGGTGCGTCGAGCCAAGGTCACCAAGCCGAAGCGGGCCGTCGCGGCGACTGCGGGCTGCACGTTCAGCTCGACCAGGTCGGGCGCAGCAGCCCGGATCGCCAGCAGCACAGCCTCGCTTCGCCTCGTGACCTCGACCAGGCTGGCGATCTCCTGGCATTGCAGCGTGACACACAGGCTCGGATGGGCGCTTGGCCCGTATCGCTCGACCAGCAAGCGCGCGACCTCGTCTGACAGCGGCGTCGAGGCCATCGGGTAACGCAGGAGGTCGTCGAAGCTGAGGCCACCGCGCCGCCTCGCGAGTGGGTGACCGCGGCGGACCATGAAAGCCCCCCTCATGCCGTGCAGCATCTCTGTCTTCAGATCTGGGGCGGGGCGCAGCGACCGGGCGTCGATGACCAGCGCGTCCAGCGCGCGCTCGCGCAGCGCCTGCACCAGCAGGTCGGTGCCAGCGCGCGCGATCTCCACGCGCAGCCGGGGCCGGTCCTTTGCCGCCTTCATCAACAACGGTGTCATCAGCAGGGCGCCGGGCCCTGAGCCCATGCCGATGCGCAGCTCGCCCTCTTGGCCGTCGTCGGCGCGGCGGCCACTGTCGCGCAAATCATCGGCCCCCAGCACCAGTTCTTGCGCCCGATTGACGGCGTCGCGACCGAAAGGTGTGAGCTCGCTGTGGCGGCCGATGCGGTCGAACAGCGGCTGGCCGAGGTCGGCCTCGAGAGCGCGGATGCTGCGGCTCAGCGCGGGCTGTGTCAGGAACAAGGCGGCTGCCGACTTGCTGAACGAGCCCGTCTGCGCCAACGAAATCAGGTGTCGCAGCTGGACGAGGGTCATGGTTCGGAGCTCTCTAATTTGTGCTTTGAAATCATAGCAATCGAAAAAACAATGCATTGGACTTTCGATTACGCGGCGCCTACATTGCTTGCGAAGGAAACCACAAGCCCGAAGGAATGAAGTCTGATCCCTGCAGGAGAGTGCCGTGCCGCGAACGCGACCCGGCCACCGAAGGCGCAATCTCCCATGAACGCTCAGGTCCCGTACTGCACACCAACATCGCCGTCTGGAGAGCCGTCACCTCCTGGTGACGCACCGAAGGAGCAAGTCCCCCGCCGATGGCGAGGGGATGAATCTCTCAGGTAACAAGGACAGGGGGAGCGGCAAGCGCAGGACCGTGGTTGCGCGCTCGTTCAACACGCGCGGCACACCGTGCGTGCAAATCGTCCTCTTGGAGAGTTTGTCATGAAAGTAGTGGTTCTCGGCGCCGGCTTGCTCGGCCTTACCTCGGCCTATTTCCTTCGCCAGCAAGGTCACGATGTGACGGTCGTCGACCGCCAAGCCTCGCCGGCGGCCGAAACCAGCTTCGCCAACGGCGGGCAGATCTCGGTGAGCCATGCCGAGCCCTGGGCCAACCCGAGCGCGCCTTTCAAAGTGCTCAAGTGGCTGGGTCGGGAAGATGCGCCGCTGCTGTTCCGACTGCGCGCCGACCGGCGGCAGTGGCTGTGGGGTCTGCAATTCCTGCGCGAATGCACGCCGGCACGCACGCGCCACAACATCGCGCAGATCGTGCGGCTGGGCACCTACAGCCGCGACATGCTGCAGCAACTGCGCCGCGACCGCAACATCGCCTACGACGAGTGCACCCAGGGCATCCTGCACTTCTACACCAGCCAGAAGGAGTTCGACGGCGCCGGGGCGCCCGCTGCGCAGATGCGCGAACTGGGCTGCGACCGGCGCGTGATCTCCGCCGACGAGGCTGTGAAGCTGGAGCCGGCGTTGCGCCACATCCGGCCGCAGTTGGCGGGCGCCACCTACACCGCCGAAGACGAGTCGGGCGACGCGAACCTCTTCGCGCGCGAACTGGTCAAGCGCTGCGACGAAGACGGCGTGCTGTTCCGCATGAGCCATACCGTGACCGCGCTGCGCGAGGCTGGCGGCGAGATCGACCATGTCGAAGCTACCGACCCATCAGGCCGTTTCCAGCGCATTCGCGCCGATGCCTATGTGCTCGCGATGGGCAGCCTGTCACCGCTTTACGCTGAGCCCCTCGGCATTGCGCTGCCGATCTATCCGGCCAAGGGTTATTCGGTGACCATGCCGGTGCGAGACGCCTCGATGGCGCACCAGGTCTCGCTCACCGACGATGAGTACAAGCTGGTCTTCTCGCGCCTGGGCGACCGCCTGCGCATCGCCGGCACGGCAGAGCTCAACGGCTACGACCGCGATCTCAACCGCGTGCGCTGCGAGGCCATCGTCAAGCGTGTCGAGCAGCTCTTCCCTGGCGCGGGCGATGCGAGCCAGGCCCAGTTCTGGACCGGCCTGCGCCCGGCCACGCCGAGCAACGTGCCGATCATCGGCCGCTCGAAGCTGACGAACCTGTTCCTGAACACCGGCCACGGCACGCTGGGCTGGACCCATTCGTGCGGCTCGGGCAAGAGCATCGCGCGCATCGTCAGTGGCCTGAAGCCCGAAGTGGACTTCGCGTTCACAGATGCTTGAGATCGTAGGGCGCCGCCAGGAAGCCGCGCGAGACTAGCCTCACGAGACTGCTGCGCCGCATTCACGACCAGCGCTGCGGCAAAGTCATCGACACCGGCCTGAACGGGCTTGCGCGTCCTGGGCCACGCTGCCCGAGCTGCTCGATGCCCGCCATCGCGTCTGTGGCGCCGCTGGTTCGGGGGCGAGCAGTCCCGGGCTTCGCCCGGCCCGCCTTGTCGCCGCCGGGACATTGAGACCCAGCGGCCGGATGACACGATCGTCGGCTCGCACAATGGCGCCCCTGGCGCTGCCACCCACGATGAGCCCGGATTCCATGAACCCCTTGCCCGATGGTCTGATCGTCGTCGTCAAACGCGATTGCCCCACCTGCGCCCTGGTCGAGCCGCTGATGCTCGAACTGGCGATGGGGCGTTTGCCGCTGACGGTCTATGTGCAAGACGATGCCCGCTACGCGGCCTCGCTGCCGGGCGGAGTGTTCGACGACACGCTCGAGCGCTCGTACCGGCTGGGCATCGAGTTCGTGCCCACGCTGATCCGGGTCGCCGACGGCCGCGAAGTCGCGCGCACCCACGGCTGGCACCGCGGCGACTGGCGCGAGATCAGCGGCAGGCAAGACCTGGGCGCCGAGCTGCCCGAGCTGAGGCCAGGCTGTGGCTCGAAGACGCTGGACCCTGGCATCGCCGAGGATCTGCTGCTGCGCTTTGGTGAGTCGGGACTGCAGTCGCGCGAGGTCGTGGTTGGCGACGCTGAAGACGACATCGAGGCCTGTTACGACCGCGGCTGGAGTGACGGCCTGCCGGTGGTGCCGCCGACACCGGCACGGGTGCTGCGCATGCTGGCCGGCACGACGCGCAGAGCCGACGAGATCCTGGGCCTGGTGCCGCCCGACCTGGTGCCCTGCACGGTCGAGAAAGTGGCGGTCAACGCGGTGATGGCCGGCTGCAAGCCCGAATACCTGCCGCTGGTGCTGGCGGCGGTCGAGGCCGCGCTGATCGACGAATTCGGCATGCACGGCGTGCTGTGCACGACGATGTTTGCCGGGCCTGTCGTCATCGTCAACGGCCCGATGGCGCGCAGCGTCGGGTTGAATTCGGGTGTCAATGCGCTCGGCCAGGGCCACCGCGCCAACGCCACGATCGGCCGCGCGCTGCAGTTGGTGATCCGCAACGTCGGCGGCGGCCGCCCGGGCGAGCTCGACCGCTCGACGCTGGGCACGCCGGGCAAGTACAGCTTCTGCTTCGCCGAGGCCGAGGATCCGGCCTGGGATTCGCTGTCGGTCGAACGCGGTTTCAGCCCCGAGGCCTCGACCGTGACGCTGTTTGCCGGCGAGGGCGTTCAAGGCGTGGTCGACCAGAAGTCGCGAACGCCCGAGTCGCTGGCGCGCAGCTTTGCGCTGTGCCTGCGGGTCGTCGACCATCCCAAGCTGGCGATGGCAGGCGATGCGTTGCTGGTCGTCTCGCCCGAGCACAGCCGGGTCTTCATCGAGGCCGGCTGGAGCAAGGCCAGGCTGCGCGAAGAGCTGGCACGTCTGCTGCTGCTGCCTGGCGACGAGATGGTGGTCGGCGCCGGCGGCATCACCGAAGGTCTGCCGCCAGCTGTGGCCGGCACGCAAGTGCCCAAGTTCCGGCCCGGCGGCTTGATCATCGTTCGCGCCGGCGGCGGCGCTGGGCTTTTTTCAGCGATCATCGCTGGATGGGCCGCCTCCGGCCCGGTCGGTTCCACCCCTGTTTCCAAGGAGATCACTGCATGAGCGCATCACAGATCCTGCTCGACCCGACATCGGAGCGCGCGCCCGTGGCGCGGGCGCTGACGGCGCGGCCTGCCGGGCTCGAAGGCCTGACGGTCGGCGTGCTCGACATCTCGAAGTCACGCGGCAACGTGTTTCTCGACCGGCTTGCCGAGCAACTCGGCAGCCGCGGCGTGCGTGTCAAGCGCTACCGCAAGCCGACTTTCACCCGGCCCGCGCCCACCGCGCTGCGCCAGCAGATCGCTGCCGAATGCCAGCTCGTGATCGAAGGCCTGGCTGACTGAGGTTCCTGTACGTCGTGCTGTATGCATGACATCGTGGATCTTGAGTCGCGTGGCATTCCGGGAGTCGGCGTTGCATCGAGTGAATTTGTCGTGGCCGCTGAAATGCAGGCCAAGTCGCTGGGCATGGACCCGGCGATGGTCTTCGTCGCCCATCCGATCCAGGACCGCAGCGACGACGAGTTGCGCGCGCTTGCTGACGCGGCGCTGCCTGGCATCCTGCGCCGGCTGGTGGCCGGCTGACGCGGTCGCCGGATCGCGGGCCGGTGCACCGGCCCGGACCGGCTTCAAGCCATGGCGCTGATCCCGTCAGCGCTGCACCTGCCGGCGGTCGACCAGGTGCTGGCCTGGCCGGGCTTGGCAGGGCTGCTGGCTTCGCAAGGCCGCCAGCCCGTGCTCGACGCGGTGCGCGCTGAACTGGCCGAGCGGCGTGCCGCGGCGCGCTTGGCGCCGGTCGGCGCTGCGCCAGACCCAGCTGAACTGCTGGCCGGCGTCACGGCCAGGCTGCAGGCCTGGGCCCAGCCTTCGCTGCGGCCTGTTTTCAACCTCAGCGGCACGGTATTGCACACCAACCTGGGCCGTGCGCCCTTGCCGGCCGAGGCGCTGGCGGCGATCGCACAGGTTGCCGCTGGCGCATCCAACCTCGAATTTGACCTGGCCACTGGCCGGCGTGGCGACCGCGACGATCATGTCGAGGCTTGGCTGCAGCGGCTGACCGGCGCCGAGGCCGCGACCGTGGTCAACAACAACGCTGCGGCGCTGATGCTGGTGCTGGGCAGCTTGGCGCGGCGGCGCGAGGTGATCGTCTCGCGCGGTGAACTGGTCGAGATCGGCGGCTCGTTCAGACTGCCCGAGATCATGGCGCTGGCCGGCTGCAAGCTGCGCGAGGTCGGCACGACCAACCGAACGCATCTGCAAGACCATGCCGAGGCGTTCGGCCCGCGCAGCGCGATGGTGCTCAAGGTCCACACCAGCAACTACCGCATCGAGGGTTTCAGCGCTGCGGCCGATGAGCGAGAGCTGGGCGCGCTGTGCAAGCAGCATGGCCTGCCCTTTGTGGTCGACCTGGGCAGCGGCTCGCTGGTCGACATGGCGCGTTACGGCCTGCCGCGCGAGCCCACGCCGCAGCAGGCGCTGGCCGCCGGCGCCGACCTGGTGACCTTCAGCGGCGACAAGCTGCTCGGCGGGCCGCAGGCCGGCATCGTGGTCGGCCGCGCCGACCTGATCGCCAAGCTGAAGAAAAATCCCTTGAAGCGCGCGCTGCGCTGCGACAAGCTCACGCTGGCCGCGCTCGAGGCCGTGCTGCGCCTGTACGCCGACCCTGATCGCTTGCAGCAGCAACTGCCCACGCTGCGACTGTTGGCGCGGCCGGCGGCTCAGATCGAGGCGCTGGCGCAACGCCTGCAGCCGGTGCTCGCGGCTTGGTTGATGCTGGGCTTGAGCGATCTGCCGATCGCGGTCGAGGTCGTCGCGCTGAGCAGCCAGATCGGCAGCGGTGCGCTGCCGGTCGAGCGCTTGCCCAGCCACGGCTTGCGGCTGACGCCGTCGGGTGCGAAGCGGCGATCGGGCAGCGCGCTCGAAGCGCTCTCAGCCCGCTTGCGCGCGCTGCCTGTGCCGGTGGTCGGCCGCATCGCCGATGGCGCGCTGCTGCTCGACCTGCGCTGCTTGGAGGACGAACCGGGATTTCGCGCTTTGTTCGAGACCGCCAGCGCATGATCGTCGCGACCGCAGGCCATGTCGACCATGGCAAGACCAGCCTGGTCAAGGCCTTGACCGACATCGACACCGACAGCCTGGCCGAGGAAAAGCGCCGCGGCATGTCGATAGACCTGGGCTTCGCCCATGCCGAGATCGGTGTCTCGGCCCAGGGTCAGCCGCTGACGCTGGGCTTTGTCGACGTGCCTGGCCACGAGCGATTCGTTCGCAACATGTTGGCCGGCGTCGCGGCGATCGACCTGGCGCTGCTGGTGGTCGCGGCGGACGATGGCGTGATGCCGCAGACCCGCGAACATCTGGCGATTCTGTTGCTGCTGGGCGTGCCGCGCTGCGTCGTTGCGCTGACCAAGGTCGACCGTGTCGCACCAGAGCGGCTGGCCCAGGTCGGTCGCGAAGTCGCCGACCTGCTGGCCACTGCCTATGCCGGCGCACCGCTGTTCGCGCTGGTGGCCACCGATGCCGGCGACCCTGGCGTGCTGGCGCTGCGCCAGCACCTGGCCAACGAGGCAGCGCTGCTGGCCGCGCGCAGCACGTCTGGGCATTTCAGGCTGGCGGTCGACCGCAGCTTCGCGCTGGCTGGTGCCGGCCGCATCGTCACCGGCGCGGTGCTGTCGGGTCGGGTGCAGATTGGCGACGAGCTGGTCTTGTCACCGCACGGCATCAGCGCCAGGGTCCGCAGCATCCAGGTCGGCAAGCAGCGCACCGAGCAAGCCCTGGCCGGCCAGCGCTGCGCGCTCAACTTGGCCGGTGTCGACCTCAAGCGACGCGAGCCGGTTCGCGGCGACTGGATGCTGGCCCCGGCAGCCCACGCGCCGACCGATAGGCTCGATGTGCGGCTGCAGGTGCTGGCCAGCGAAGCGAGGCCGCTGCCGTCGCGGCAGATGCTGCAACTGCACATCGGCGCTGCGGCGGTCAACGCCCGGGTCGCCGCGCTGGCGGGCTGGGACGCCGCGCCCGGCAGCAGCGGTCTGGCCCAGGTGGTGCTCGAGTCCCCGATCGCTGCGTTGCACGGCGACCGGTTCGTGCTGCGAGACCCTGCCGCCGGCCGCACGCTGGCCGGCGGCCAGGTGGTCGACGCTTTCGGTCCGGCGCGCGGCCGCGACCGGCCGGCGCGCGCGCTGCAGCTGGCTGCGCTGGCGCTGCCCGAGCCCGCGCAAGCGCTGGCAGCGTTGCTGGCAGCCGAGCCTGGCGGCGTGGACCTGGCCCGCTTCGCGCTGGCGCGCAATCTACGCGCCGACGAAGCCGATGCGCTGATCCTGGCGCAGGCGGTTCAGCGCATCCCGGGCTCGGTCTGGGGTTTGTCGGTCGGCCACTGGCAGGCGCTGCGCGAGCGGCTGTGCGAGGCACTGGCGCGCTGGCATGCTGACCAACCCGACATCTCGGGTGTGGCGGCCACCGTGCTGGCGCCTGGCCTGCGCGCGGTCTTGCTGCGCGCAGCGCTGGACTCGCTGGTCGAGGCCGGCAGCTTGCAGCGCGAGGGACTGCGCTACCGCTTGACGGGGCACATCGCTCAGCTGTCCGAGGCCGACGCCGACCTGCTCGCGCGCGTGACCCAATGCTTGGCGCCTGCAGGCCTGCGCCCGCCCATCGTCGGCGAGCTCGCGACGCTGCTAGGGCTGCCGCAGCCTGCGCTGCTCGAGTTCCTGGGGCGCGCACACCGGCTAGGGCATTTGCTGCGGGTCGCGCCCAACCGTTTCTACCTGCCGCCCACGGTGGCCGAGCTGGTCCGGCATGCGCGCGAGCTGGCCGCCGAATCCGCTGACGGTGGCGTCGACGCCGCAGCCTACCGCGACCGAACCGGCATCGGCCGCAACCTGACGGTGCAGGTACTCGAGTTTCTCGACCGCGAAGGCCTGACGCGCTTCGATGGCAAACGCCACCGACCGGTCGATTGAGGCTGGCGCATGCTAAGGTTCGTCTGCCCTGGAAGGGCAGCGTTTCCCGGTGGAGCGCCCGGTCTTCAAAACCGGTGAGACGCGCCCAGCGTGTCTGGTGGGTTCGACTCCCACTCCCTTCCGCCCGTTTGCCTTCCGATCATTTGACGTCCGAACATTTGACGTCCGACGATTTGATCGACCCGAAGCCGCCACTGCGTGGCGGCTGGACGGCCCCAGCTTCAGGGCAGTAGCCAACGCTTGGGCGCTGTTATCAAACCGCTCGGGTCGGCTTGGCCACGCTGGCACTGGCGCTGCCAGCGGGGTGCGCGGGTTCCACGCCCGACGGGTCGGCCGGCGAGCTGCCTTTGGCCGGCAAGCCTGCGTACTCCTTGATTTTCTGCCGACCCAGCTGGTTCATGTGCACTTCGTCCGGGCCATCGGCAATGCGCACGTAGCGGTTGATCGACCAGAAGTAAGCCAGCTCGGTGTCGTCGCTGACGCCCATGCCACCATGGGCCTGGATCGCGCGGTCGATCACCGTCTGCGCCATCAGCGGCGCCACCACCTTGATCGCAGCGATCAGGTCTCGGGCCACCTTGTTGCCGTGCTTGTCCATCGTGTCGGCGGCCTTGAGCGTCAGCAATCGGGCCTGTTCGATCTCGCAGTACGAGCGCGCCACGTCCTGGCGGATGCTGCTTTGCTCGGACAGTTTGCGACCGAAGGCGGTGCGGTTGTCGACCCGGCGTGCCATGGTCTCGAGCGCGCGCTGGGCCTGGCCGACCGAGCGCATGCAGTGGTGGATGCGCCCAGGGCCCAGCCGGCCTTGGGCGATCTCGAAGCCCTGACCTGCGCCGAGGATGATGTTGGCCTTGGGCACGCGAACGTTCTCGAATCGCAGCTCGGCCTCGCCACCGGGCGAGTTGAGGCGGCCGAACACCTTCTGGTTGCGCACGATGGTCAGGCCCGGCGTGCCGCGCGGCACGATCACCGTGCTGTGCTGCGCGTGGCGGGGGCCGTTGGGCAGGTGGCGACCCATCACCAGCAGCAGCTTGCAGCGCTCGTCCATGATGCCGCTGATCCACCACTTGCGGCCGTTGAGCAGGTAATCGTCCCCGTCCTCGTCGATTCGCAGCGACACGTTGGTGGCGTCAGACGAGGCCACCTGTGGTTCGGTCATCACGTAGGCCGACCGGATGTCGCCATTGAGCAGCGGTGTCAGCCACTGCGCCTGCTGGGCCGGCGTGCCGTAGCGGGCCAGTACCTCCATGTTGCCGGTGTCAGGCGCCGAGCAATTGAATACCTCCGATGACCAAGGCACCCGGCCCAACACCTCGGCCAGCGGGGCGTATTCCAGGTTGGTCAGTCCAGGGCTGTACTCGCCGTACTCATGTGGCAGGAACAGGTTCCACAGGCCCTGTTCCTTGGCCTTGGCCTTGAGCCCGTCCAGGCCGGGCCAGTACTGCCACAGCTTGGTCGGGTCGTTGACCCAGTCGTCGTGAACCCGCTCGTTGGGGTAGATGTGCTGGTCCATGAAGGCTTCCAGCTGGGCCAGCAGCGTCTTGACCTTGTCGGAATGGTCGAAGTTCATCGTCAATCTCTCTCTCGTTTGAGCAGCAGTCTGAATCCGGTTGCGCCGGGTCGCCACGCTTGAATGACCAGCGAGTGTTCCCACTGGACAATGCGGCGTCAGCGCTCCCGGCACAGTCACCCGCATGACACCGCGACGCGACCCGATCGTCTCGTTTATCCCCATCAGGGCAGCAGCCCATCCACAGGAGCCACACCATGACCCAGACCCCCGCCCGCACCGGGCTGCAGCTTCGCACCCTTGTCAAACCCAGCGGCGAGCTCGAGATGTCGCTGGCCAGCGTGGCCGTTCCCAGCCCGGCGGCCGACGAGGTCGTGATCCGGATCGAGGCCACGCCCATCAACCCGTCCGACATCGGACTGCTGCTAGGCGCTGCCGACATCGCCAGTGCCAAGCTCTCGGGCAGCGCTAGCAGCCCAGTGGTCACGATGAGCATCGCCGAGCGGTCGATGAAGGCCATGGCCAGCCGGCTGGGCCAGTCGCTGCCGGCTGGCAACGAGGGCGCCGGCGTGGTCGTCGAGGCCGGTTCTTCGGCCGCCGCACAGGCCTTGCTGGGCAAGACGGTGGCGGTGATCGGCGGCGCGATGTACGCCCAGTACCGCAGCATCCAGGCTGACCAATGTCTGCTGCTGCCTGCGGGCACGACAGCAGCCGAAGGCGCGTCCTGCTTCGTCAACCCGCTGACCGCGCTGGGCATGGTCGAGACGATGAGGCGCGAAGGCCACAGTGCACTGGTGCACACCGCTGCCGCGTCCAACCTGGGCCAGATGCTGCACAAGATCTGCCAGGCGGATGGCGTCGCGCTGGTCAACATCGTGCGCAAACCCGAGCAGGCGGCGCTGCTGCGGGCCCTCGGCGCGAAGCATGTCTGCGACGCGAGCTCGGCCAGCTTCATGGAAGACCTGACCGACGCGCTGGCGGCCACTGGCGCGACCATCGCCTTCGACGCCACTGGCGGCGGCAAGCTCGCCGGTCAGATCCTCATCGGCATGGAGACCGCGATCAACCGCAATGCCAAGGAATTCAGCCGTTACGGCTCAGCCGTTCACAAGCAGGTCTACCTCTACGGCAACCTGGACCTCAGCCCGACCGAGATCAGCCGCAGCTTCGGCATGGCCTGGGGCGTGGGCGGCTGGCTGCTGTTCCCGTTCCTGAACAAGATCGGTGCGGCAGCGACCCAGGCCTTGAAACAGCGGGTCGCGGCTGAGCTCAAGACCACTTTCGCGAGCCATTACGCCCGCGAGATCTCACTCGCCCAGGCGCTGCAACCCGAGGTGATCGCGGTCTATGGCCAGCGCGCCACCGGCACCAAGCTGCTGATCAACCCGAGCTTGGGCGGCTGAAGCCTGCGGGCCGCGCAGGCCCTGGGCTCTCAGCGAAATCGCAGCGTCAACGGCAGCATTGGGGCGCTGAAGTTCGCGGTCCAGGTCTGGCCCGCCTGTACCGGAAAGGCATCGGTCCAGGTGCCGGTGGTGACCAGGTCACCGCTCTGGATGTCCGGTGCGCCGGGGCAGGCGCGCAGCTCGGTCAGAAAGTGCAGCAGTGCGTCCAGCGGGCTGCCCAGCACGTTGGCGCCCTGGCCCGATGCGATCGGTGCGCCATCGCATTGCAGCGCCACCGTGGCACCGGCCAGCGCGGCCTGCAGCCCGGCGGCGTCGCTGGCGATCGCGCGCACCGGCTGACGGCGACCGACCAACAAACGGGCGTGCAAGCCGCCGTCGGCCACTCCCTCGGGCGCCTTGAACTTCCAGCCAGGGCGATGGCTCTGGACGATTTCGAAGCCCGGTGCGACCCAGTCCAGTGCTTCGAACAGCGAATCCAGACTGGCGTTTGCGGGCGGTGTGGTCTTGAAGCCGAACACCGCCTCGGGTTCGAGCCGAGGCTGGCACAGCCGGTCGAGTGACAGCTGCCCGGCCTCGGCTGAAGCGTCGTCGCAGTCGATCAGCGTGCTGTCGTAGACCGTGCCCCAGATCGGCGCCGAGACTTGGTAGAGCGGCCAGATCTGGCGGTTGGTGAAGCCGATCTTGTAGCCCCGCGGCTGCTCGCCGCGCGCCTGGCGCAGCTTGCGCAGCGCCAGCGCGGTCTGGTAAGCCGCGCCCATGTCGCCTGAAACAGGTGTGGTGTCGGGCCAGAGCAGGCCGCTGTCGTGATGGTTTAGCAGTTCGGTGGGGGTCATGGTCGGGTCCTGGATGAGTGGATGGTGGCCGCCGCAAGGGGGGTGCTGCGTCAGGCGCCGGCCAGCGCTGCCGGCTGGCCAAGCTCGGCGCGGCGCGACATCAAAAACGATGCCATGCTGCAGCCTATGAAAACCAGCGCCACTGCCGGCAGCGCCCAGGGGCCCAGGTGTAGCCAAGCCTGGCTGCCGGCCGCCGCGCCCAACGACATTCCGACGTAGAGCGCCGACGCATTGATCGCCAGCAGCAGGTTGCGCAGATCCGGCGCCAGGCCGATCAGGCGCTTTTGCTGCGGTGCGTAAAAGCTCATGCCGGCCATCGACCAGAACGCGTAAGCGGCGATGCCCAGCCATGGCAGCGCCGGCAGCAGCAACATCGACGCAGCGGCGCAGGCCATGCCGATCACCGAGATCTGCACGCTGCGCGGTGCGCCCAGCCGGTCGCCGAACCGCCCTGCGAGCAGATTGCCGATGACCCCGCTCAACCCGCCCACCAGCAGCGCGATCGACAGCTGGCCGGCGGACACAGCAAAGCGCTCTTGCAGAAAGGGCGCCACCAGTGCAAACAGCGAGAACTGTGCGGCCATGTGGCACACCGACATCACCACCGACCAGGTCGCAGCCGGTTGGCGAAAGACCTGACCGAAGCTCGCCAGCGAGGTGCTTGGCGCGGCCCGCCGGTCGCTGACCAGCAACGCGATCGTCAGTGCGGTCAGCAGGCTGATGCCGGCCAGCCCGCCGAACATCCAGCGCCAGCCCAGCATCGTGCCCAGCCAGGCGGTCAGCGGCAGCCCCAGCACGCTGGCCAAGGTCATGCCGCCGAACACCACCGCCAGCGCATGGCCCTGACGCTCGGGCGGCACCAGTCCAGCCCCCAGCCCTGAGGCCACCGGTCCGACGGCGGCAGCGCCCAGCGCCATCAAGACCCGGGCCGCGACAACGCCGGCGTAGCTTGGCGCGATCGCACTGAGCAGGCAGCCCGTGGCCATCACGGTCAGCCCGCCGAGCAGCAGCGTTCGGCGCGGCAGCTTGCCTGCGGCGACCTGCAGCAGCGGGGCGGCCAGCGCGAAGGTGAGCGCGAACACGGTGATCAGCACGGCGACATCGGGCTTGGACACGCCCAGGTCGGCCGCCATGTTGTTGACCAGGCCGACCACCGAGATCGACGAGGTGCCCATCGAGAAATAGGCCAGGGACAGCGACCACAGGCCCAGGGTGGTGTGGCTGGGTATCTCAGGGGGGCGGGTCATGTTGCCAACCATGCTAGTCGAGGCGCCTGCCTGGCAACTGTCTCCAGCACATCAGCGGGTCGGTCGGCTGCATGGCGCCTTCGCACGGCCTTTTTCAGCGCAAGCGGTAACGGTGTTCGTCGTCCTCGGTCACCAAGCCTCGCGCGATCAACTCGTCCAGGTGTTGGGTGATGCTTCGGCGCTCGGCGTCGTCGATCCAGATTTCCTCGTAGCCAGGCGGGTAGAGCAGCCGGCAGGCGACCAGTTCGGGCAGCGTGCGCGCCTGTTCGGCCAGCATGGCGATCAGCTTGGCCTCGCGCTCGTCGATCTTGGCGCTGAACAAGGCCAGCGCGTCGAGCATCGCCTGGCGGTCGGTGTAGACGCCGCGGTGGTGCGATGTCACCCAGACACGCGCCGGTATCTGCGGCAGCCGGGCCAGCGTCGCACGGAAATCCGTCAGGCTGGAGGTGGCATCGCCGTAATAAGGGCCGAAGCCGCTGAGGTCGATGTCGCCAATGAAGGCCACGCCTTCAGGCTCGACCAGCAGCACGGTGTGGCCCGCCGTGTGACCGGGCATGTGGATCGCGCGCACCCGCGATCCGCCGAGCTCCCAGACCGCACCGTCGCGGTAGCCGATCGCGTCCGGGCGCTCCTGGTAGTTGAAATCGCGCTCGATCTTGCTTCGCATCGCCGCCAGCCGATCGGCTGAGACGCCGTAATGGCGTGCCAGGCCGGGCCAACTGCGCACCGCTTCTAGGTCGGCTTCGTGGGCGTGGACCGGTATGCCGGGCAGCCGGTGCAGGCCCGCCATGTGGTCCTCGTGCACATGACCGAGCACCACCAGGTCGGCGTTGTCGAAGTCGGCGCCGATCCGGTTGGCCACGGGCGGCGAGTCGAACACCACGTGGGTGTCGGTGCCGCGAACGACGACCTGGTTGCCGTCGGGGTACTTGCCGTTCTTGTCGCCGAAGAAGACGGAGACCCGGCCAAAGTCGGCACGTGGGGTCTCGGCGTCAGTCTTGCGGGAATGGTCTGGGTTCATGGTGTCAGCAGCAGGGCTTCAAAGAGGGAGACGATAGCTTGAATGGCGTGGTCGGGGCATCGAGGCGTACCCGCACCCAGAGCCGGCCAGCCATGCAACAGCCCGCACTCAAGTAAATGTGGCTTGGCCACTTTGCTTGACCCCCCACGGGGGGCGGCCGGCGATGGCCGGCCTCGGGGCGCTCAGTTGCTGCTGCGGCGAGAATTGCGCGTCGCGCCAGCCACGCCGCGCGGTTGACCATTTCCGCAACACCACCGAACACCAGGAGCCTCCCGATGACCGGACAGACTTTCATCGACATCGTGCAACAACAGGCCCGTGCGCGGCCCACCGCATTGGCGTACCGCTGCGGCGACCGACGCTGGACCTTTGCCGATGTCGAGCGCGACACCAACCGCATCGCCAACACCTTGGCGGCCATGGGGCTGGGCCGCGGCGACCGGGTCGCAGCGCTGACGAAGTTCCACGTTGAGGCGGTGCTGTTGACGCTTGCCGCGGCCAAACTGGGCGCCGTGTGCATGCCGGTGAACTGGCGACTGGCGCCGGCCGAGGTGCGCTACATCGTCGACCACGGCGGCGCCAAGCTGATGATGGCGGACCGGGGCTTCCTGCCGCTGGTCGACCGCGCCGGCATGCCCACGCTGCAGCAGGTGGTGGTGACCGATGGCGCTGATGTCGGCGCCCACGACGGCCTGCCCGGCTTCCACGACTGGTACGCCGCAGCGTCTGACGTGATGACGCCGGTGTCGGTCAAGCCCGAAGACCCGATGCTGCAGCTCTACTCCTCGGGCACCACCGGCCTGCCCAAGGGCGTGGTGCTGTCACATGCCGGGCTGGTGTTCAACTGCCAGCTCGGCGTCACCGTCTGGCAGGTTGGCGAGGGCAGCGTGGTCGGCAATGCGCTGCCGACCTTCCACATCGCCGGCGCCAACATGGCGTTGTTCGCGCTGTACAGCGGCGCGGTGGGCTCGTCTTACCCCGACTTTGACCCCGGTGGTTTCATTGATGCGGTCGGCCAGCACGGCATCACCCACACCTTCTTGGTGCCGGCGATGATCCTGTTCATGCTGCAGTCCCCCAAGGCAAAGGCGGGCGATTACCGCACGCTGAAGCTGATTTCCTACGGTGGATCGCCGATCAGCGACCGGGTCCTGACCGACGCGATGGCCGCTTTCGGCTGCGGTTTCATGCAGGTCTACGGCCTGACCGAGATCGCCGGCTCGGCCACCTTCCTGATGCCCGAGGATCACCAGGTCAGCGGCCCGAAAGCCAAGCTGCTGCGCTCAGCCGGCCAGCCGGTGCCCGGCGCGCGGCTGCGGGTGGTCGAGCCCGGCACGCTGACCGACTTGCCCGACGGCCAGACCGGCGAGGTGCTGATCGAGTCGCCCGGCAACATGATCGGCTATTGGGGCAACCCCGAGGCCACTGCGGCGGTGTTCCCGGACGGTCGCAACGCGCGCGGCGGCTGGTTCCGCAGCGGCGACGGTGGTTACCTGGACGGCGGCTACCTCTACATCAACGACCGCATCAAGGACATGATCATCTCGGGTGGCGAGAACATCTATCCGGCCGAGATCGAGAACGCGCTGATGCAGCATCCCGGCGTGGCCGACGGCGCGGTGATCGGCGTGCCCGACGCCACCTGGGGTGAAAGCGTCAAGGCCTGCGTCGTTCGTCGGCCGGACAGCACGGTGACCGAGCGCGAGTTGATCGCCTTCCTGCGCGAGCGCCTGGCGCACTACAAGTGCCCCAAGTCGGTGGACTTTGTCGACACCCTGCCGCGCAACCCCAGCGGCAAATTGCTCAAGCGCATCCTGCGCGAACCCTACTGGCAGGGCAAGGAGCGGGGGGTGCATTGACTGTCTTCCAGGCTCATTGAAGCGCTAGCAATGCTAGCATTGCAATCAGCGAAAGAGGTTTTTATCAGCCAAGGAAACCGGCGATGAGCACGTTGACCATTCGAAATGTCGATCCCGCCATCAAGGACAAGCTGCGCTTGTTGGCAGCCGCGCATGGCCGCTCGATGGAGGAGGAGGTGCGCAGCATCTTGCGCAAGGTGCTGACGCAGCCAATGGCGACCGATGGCCTGGCCAGTCGCATCCATGCCCGGTTTTCCGCGCTGGGAGGTGTCAGGTTGGACTTGCCTGAACGGACAGATGCAGCCCGTGCTGCAGACCTTGGCGAGGATCCTTCCAAGTGATGGTCTTGGACACCAATGTGGTGTCTGAACTCATGCGTCGGCGGCCTGCAACGCAGGTGCTGAACTGGCTTGACGCTCGAATGGCTGACGACCTGTGCTTGACCGCAGTGATTGCTGCCGAACTGATGTTCGGGGTCGCTCGACTACCGGATGGCGCGCACAAGCAGCAGTTGGCGCAAGCGGTCTGTGCCATGCTGGAGCAAGATTTCACCGGCCGAGTCTTGCCTTTTGACTTGGCGGCAGCCTCGGTCTACGCCGAGATGGTGGCGCAGCGCGAGCGTGCTGGCCACCCTATCGCGATGGCTGATGCCCAGATTGCGGCGATCTGTCTGGTCCACGGCGCCACCTTGGCCACACGCAACCACAAGCATTTCGAGGGCGTGGGACTTCAGATCGTCAATCCTTGGGAGGCTGGTGGCTTGCCCAAGCCCCAAGTAGGCTGACGCTCGCTGCCTGCACCGGGTCTTAAATTTGAACCCCCTGCAGCGGCTCAGCGCCGCCGCTTGAAGCTCAACCCTCGTCGGTGACGGTGTTTCGCAGCACGCCGATCCGATCGACCTCGATCTCGATCACGTCGCCGGGCTTCATCCAGACCGGCGGTTCGCGTCGCGCACCCACGCCACCAGGCGTGCCGGTGACGATCACATCGCCCGCCTGCAGCGGCGCGACGGTCGAGACGTAAGCAATCTGGCGCTCGATGCTGTGGATCATCATCTCGGTGGTGGCGCGCTGCATTTCCTGGCCGTTCAGCCGGCTGACCAAGGTCATCACCGTTCGCGCAGGAATCTCGTCGGCCGTCACCATCCAGGGACCGAAACCACCGGTTCGCCAGAAATTCTTGCCCGGCGCCCACTGCGAGGTGTGGCGCTGCCAGTCGCGCACGCTGCCGTCGTTGTAGCAGCTGTAGCCGGCGATATGGCCCCACACATCGGCCTCGGCGATGCGTCGCCCAGGCTTGCCGATGATGATCGCGATCTCGGCCTCGAAATCGAGCTGGCTCGATTCCTTGGGCCGCACGATGGCCTGGCCATGACCGACTTGTGAATCGCCGACGCGCAGAAAGAAGGTTGGCTGCTCGGTCAGCACTTGGTTTGTCTCGCGCACATGCTCGCCGTAGTTCAGGCCGCAGCACCAGATCTTGCCCGGGTTCGGGATCACCGGCAGCAGATGCAGGCCTTCGAGCGCAAAGTCGGCGCTGCGCCCAGCCAGGATGGCGCGAGCCTCGGCCAGTGCATCGGCTGCCAGCAAGGCCCGCAGGTCGGCAAAACGTCCGCCCAGCGCGGTACCAAGGTCGACCACGCCACCGTCGATCACCGCACCGAAACCGGCCCGGCCGTTGCGCTCAAAACTGATGAGTTTCATGTCAATGGATTCCAGCGAGTTGCGAGATGGCACTGATTGTGGCGGAATCAGGTAGCCTGCGTGCTGACCACGCAGCGCATTGCGCCTTTTAGCCCTTGAGGGGAAGGCCACTGGCCGCTGCAGTGACACTCGAGGACGCGCCTTGATGGCCTCGCTCTGCTCCAAGCTGCCTCGCTCGGCGGCAACAATTCACCGATGATGCCCATGACCGAAAAAATCCACACCCGCTTCGAGACCCTCGCACCAGGCGTTCGCATCTGCCGCGTCACGATCGACAACCCGGGGCGCGCCAACAGCCTGAACAGCGCGCTGATGCAGGCCTTCGTGGCCTGTCTGGCCGAACTGGCCCTTGACGCCGATTTGCACGCGCTGGTGCTCACAGGCGCCGGGGACCGGGCTTTCGTCGGCGGCGCCGACATCGGCGAGATGTCTGGCCTGGACGCCGATGGCGCCAGGCACTTCATCACCCAGGTCCACCGCTGCTGCGAAGCGGTGCGCCGCTTCCCGGCGCCCGTGATCGCTCGCATCAATGGCGTCGCACTGGGCGCCGGGCTGGAGTTGGCCGCGGCTTGCGACCTGCGGGTGGCGGTGGACGGCGCACTCTTTGGCATGCCCGAGGTCCACCTGGGCATCCCGTCGGTGGTCGAGGCCGCGCTGCTGCCACACCTGACCGGTTGGGGCCGGGCGCGCGCGATGCTGCTGCTGGGCGAAAATTTCGGTGCGGCGCAGGCGCTGCAGTGGGGCTTGATCGAGCACGTGGTGCCTGCATCCGGGTTGGATGCGGCGGTCGCGCAATGGCTGGCCAGCCTGGCCAAGGGCGGCACGCAGGCGCTGCGGATCCAGAAGAAATTGATCAACGACTGGGAGAACCTGACGCGCGACGCGGCGATCGACGCTGGCATCGACGCATTTGCCAGCGCTTACCAGGGCGCAGAGCCAGCGCAGCGAATGAAGGCCTTTCTTGCAGCGCGACTGGCGGCCAAGCAGGGTGCTTGACCCCGCGCTGAGCACCCGGTCAGCGCGGCACGACAACTTCAGCCAAAATCCGCTCCGTCTGAAATCTCTGCGGCGGCCTGCGGGCCGCTGCAACCAACGAGGCCTGCATCATCGAACTGCTCACTGACCCCCAAACCTGGATCGCTTTTGCCACGCTGACCGCGCTCGAGTTGGTGCTGGGCATCGACAACATCATCTTCATCGCGATCCTGGTCGACAAGCTGCCCAAGGCGCAGCGCGAACTGGGCCGGCGCCTGGGCTTGTTCATGGCGATGTTCATGCGCATCGGCCTGCTGCTGGCGCTGTCCTGGATCGTCGGCTGGGTGGCGCCGCTGTTCACCGTGCTGGGCCAGGCGATCTCGGGCCGCGATGCGATCCTGATCCTGGGTGGGCTGTTCCTGATCTGGAAGAGCACCGGCGAGATCCACCAGTCGCTCGAAGGCGAAGAGGGCCACGCGAAGGGTGGGGCTCAAGCCACTTTTGCCAGCGTGATCCTGCAGATCATGCTGGTCGACCTGGTGTTCTCGCTCGACTCGATCATCACTGCGGTGGGCATGGTCGACGATGTGCGGGTGATGATCGCTGCGGTGATCGTCTCGGTGCTGCTGATGATGCTGTTTGCCGGCGCCATCGGCCGCTTTGTTTCGGACCACCCGACGATCAAGATGCTCGCGCTGTCTTTCCTGGTCGTGGTTGGCGTGGTGTTGATCGCCGAGGGCTTCGAGCACCATGTGCCCAAGGGCTATGTGTATTTCGCGATGGCTTTCTCGCTGGGCGTGGAGATGCTCAACATCAGCATGCGCAAGCGCGCCGGCCGCAAGGTGCGGCTGAACCCGGCGCACATCCCGGGCGATTGAGCCAGCGGCAACCCACGCTCAATCGGCGGCGATCGCCTGAACCCTTTGCAGCAAGTTCGACAGGTAGGCGTCCTCTATTGCCAGCCTGCCGAGCTGCAATGCCAACTGCTCGAGGTATTCGCGGTTCGTGCCCAGCATGCCCGATGCCTGCGCGATGATCGCTGCCGTCTGGTCGATCGGCAACTCGCCCACATGGTCTCGGAATCCGGGGTTGTCGGCAAACACCAGGGCCTTGACATCACCCTGGGGTGTGCTCACCGGCAAGCGCTTGGGGCTGTAGCTGCCCCGGACCATCTCGCGTCGCCAGATGATCGCGGTCTCGGCGTCCGCGGCCTGTGCGGCGATGCGAAACGCCAGGCCCTGGCAACTGCCCTCTGCGGGTGCCAGCGATAGCATCAGGCCTGGACACTGCGGCGAGCCGCGGCCCATGTCGGTCTTGAACGTGAAGCGGCGCTGGTGCGCCGGCAGTTCGGCGAGCCGGACTTCGACAAAGTGAAAGCCAGGGTCCCACATCAGCGAACCGTAGGAAAAGACCCAGAAGTCTTGTTGCGCATCGAGCGCGCCCAGCACGGCGCGGCGAGACGCCTCGATGGCCTGGTTCGAAAGCCGCCAGTCGCCGGGCCGGCCGAGCTGGCGGGCTCGCTCGTCCCATTCGGCCAGGGTGTCAACCGTGACGCGCAGCGCGGACTCGTCTGCCGGCGTCAGCTGGCCCTGAAGATGGGGAAGGTGTGCAAATGGGTCCATGTGCGGAGATGTTGCGTGCATTGTTGGTATTGCGTTGGGCAAGCCCATCGCAAGCCGCACTTCAGCGGCCCAGCGCCTGCGCCTCGGCCGCGCAGTTGAGCGGCGATTTCAAGCCCTTGGCGCGCGCTTGCTCGATCTCGGTGCGGGCCAGCGCGGCCTGGGCTTTGAAGGTCGGGTCGGCATGCAGCCGGGCGACCGCCGCGGCGCCGACCACGCGACCCTGATCCACGTCGCTCTGCCAGTGCACGCCGCAGATCACCCGGCTTTGGCCGAAGGCATGGCCGCGCTGCAGCAGCGCGTCGGCGCGGTCGGGTGCGAGTTCGGCCAACAACAGCGCCCAGCCCCAGCCGACCGCGGCATGGCCCGAAGGGTAGCTGCCGTCCTTGGCCAGCGCGGCCTCCGAGGCCGGCGCGCAAGTGCCTTCCTTCAGCGCAGCGAACGGGCGCAGGCGCCGGTAGCTGTCCTTGGCGGCATAGGTGGCCAGGCCGGCGTCCAGCAGGCTGCGGCGCAGCATCATGTTCAGGTGCGGCGTCGTCTCGGGCGAGATCGGGAGGTCTAGCGCGCAGGAGAAGGTCTCTGCCGCTTTCGGGAACTTCAGGTTGTCGTCAGCAGTGGCCAGCGTCCAGCGCGGTGTGTCGCGCAGCGAACGGGTGGCGCGGTAGACCGCCAGGTCGGCAGCGGCCTGCGCCGAACCATCGGCCGGCGACCCGGGCAACAGCGCCAGGCTGTCGGGCAAGGCCTTGCGGTCGAGGTAGCCCTTCAGGTAGCCTGAACCGGCGCGGAACTCGCCCACTGCTTCTGGCGATGTCGGCGGCGGCGGCGCGGTCTGGCAGGCACTGAGCATCGTCGCAAACAGCAGGGCCGAGCCGAACGCCAGGCGGTGGGCGGGCGCATCGCCTGCAGCGGCGGCGGCAAGCAAGGGGTTGGCGGGGGTCATCTCGTCTCCTCGAGCAGCTTTGTGCTTGCGCTGATGGTAGACGCCACGCTTGGGCCTCTCAAGCAAATGTGGCTTTGCCACTTTGCTTGATCCCCACGGGGGGCGGCCGGCTTCGGCCGGCCTTGGGGCGCATCTCAAGCAAATGTGGCTTTGCCACTTTGCTTGATCCCCACGGGGAGCCTTGGGGCGCCTCAGACACCGAGAAAACCTGCCAATGCGGCGCTGCCAGCCACTTCTTCGGCGCTGCCCGCCAGCACGACCTGGCCTTTTTGCAGCACCAGCGCCCGGTCGGCACGCGCCAGCACGCGGCGGTAGTCGCGGTCGACGATCAGCGTGGCGATGCCGCTGGCTCGGATCTCGCCGATCACGCGCCAGATCTCGGCCACGATCAGCGGCGCCAGGCCTTCGGTGGCCTCGTCCAGGATGATCAGGTCGGGATGGGTCATCAACGCTCGGCCTATCGCCAGCATCTGCTGCTCGCCACCCGAGAGCTGCGCGCCCAGATGGCCCAGGCGCTCGGCCAGCCGAGGGAAGGTGTCGAGCACACGCTTGTACGACCAGTCGCGCTGGCCGTTGCGGCCGGGCCGAGCGGCCATCACCAGGTTTTCGCGAACGCTGAGGTTGGGGAACACGCCGCGGCCCTCTGGCACATACGCCACGCCGAGCCGCGCGACCTCGTGCGGCTTGGCCTGCGAGCAGTCCTGGCCAAACAGCGCGATGCGGCCGCTGCGCTGTGTCACATGGCCGAGCATCGTGCGGATCAAGGTGCTCTTGCCCATGCCATTGCGTCCCAGCAAACCCAGGGTCTGGCCGCGCGCGAGGCCCAGGTCGATGCCGTGCAGCACATGGCTGGAGCCATACCAGGCATTCAGTCCCTGGGCTTCGAGGATCAGGTCATGGCCTGGTTCGTTGGGTTTCATTTCACTGCTGCCCCAGGTAGGCGATTTGCACCTCGGCACTGTTGCGAACGACGTCGGGCGTACCGGTGGCGATCACCGTGCCATTGACCATCACGGTGATCAGGTCGGCGATCCGGAACACCGCGTCCATGTCGTGTTCGACCAACAGCGTGGCATGACCGGCCTTCAGTTCGGCCAGCAGCGCAAGCATGCGTTCGGTCTCTTCGGCGCCCATCCCGGCCAGCGGTTCGTCGAGCAGCAGCACCTGCGGTGCGGTGGCCAGGCACATCGCGATCTCGAGCTGGCGCTTCTGGCCATGCGACAACGTGCCGGCGACCCTGTCGAGCACATCGCCCAGGCCGGCGCGCTGGGCGCTGCCATGGGCGGCGGCCCGGCTGGCTTCGCAATCCTGGGCGCTCTGCCACCAAGCCCAGGGCTGCTGGTGGCGGGCCTGGGCGGCCAGGCGGCAGTTCTCGAACACCGTGAAGCCGGGGTAAATGGTGTTGCGCTGGTAGCTGCGGCCCAGCCCGGCGCGGGCGCGTCGGGGCTGTGACCAAGCGGTGACGTCCTGGCCCAGCAGTTCGACCCGACCGGCTGAAGGCGGCGTCTCACCTGACAGGATGTTGATCAGCGTCGATTTACCGGCGCCGTTGGTGCCGATCACCGCGTGGACCTCGCCGCGCGTCAGCGCGATCGACACCTGGTCGACCGCGATCAAGCCGCCCCAGCGCCGGGTGATGTCGATGCCGCGCAGCAGTACCTCAGCGCTCATCGCTTCGCCGCCCGGCTGGCCTCGACGACAGCCGCCGCGTGCCGGCCCCGCTCGCGCCACTGCGCAGGCAAGCCGACGAGCCCGCGCGGCAGCAGCGCCACGCTGGCGATGATCGTCAGTCCCAGGCCCAGCGTCCAATGTTTGGCGAAGCTGCCGAAGATCAGCTCGGACTTGAAGAACTCCTGCAGCAATGCGAACGCGAAAGCGCCGACCAGCGCACCGCGCAGATGACCCAGGCCGCCGAGGATGATCATGATCAGCACCGACCCCGACAGGTGCCAGCTCATCAGTTCGGGGTTGACGAAGCCGTCCTTGACGCCGAACAGAAAACCCGCGAGTCCGGCGATACCGCCCGAGATCACAAAGGCCACCAGCTTGTACGGGTAGGTTGAAAAGCCTGTGGCACGCATGCGCTGCTCGTTGGCCTTGATGCCGGCGAGCGCACGGCCGAATCGGCTGCGCAGCAGCAGCGCCAGAAAGCCGAACACCGCCACCAGACAGGCCAGTGTGAAGTAGTAGATCGGCAAGGCCTGGTCCAGGTCGATCAAGCGCAGGCCTGCGATCACCAGCACCGGCTTGGTCGACAGGTAGATGCCGTCGCTGCCGCCGCCCAGCGGTGTGTCGTGCGCGATGTAGTAAGCCATCTGTGCAAATGCCAGCGTGACCATGATGAAGTACACGCCCTGCGTGCGCAGCGACAGCGCGCCCATCACCAGCGCCCAGGCGGCAGCCGCCAGCACCGCGGCCGGCAGCAGCCACAGCAGCGAGGCGGCATCGCTGCCGGGCGACAGCAGCACGGCCGCGTAGGCGCCGATACCGAAAAAAGCCGCGTGACCGAAGCACACCAGGCCGGTCGCGCCGACCAGCAGCTCCAGGCTCAGCGCGAAGATCGCGTAGATCATGATCTTGGTCGTCAGGTCCAGTCCGAATGCGCCGGCACCCAGCGGGTAGGCGGCCAGCGCCAAGCCGCACAGCGCGACGAAGACGATTCGGGAGCGGGGGTTGTCGGTCATCGCGTCATCCGGCGGCGAACAAGCCTTTGGGCTTCCAGAGCAGGATCAGCGCCATCAGCACATAGATCAGCACGCCCGCGGCCTGCGGAAAGACCACCTTGCCGAAGGTGTCGACGACGCCGATCAGCAGCGAGGCCAGCAGCGCGCCGCGGATCGAGCCGATGCCGCCGATCACGACGACGACGAAGCAGATGATCAGCACCTGGTTGCCCATGCCGGGGTAGACCGACGACACTGGTGCGGCGACCATGCCTGCGAACACCGCCAGCCCCAGACCGGCGGCGAACACCAAGCGGTACAGGAACTTGACGTCCACGCCCAGCGACTGCACCATCTCGCGGTTGCTGCTGCCGGCCCGGATCATCATGCCCAGCCGGGTGCGGGTGAAGACCCAGTACATGCCCAGTGCCAACGCCAGGCAAACGCCCGAGATGAACAGCCGGTAAACCGGGTAAGTCATCATCTCGCCCAGCGCGATCGTGCCGGCCAGCAAGGGCGGCGGCGCCACGCCGTGAACGTCGTCGCCGACCATCAGGCTGCGCAACTCTTCGAACACCAGGATCAAGCCATAGGTCATCAGCACCTGCTGCAGATGCTCACGCTCGTAGAGGAAGCTGAAGAAAGCCCACTCCAGCACATAGCCCAGCATCACCGCCAGCACCACGCCCACCCCCAGCGTCGCAAAGAAACCGCCGCCGAAGGTCGATCCAACGACCGGCGCCAGCGCGAAGGCCATGTAGGCGCCAATCATGTAGAAGCTGCCGTGCGCCAGGTTGATCACGCCCATGATGCCGAAGATCAGCGTCAACCCCGACGCCACCAGGAACAGCAGCAGCCCGTACTGCAGCGAGTTCAGGCATTGGATCAGGAAGGTGGCGAGGTCCATCGGTCAGAAGCGTGGGCTGTCAAGCGACCGCCGTGGAGCCGGCTCTGCCGGTCCACTGGCGGTGCCCCCTTGAGGGGGCGCGCGAAGCGCGTAGGGGGTGGGTGGGTTACATCCTGCAGCCGCGCGCTGGGTCGGCGAGGGACTTGCTGGCCACACCGACCAGCTTGTTCTCCTTGCCCACGACCTGGCGCAGGTAGATGTCCTGCACCGGGTTGTGCGCCTTCGACAGGCTGAACGGGCCACGCGGGCTGTCGATCTTGGCTTTCTGCAGTGCGGCGGCGATCTCGACTTTCTTGCTGACATCGCCCTTGACGGCGTTCAGCCCGATCGCCAGCATCTGCGCCGCGTCATAGCCCTGCACCGCGTAGACGTCGGGCTGCAGCTTGTATGCCTTGGCATAGGCCAGTCGGAAAGCGTTGTCGCGCGGCGTCCCGAGGCTGTCGGCGTAGTGCAGCGTGGTGAACAGACCGTCAGCCGCGTCGCCCTGGGCCTCGAGCGTGCCGTCGGTGAGGAAGCCGGCGCCGTACAGCGGGATGCTCTTTTTCAGGCCCGCACCGGCGTAGTCCTTGACGAACTTGACCGCGCCGCCACCGGCAAAAAAGGTGTAGACCGCATCGGGCTTGGTCGCTGCGATTTCGGTCAGCAAGGCCTGGAACTCGACGTTCGGGAAGGGCAGGCTGAGTTCTTTGACGACCGCACCACCGCCTTTTTCGAAGGCTTCCTTGAAGCCTTTGACCGATTCGTCGCCCGCAGCGTATTTCCAGGTGATCGTGACGACCTTCTTGTGGCCTTTCTTGGCCACCACCTCGCCCATCGCGTAACCCGGCTGCCAGTTGCTGAAGCTCGAGCGGAAGATGTTGGGCGCGCACATCGCGCCGGTCACCGCGTCGGCGCCGGCGTTGGGAACGATCAGCAGCGTGCCGCTGTCCTTGGCGACCTTGGCCATTGCCATCGCGACGCCCGAATGCACCGTGCCGACCAGCACATCGACGGCGTCGCGCTTGACCAGCTTGTTGACGTTGTCGGTGGCCTTGCTCGGATCGCTCTCGTCGTCGACTTTGAAGAATTCGACCTCGCGGCCGGCGACCTTGCCGCCGGTCTCAGCGATCTGCAGCCGAAAGCCATTCTCGATCGCATTGCCCAGCGCCGCGAAGGTGCCGGTATAGGGCAGCATCAGGCCGACCTTGAGCTTGGGCGCGGTCTGCGTCTGCGCGGCGAACGGCAGCGCCATGGCGGTCAGCGCCAGCGCGGCGGCGAGTTGGTGGCGGCGGGTTGTTGTCATCTTGTGTCTCCTGGATGTCGTTGGATGAAATCGGTGCAAGCTTTGATCAGCGCTTCGGGCTGGTCGCGATGGGGCGAGTGGCCGCAGTCGGCCAAGGTCAGCGATTCTGACCGCTTCACGCAACTGACGATGCGTTCGATCTGCTCGAGGCTGCCGTACTCGTCGTCCAGGCCCTGCACCGCCAGCAGCGGGCAGGTGATCGCAGCGATTTCGGCCTCGAGGTTCCAGTCGCGGAACGCCGCATCGAGCCAGATGTCGTTCCAGCCCCAAAAGGCTGAATCGGGGTCGTCGTGGTGGCGAGCGAGCTTGTCGCGCAGGTCGGTCTCGAGGTAGGTTTGTCGGACCTTGGCGATGCTCGCGAGCGTGAGGTCCTCGACCATCACATGCGGGGCCAGCACGATCGCGCCGGCCAGCTGCTGCGGGAAGTTCGCGGCATGCAGCAGCGCGATCGAGCCGCCGTCGCTGTGGCCGAACAGCCAGGGCTTGTCAGTGTCTACGCCCAGTGTTGTCAGCAACGCTGGCAGCACCTGACAGGCCTGCCGGTGCATGAAGTCCGGGGCCCAGCGCTCGCTGGCAGCGCGTGGCGTCGATCGGCCGTAGCCGGGCCGCGAATACACCAGTCCCCGGCAGCCGACAGCGTCGCAAAGCCGCTGCGGAAAATCGCGCCACATCGCCAGCGAGCCCAGACCCTCGTGCAGAAACACGATCAGCGGCCGGTTGGCGTCGTCAGACCCGACCCAGGCATGCTCGATGCGCACCGGCCGGCCGGCCCAATCGATGTCGACGAATTCGACCGTCACGGCGAGGTCTTCTCTCTTTCTCGCAGTCTGAAGCGCTGGATCTTGCCAGTGGCCGTCTTGGGCAAGTCGTCCAGGAACTCGATCTGGCGCGGGTACTTGTACGGCGCCAACCTGTCCTTGACGAAGGTCTTGAGCTCGTCCTCGCTGACTTGGGCGCCGGCCTTGCGCACCACAAAGGCCTTGGTCTTGGTCAGACCCTCGGCATCGGCCACGCCGATCACCGCGGCCTCGAGCACCGCCGGGTGTTGCGCCAGCGTGGACTCGACTTCGAACGGCGACACGTAGATGCCGCTGACCTTGAGCATGTCGTCGCTGCGACCGGCGTAGGTGTAGCTGCCATCGGCGTTGCGCAGGTATTTGTCGCCGCTCTTGGTCCAATGGCCCTGGAAGGTCTCGCGCGACTTGTCGCGGTTGCCCCAGTACATCAGCGCCGCGCTCGGGCCTTGGATGTAGAGGTCGCCGGTGTCGGTCGAGCCGTCCGGATGCTCGACCAGCGGCGCACCGTCGTCGCCGCGCAACTCGACTTGGTAGCCTGGCACCGGCCAACCGGTGCTGCCGTAGCGCAGCCGGCTGGGGCTGTTCGACAGGAAGATGTGCAGCATTTCGGTCGAGCCGATGCCGTCGATGATCTCGACCCCGAAATGGGCCGAGAAGCGCTGTCCCAGGTCGGCTGGCAGCGCCTCGCCGGCCGACGAGCACAGTCGCAGCGCCACCGCATGGCGCGCTGGCAGTGCCGCTGAGGCGAGCATGCCGGCATAGCCCGTGGGCGCGCCGAAGAACAGCGTCGGTCGTAGCCCGCCGGCGCTGCGCTGTCCAGGGGTGTCACCGACCCAGCGTTTGAAGACGGCCTCGGGCGTCGGCCGCTCGGCCGTCAGCACGGTGGTCGCGCCGACGCTGAGCGGAAAACTCAAGCCATTGCCCAGGCCGTAGGCGAAAAAGAGTTTGGCGGCAGAAAAGCAGATGTCGGACTCGGTCAGCCCCAGCAGCGGCGTGCCATAGAGCTCGGCTGTCCAGTAGGGGTTGGCATGGCTGTGCAGCGCGCCCTTGGGCCGACCGGTCGAGCCCGATGAGTAGAGCCAGAATCCCGGGTCGTCGGGGCCGGTGTCGGCGGGCAGCGCGAGCGGCGGCTGGGCGCTGACAAAGTCCTCGAAGTCGATCTCATCGGGAGGCAAGCCTTGGGTCGGCCGTGACACGACGATGGTCTTGACCTCGTGCGGGCCCTGCGCCAGCGCGGCCTGCAACGTGGTCAACAGCGCTGCCGACACCAACACCGCCTGGGCTCGGCTGTGGGCCAGCATGTAGACGTAGTCGTCGACCGTGAGCAAGGTGTTGACGGCCACCGGCACGATGCCGGCGTAGAGCGCGCCCAGAAAGCTCACTGGCCAGTCGTTGCAGTCGTGCATCAGCAACAGCACCCGCTCCTCGCGACGCACGCCGGCGCCCAGCAATGCCGCGGCCAGGCCGCGAACCCTTTGCGCGAGCTCGCCGTAGTGCAGCAGGCCTGCATCGTCGATGTACGCGATCTTGTCGGGATGCCTGGTGTTGCGCGCGATCAGGTGCTGGGCGAAGTTGAAGCGCTCGCCTGGGGCTGGCACGGATGGGCTGGTCATGGTGCGTAGGCTCCGGCTGTCGGGTCTAGGGTCGGTCGCGGGCAGGCTGGCGGCATTCGGCGTGAGGGCTGGCGCGTCGGCGACGCGCCGATCCGGCGATTCACGCTTGGCTTGTCGCGCCAGCTTGCGGCTTTCAAAAATATGAAGTATTGTGCAATCCATCGAACAGTAGCGTCGTGCCTGCGCGATGTCAAGCAACATAATGCATTCCTCGGGGTATTCACCAACCACCACCTTGCCGGCTCCGCCGGTTGTCGCCGCCGAAGCGCTCGTCGGGCCCAAGAACCCGTCGCTGCTGGCGCTGGGCGATCGTGTGCGCCGCCTGCGCGCCAGGCGAGGCATGACCCGCAAAGCCGTGGCGTTGGCTGCCGGTGTGTCTGAGCGTCACCTGGCCAACCTCGAATACGGCATTGGCAACGCGTCCTTCCTGGTCATGCAGCAGGTGGCTGTTGCGCTGCAATGTAGCCTGGCCGAACTGGTCGGCGATGTCAGCACCGCATCGCCCGAGTGGTTGCTGCTGAGGGAATTGCTGACGCCTTGCGATGAGACCATGTTGCGCCGGGTGCGCATCGCGATTGGTGACTTGCTGGGCAAGGGTGGCGCGAGCGGCGCCGGGCCGCGTAGCCAGCGCATCGCGCTGATCGGCTTGCGCGGCGCGGGCAAGTCCACACTCGGCCAGCGACTGGCCGACGACCTGGGCTTTGCTTTCGTCGAACTCAGCCGTGAGATCGAGAAATTTGCCGGCTGCAGCATCGGTGAAATCCAGAGCCTATACGGCCAGAACGCTTACCGCCGCTACGAGCGTCGAGCGCTCGAAGAAGCGATCCAGATCCATCCCGAGGCAGTGATCGCGACGCCGGGCGGCATGGTGTCGGATGCCGCGACCTTCAACCTGCTGCTCACGCATTGCACCACGCTGTGGTTGCAGGCCAACCCGCAAGACCACATGCAACGCGTTACCGCGCAGGGCGACTTGCGACCCATGGCTGCGAGCAAGGAAGCGATGGAGGACCTGCGCCAGATCCTGGCCGGGCGCGCAGCTTTCTATTCGCAAGCCGACTTCAGGCTCGACACCAGTGCCGCGCCGCTAGAGCCGACCTTCCAGGCACTGCGCACTTTGGTGCGCGAGGCCTTGCATCTGCCGGCGTGATCTGGCCGGTCGAAACAGGCAATAAAGTGCCTTTTGAACAAGGCGTCGACCCGTGTGTCGCGGGTGTGATGGCTTGACTTGTGCCAATTCATGCACTATGCTTCTTGAATCGTGACAAAAAACTAGCACTATGTTGCGTCGAATCACCTCGGAGATTGGGCCATGAGCACCACCAGCCGCGTCGAATACCAGACCGACCCCTCGCAGTACCGGCACTGGAAGCTGCGCTTCGACGGCCCGGTGGCCACACTGGTGGCCGATTTCGACGAGAACGCCGGTCTGCGTCCTGGCTACAAGCTCAAGCTCAACAGCTATGACCTGGGTGTGGATGTCGAGCTGAACGATGCGATCAACCGCATCCGCTTCGAGCATCCCGAGGTGCGCAGCGTGGTCGTGACCAGCGCCAAGGAAAAAGTGTTTTGCTCCGGTGCGAACATCTTCATGCTCGGTGTGTCGAGCCACTCGTGGAAGGTGAACTTCTGCAAGTTCACCAACGAGACCCGCAATGGGCTGGAGGATTCCAGCAAGCACAGTGGGTTGAAGTTCCTAGCCGCCGTCAACGGCGCTTGCGCTGGCGGCGGTTATGAGCTGGCGTTGGCCTGCGACGAGATCATCCTGGTCGACGACCGCAGCAGCGCGGTCAGCCTGCCCGAGGTGCCGCTGCTGGGTGTGCTGCCGGGCACCGGTGGCCTGACCCGCGTGACCGACAAGAAGCATGTTCGCCATGACCTGGCCGACCTGTTCTGCACCAGCGTCGAGGGCGTGCGCGGCCAGAAAGCCAAGGACTGGCGGCTGGTCGATGACATCGCCAAGCCGGCGCAGTTCGCCGCCAAGGTACAGGAGCGCGCGCTGCAGCTGGCAGCGACGAGCGACCGGCCGGCCGATGCCAAGGGTGTCGCGCTGCCCAAGCTGGCGCGTGTCGACGAGGCCGATGCGCTGCGTTACGACCACGTCACGGTCGAGATCGACCGCGCCAAGCGGGTCGCCACTTTCGTGGTCAAGGGCCCGGGGGCAACGCAGCCCCAGGACATCGCCGGGATCGAAGCTGCCGGCGCCGCCTGGTACCCGCTGCAGATGGGCCGTGAGCTCGATGACGCGATCCTGCAGATGCGCACCAACGAGCTCGAGATCGGCACCTGGCTGATCAAGACCGAAGGCGAGGTTTCTGCGGTGCTGGCGCTTGACATCACGCTGCTCGCGCACCAGGACCATTGGCTGGTCCGGGAGACCATCGGGCTGTTGCGTCGCACTTTCAGCCGACTCGATGTTTCATCGCGCAGCCTGTTTGCGTTGGTCGAGCCGGGTTCTTGCTTCGCAGGCACGCTGCTCGAGCTGGCGCTGGCCTGCGACCGCAGCTACCAGCTGATGCTGCCGGACGATGCGACCCGCACGCCCAGGATCGCGGTCAGCGAAGCCAACTTCTGCCTCTACCCGATGGTCACCGACCAGAGTCGGCTCGGCCGCCGCTTCTACGACGAAGCGCAGCCGCTGGCCGCCGTGCACGCCGTGATCGGCCAGGCGCTGGACGCCGACGCGGCGTTCAAGCTCGGCCTGGTCACCAGCAACCCAGACGACATCGATTGGGCCGACGAGCTGAGAATCGCGATCGAGGAGCGGGTCGCGATGTCGCCAGACGCGTTGACCGGCTTGGAAGCCAACCTGCGATTCAATGGCCCTGAGAACATGTTCACCCGCGTCTTTGGCCGTCTGACGGCCTGGCAAAACTGGATCTTCCAGCGTCCAAACGCGGTCGGTGAAAAGGGTGCGCTCAAGGTCTACGGCAAGGGCGACAAGGCCCAGTTCGACTGGCACCGAGTCTAGAAATCACCAGAGAAGTTGTGCGGCGCGAGTCCGGGTGGCGCGCCGCAACCGCAAGCCATCCACCGAAGCCAACAGCAACGGAAGACCGACATGTCCGCGATCAACTACAGCGACAAAATCCCCAACAACGTCAACCTCAGCGAAGACCGCACCTTGCAGCGCGCGCTCGAGCAGTGGCAACCCAACTTCATCCACTGGTGGGACGACATGGGCCCGGTCGGCTCGACCGACATGGACGTCTACCTGCGCACCGCGGTCAGCGTCGACCCGCAGGGCTGGGCCAGCTTCGGCCACGTCAAGATGCGCGACTACCGCTGGGGCATCTTCCTGAGCCCGGGTGACGCCGAGCGCCAGATCCACTTCGGCGACCACAAAGGCGAGAAAGCCTGGCAGGACGTGCCCGGCGAGCACCGCGCCAACCTGCGCCGGATCATCGTCACGCAGGGCGACACCGAGCCGGCATCGGTCGAGCAGCAGCGACACCTCGGGTTGACCGCGCCCAGCATGTACGACTTGCGCAACCTGTTCCAGATCAACGTCGAAGAGGGCCGTCACCTCTGGGCCATGGTCTACCTGCTGCACAAGCATTTCGGGCGCGATGGCCGCGAGGAGGCCGAAGGCCTGCTGGAGCGCCGCTCAGGCGACGTCAACAACCCGCGCATCCTGGGCGCTTTCAACGAGGCGACGCCGGACTGGCTGAGCTTCTTCATGTTCACCTATTTCACCGACCGCGACGGCAAGTTCCAGCTCTGCGCGTTGGCTGAAAGCGCATTCGACCCGTTGGCCCGAACCACCAAGTTCATGCTGACCGAAGAAGCCCACCACATGTTCGTCGGCGAGAGCGGTATCTCGCGGGTGATCTCGCGCACCGCACAGGCGATGAACGAGTTGAAGACCGACGACGTGGCCAAGCTGCGCGCGGCAGGCGTGATCGATCTGCCGACGATCCAGCGCTACATCAACTTCCACTACAGCGTGACGATCGACCTGTTCGGCTCCGACGAGTCGAGCAACGCGGCGATCTTCTACAGTTCGGGACTGAAAGGCCGGTTTGAGGAGAGCAAGCGCGGCGATGACCATGTGCTCAAAGGCCAGACCTACAAGGTGCTGGAAGCCCGCGGCGACCAATTGGTCGAGAAGGAAGTGCCGATGCTCAACGCGCTCAACGAGGTGCTGCGCGACGACTACATCAAGGACTCGGTGGCCGGTGTCGGCCGCTGGAACCGGGTGCTCGAGAAGGCCGGCATCCCCGTCAAACTGACCGTGCCGCACAAGGCTTTCCACCGCAACATCGGCGCGCTCAAAGGCGTCAAGGTGTCGCCGGACGGACGGGTGGTCAGCGAGGCCGAATGGAACGCCAAGGTCAACAGTTGGCTGCCCAGCGGTGACGACCGCGCTTTTGTCGCCAGCCTGATGGGCCGGGTGGTCGAGCCCGGGCAGTTCGCGAACTGGATCTCGCCGCCGGTGATGGGCATCAACCGCCAGCCGGTCGACTTCGAGTACGTGCGATTCAATTGACCCACCCTTGAAGCGGCTGCGCCGCTCGCGCCCGGAGCCTGTTGAATGAACGCCCTTGCTGAAATCATCGTGATCAAGCAGCACCTGATCGACCCCGAGATCTGCATCCGCTGCAACACCTGCGAAGCGACCTGCCCGGTCGGCGCGATCACCCACGACGACCGCAACTACGTCGTCGATGCCGCCAAGTGCAACCTGTGCATGGACTGCGTCTCGCCCTGTCCGACGGGCTCTATCGACAACTGGCGCACGTTGCCACGGGCGATGGCCTACACGCCCGAGGTTCAGCTGACCTGGGACGAATTGCCGCCCGAACTCAGCGCCGAGCAACTCGCTGAGGCGGGTGTCGAAGCGGGCGTGGTGCCGGAAGCGCTGCCGGAAGCGCTGCCGGCGCTGGCCGCCGGCGACGTGGTCGCCGAGGGCGCTGCCAGCTCGGCATCTTTCGGCGCGACGCTGCCGCCTTGGTCGGCGGCGCATGCCTACACCAATCTCTACGGTCCGAAGGCCGCCGAGAAGTCCATCACCGCCACCGTGGTGGGCAATGCGCGGGTCACAGCGGTGGGCAAGGACTACGACACCCACCATGTCGTGCTGGACTTCGGCGCGATGCCGTTCCCGGTGCTCGAAGGACAGTCGATCGGCATCCTGCCGCCGGGCGTCGACGATCAGGGCCGCGCCCACCATGCGCGCCAGTACTCGATCGCCAGCCCGCGCAACGGCGAGCGACCGGGCTACAACAACCTGTCGCTGACCGTCAAGCGCGTGCTCGATGACCACCAGGGCCGGCCGGTGCGCGGTGTGGCGAGCAACTACTTGTGCGACCTGCAGGTTGGCGACAAGGTCTCGGTGATCGGCCCGTTCGGTGCCAGCTTCCTGATGCCCAACCACCCGCGGTCGAACATCGTGATGATCTGCACCGGTACCGGCAGCGCGCCGATGCGGGCGATGACCGAGTGGCGGCGACGCCTGCGCGTCTCGGGAAAGTTCGAGGGCGGCAAGCTGATGCTGTTCTTCGGCGCCCGCACCCAGGAAGAACTGCCTTACTTCGGACCGCTGCAGAACCTGCCCAAGGACTTCATCGACAGCCACTTCGCTTTCTCGCGCACGCCGGGCGCACCGAAGCGCTACGTGCAGGACCTGATGCGCGAACGCGCTGCCGATCTGCTGCCGCTGCTCGAAGACCCAAACACTTTTTTCTATGTCTGCGGCCTGAAGAGCATGGAAGAGGGTGTGGTGATGGCGTTGCGCGACGTGGCCGAGCAGGCCGGCTTGGAATGGGCCGCGCTGGGCGCCGCGCTCAAGCGCGAAGGCCGACTGCATCTGGAAACCTATTGACGGGATGGGGGACTGCTCGCGGCTCGAAGCAGCAACTTGGGAGTCGGTAGTCTGCGCCGAGTCCGCGTGCCTGGACGCGGCTGACCGGCCCGCTGAAGACCTTCTTGGCTGAACAGCTGACACTCACTTGTCCGCATTACAATGATGGATGATGTAAGGAGTTTCGCCATGGCTGAGTCGACCATCACCGCCAAGGGACAGACCACCGTGCCCGCCGACATCCGGGCGCTCATCCATGCCACGCCGGGCACGCGCCTGGTCTGGTCAGCGATGCCTGATGGCACCATCATCGTCCGGGCAAAGACCAAGTCCATTCTCGACCTGGCCGGCATGCTCAAGGCGCCCAAGGGCAAACATGTCAGCGTCGAACAGATGAATCCCTGGCGCTGATGCCGGCGCTCGATACCAATGTCCTGGTGCGCTATATCGTCCAGGACGACGCAGCGCAACTCGCTGCCTCGAAGCGGCTCATCAGCCGATGCGTTGCCGAGGGCTCGACGCTGTTCGTGCCCGTGACCGTGGTGTTGGCGCTGGAATGGGTGCTGAGGTCTGGCTTCGCATTCGGGAAGGACGATGTGTTGATGGCCTTGTCCAGTCTCTTGTCCGCGACCGAACTGAGCTTCGAATCGGAGCGGGCACTCGAGGTCGCGCTGCAACTGTTCCGCAAGGGTTCGGCGGATTTCGCGGACTGCCTTCATGTCTCGTTGGCCGCGCAGGCCGGAGAACAGCCGCTGTGGACCTTTGACAAGGGTGCAGCCAAGGTCAGCGGCGCTCAACTGCTGACCAAAGCATGAGTCGGCGTCAATGCTCCGCCGAGTTGCGCCCGCGCACCCGCTGGTCCCATTTTCGAGGTCAGCTCAGGGTCGCCGACCTTTGCCTTACTATGTAAGCCGAACTATGATGGAGTTGTTCAATCCGGGAACCCATATGGCGACGGTCCTAGTCTCCTCCAAAGGTCAAATCGTGTTGCCTGCCGAAATGCGGCGCCGGCTCGGTATGGGTGCAGGCGCCAGGATCGAGGTGCTCGAAGAACCTGACGGGCTGAAACTGCGCGTCGTACGTTCTGTCGCGACGGCCGACATGACCGGCCTGGCGGGCTTGGTCAATGCGCCAGCACGCGGCGTTCCGCGCCGCCTGGAGGATTTCGACCCTGCGTCGCTGTTGACGCGTTCGCAGCGTGGCAAGCGATGAGGGCTCTTGATACGAACGTGCTGGCACGGTTCTTCGTCAATGATGCTGACGATGCACAGGCTGCCAAACAACGGCCGGCGGCCGTCGCAGCACTCGCCGAACGATCGTTCGTCTCTGTGACCGTGTTGCTTGAACTGGAATGGGTGATGCGCGGGTTCTACGAACTGCCAACGAGGGATATTTCCCGCGTGCTGCGCGCGCTGGCGAGCATCGAGCACATCACGCTCGAAGATCGCGACGCGGTCCTGGTGGCGGTCGATGCGTTCGACAAGGGCCTGGATTTCGCTGATGCGCTGCACCTGGCGCGTAGTTCCCGTGCTGCCGGATTCGCGACATTCGACCAGCGACTGGCCAAGCGCGCAAAGGGTCTCGCGCTGACGCCGCCGGTGGAGTTGCTTGGGTAGAAAGCTGATCCCTGCGGCACTCAGCGAGGGTTAGCTGCGAAGACAACATCGACCGTGCGACTGCTCCGGTCAGCCCCCCGCCGGACTGATCTCGCCTCGATGCCAACAGGCGGACGCTACGACCGGCAGCACCGGGCCGAAAGCCGAATGCCGTGCCTGTTCGATCGAATGCGAGCGCTGATCAGCCGGCTGCCGCGACCGGCTGCAAGGTCGCTTGCCCCTTGGTGCGCTCGGCCGACGCGGCTGCGCGGCCCCAGTTCGTCAGCAGCCCGAGCGCGGCCGGGCCGGTCAGGCGGTAAGGGTCGAACTGGCTGGTGGCGCCGAAGCGCAGATACTCGATGCGCTGCGAGGCATCCGCCGCCGCGAAACCCATGCTCCAGCCTGGAAACAGGCGCTCGCCGATCGTCTCGAAACCCAGCAGCAGCAGGCGGCGGTGGCGCGTGTCGTGCGTCAGGCGGCCGTACAGGTCGTTCAGAGGCTCACGGTCGCCCTCGAGCACCTGCAGGAAACAACGGCTGTTGAAGATCAACATACCGGTGATGTCGCGCCGCTCGTTGTGGCTGCGGGCCTGGGCGAGCAGTGTCTCCACCTTTTCGGGGTTCAGCGCTTCAGTCGCTTCGCTTGCGTAGATCAGTCTTGAAAGCATCTTGCCTCCGTGGGTTGGCCGCAGGCAGGACGCGGCGCGGCAGGCAAATGGTAGGCAGCCGGCCCGCACCTGAAGGCGCGGAGATGCGCGGCAAAGGCGCCGTTGATCTCGGCACGGCGGGCGAGGCCCGTGGCCACACTTGAATCACTGCGAGTATGACCTAGCCAATCTTTGTCATAAGGCACTACAAATCCGTTTTAAATCAAAAACTTGAAGTCAAAAATCTGCGTGTATGGCACTACATTTGTGTAGCGCCGCGCCGCGCAGCGCACCAGCAACTTGGCAGCGCAGTGGCGCTAGACCAGCACGCGATGCGTGCCGCCGGGGTTGGGGGCGATGCCGAGGATCGCGCTGATCTTTTGGTGGCGCGGCTCAGGCCGGGTGGCCTTGCGCACATGCACGGCGCGCCCGTCGCGCCGCTGCAGGGTGGTGGTCACGCGCTGCTGGACCGCCAGGGTCTCGCGCAAGGTGGACCAACTGTCGTCGATACCCTGCGCCTTGAGCCTCAAGCGCAGCATGTGCACGAAATGGTAGGCCAGCACGCTGATGAACAGGTGGCCTTCGACCCGGCGATCGACCTGGTGGAAGACCGGTCGCAGACCCAGGTCTGTCTTGAGCGAGCGCAACACTGACTCCAGGTCGGTGAGCATCGTGTAGGAGCGCCACAGCGTGGCGTCATCCAGATCGACCAGCGTTGTTCTCAGGCAATACACGCCCGGATGCATGGCCGCGCTGCCAGGCTTTATATGCTTACTCCAGGTGATATTTTTTACCTGCTTGCCGGTGTCGTCCTTGGTGACCTCGACCTCGTAATGCTGTGCGGCGCGCGACCAGCGCTGCTTGGCCCGGCCGATTCTCTCCATGATCTTGCCCAAGTCCTTGGTGCCGCGAGGCTTGCTCAGCCCAGCTTGCAACTTGGTCAACACCGCCTCGAAGCGGGCGGCCTTTGCAGCGTCGATGGCGCGGTCTTTTTGTTCGCGTGCAGGTGAGTGGCAGTACAGCAGCACGTTGCCCTGATCATCGATGACGCGCTGGAGTTTGACGGTCGTCTGGCCGGCCGTCTGCACCTCGGTGGCCAGCGCGGGGTCGAACTGGCGCTCGCGCAGGCGCGACTTCACTACATAGTGCAAGCCCTGGGCGCGCAGCCATTTCAGGTTGGCCGCGGTGGCGATGCCCGCGTCCATCACCACCGTCGCGCCGTGCGCGGTGCCCAGGCCGGTGAGCATGTCCTTGAGCGTTGCGGGTTCGCCGGCGTTGCCAGCGAAGACTTGTGTGCGGCGCACGAAGCCGCTGGCGTCCAGCGCCATGGCCAGGGTCACGAGCGGGCAGTCGCTGCGGCACTCCTTACTGTGACCGCGCGCGGCCTTGCGCGCACCCGTGGCCAGGCCCTCGAAGTAGGTGTTGGTCAGGTCATACAGGGTGACGGTCTGGGCGAATCCGAAGATCGACTGCGCCTGGGCAAACAGGTGGTCCTGCAAGGCCTGGCGGTGGCTGTGCAGGGCGTCCGATGCGCGGTACAGGCGGTTGAGGTCCATCGCCTCGAAGTCAAAATTGATCAACTCGCCCAGGCCCGAGCGCTGGCGCAGCCAGTCGTGAGTGGCCAACTCGCTGCCCGGGTGGGCCATGCGCCCGATGACGTTGCCCACGGCGGCGGCGATCTGCGGACGGTTCAAACCCAGGGCGCTGAGCTTGTCCTCGAAGCCGCACTCGCGCATGACCGACAGCGCCGCATGCTCGACGCCCACGCTGCGCGGTCGCACCAGTTCGATGGAATCGAGGTCGACCTCCTGGAATCTGCCGGGCTCGCCGCCAACGCAGTCGCCCCGATCAGCAGGGCCGGGCGAAGGCAAGATCGCCGCCGAGGGCTGCAAGGCAATCAACTGCGCTGCGTAGCGTTGCGCGAGGGCCAATCCATCTTCGGACAATGTCGTATCGAGCAAGGAGGCCTGGCCGCGCAGCAACTCATCGATGCGCAAGGCCAGCGCAGACCATTGATCCTGGGGCAGATCGAAGTGACTGCCCAGGTTGAGCAGGGTGGTCTGTTTGACCGCTCCACCCACGCGGGCGGTCTGCACGAGACGGTAGGTGACGTAGGGCTCGCCGGAGCTTCGGCTGCGCGTTCGGGTGCAACGGATGAACATCTGCCGATGCTGCATCAAAACAAGGCCTTGTGCTCGTTTTTGTTAAAATATTATGGCACTACATTTCACTTTTTCAGGTACGCTCTAATAAAATCATGGACTTACGAGCGTTTTTAGGGCCAAAACGTCCGAATCAGGCGGAAATTTGACAAACTTGGGCTAG